>JBDHCY010000048.1:0-17746 GCA_039591795.1 Gemmatimonadota bacterium | reverse complement strand
TCCCAAACGCGCGGTCCCGAGATCCTGTGGGATACGTGGGGCATCCCGCACATCTACGCGGAAGATGATCGTGGGATGGCCTACGCATTCGGCTGGGCGCAGGCCCAGGCGCACGGCGATCTCCTGCTTCGGCTGTACGGTGAGTCGCGGGCCCGCGCGGCAGAGTACTGGGGTGAAGCAGGTCTCGCCGACGACCGCTGGCTCCATACCGTCGGCGTCCCCGCCCGGAGCGCTGCGGCGTGGGACGCCCAGAGCCCCGCCATGCGGTCGTACCTGACCGCCTTCACTGATGGGATCAACGGCTACGCGGCAGCGCACGCCGACCGGATCGCGGATTCGGTCGAAGTCGTGTTGCCCGTGACTCCCGTCGACGTCCTGGCGCACGGTTCTCGGGTCATGCTCCTCTTCGTCGGGGCGACGCGCCAGCAAATCGGGGCTGGCACGCACCGCTGGCGGGCGACGGGCTCGAACGGTTGGGCCATCGGGCCCGAACGGTCCGCGAGCGGCAAGGCCATGCTCCTCGTGAACCCGCACCTCCCCTGGCGCGACGAGTTCACCTGGTTCGAGGCGCAGCTCGTGAGCGGGAACAGCGGCGTCTATGGCGCGGCACTCGTGGGGTTCCCCGTCCTCCCCATCGCGTTCAACGATCGACTCGGCTGGACCCACACCACGAACACCCAGGACGGGACCGACCACTACGAGCTCACGCTCATGGGAGACGGCTATCGATGGGACGGCGGTGAGCGACCGTTCGAGGAGTCCGTCACGGTCCTGCGCGTGAAGCGCAGCGACGGCTCGTTCCGCGATGACACCGTCCGGCTGCGTCGCTCGGTCCACGGCCCTGTCGTCGCCGAGAAGCCCGGGAAGGCGATCGCGCTCCGCGTGGCGGGTCTCGATCGGCCGGGCGTCTTCGCGCAGTGGCTCGCGATGGCACGCGCGCGCGCGCTTGACGAGTTCGAACGCGCCATGCAATCGATGCAGCTGTCGTCGCAGAACGTCATCTACGCCGACGCCGATGGGCACATCCTCTACCACTACGGCGGCAACACGCCCATCCGTGACGCCGGTGACCGCTCGTTTTGGTCCGGGATCGTGCAAGGCGATACCTCGACGACCGTGTGGACCGACGTCCATCCGTACGAGGCGATGCCGAGGGTCGTGGACCCGCCAAGCGGCTGGGTGCAGAACGCGAACGAGGGACCCTGGTCCGCGACGTTTCCGCCCGTCTGGTCACCGCGGGACTATCCAGCCTACCTGGCCCCGCTCGGCATGGCGTTCAGGCCGCAGCGTTCCGTGCGCATGCTCGAGGAGGACACCAGCATCACCTTCGAGGAGCTGCTCGCGTACAAGCATTCGACGCGCATGGAGCTGGCCGACCGCGTGCTCGACGACGTGCTTCCGCTGGCCGAGACCGCGGATGGGGACCTCGCTCGGCGCGCGGCCGACGTGCTCGGTCGCTGGGACCGCTCGACCGACCAAGGAAGCCGTGGCGCCGTGCTGTTCAGCGAGTGGTGGCGAACGCTGGCCCGGCGCCAGCTCGGGGGGACGCCGTTCGCCACTCCGTGGAGCCCCGCGGCTCCCCGTACGACGCCCGATGGCCTGGCAGACCCTCAGGCGGCCGTGGCTGCGCTCGCGGCGGCGGCCCGCCGAATCGAGGAGAGCCACGGCGCGCTCGACGTCGCTTGGGGCGACGTCCACCGGCTCAGGCGCGACGGGATCGACCTGCCGGGGAATGGCGGCCCGGGTGCCTTGGGCGTGTTTCGGACGGTGGGCTACGACTCAGCGGGCGGCGGCCGATTGGTCGCCACCGGCGGGGATTCGTTCGTTGCGGCCGTCGAGTTCGGGACGCCGCTGCGCGCCATGGCGCTCGTGGGTTACGGCAATTGGTCGCAACAGGGATCCCCGCACCGCACCGACCAGCTGTCGCTCTTCGCGCGCAAAGAACTGCGACGGGTGTGGATCACCCGTCAAGAAGTCGAGGCCCACCTCGAGCGCCGCGAGCAGTTGTGAGCGAGCGTGTGAGGTCGCCGTCCCTTCGCCCCGGTTACCGCTTCGGCTCCAGCATGTCGCGGATCTGGTCCCGCGCATCCTCGAGATGCGCGCGGGTGATGCGGTCCGCCGCGTTGGGGAGCGCACGCCGGATGTTTCCGTCCAGCGCCCGCAACTCGCTTTTGAAGGCAGCCTGCACGTCGCTCGTCGCCCGCGCCGGGGCGGCCAGTCGTGCGAAGCGACCGCCGCCGCCCTGTCCGGAGGACGGCTCCGGCGGATCGAGCTTCACGCCGACCAGCGTGAGATAGCTGCGCTGCAGCTCGCGACGGAACGGATCGATCGCGACCCGCGTCTCACCGAGCTCGCTCCATATGCCGCCCCGCACGTCCGACAGCATCTCAGTGAGGCGGTAGGGCCTGGAGCCGTTCGACAGCGCCTCGAACTCGATCAGCCGCTCGAGGCGCCGGTTGTTGAACACCGTGTTGAGAACGCTCCTTTGCGCCGCGTTGATGCGCGCAAGCGCGCCTTCCACCTCGATCCGTCGCAAGATGTCTTCCGTCAAGAAGAAGCTGGGTGTGGTGAACGCGTTCTGGTTGAGGAATGTGACGGCCTCGCGCTGTCTCTCACGTGGCCACGGCTTGTATCGGATCCCGTCCTGCCCCGCGTACTTCTCCTGTGCGTCGGCGCCGCCAATCTTGATGGCCACATGGCGAAGCTCGTTGCGCCACTGGCCGATCAACCGCCCGTACATCTGGGATAGATCCTCGTAGTCCTTTCCTTCGTGAACCGTGGCGGGGATGAGCAGTGGTACGATCTGTTTGATGCTCTTGATGCCCCAGCCACTCGCCTTGACCGGGTCGGCGTCACCCACCGCTTCGGTGTGGTCGCCCGGGTCGGCCCCCCACGAGTCGGACATGCTGAACCGGAACCAGGGGATCGAGTCCTGTTCGCGTGACCACTGATCGAGCGTCGCCCATTCCTCGTCGGGCGTGTCTGCGTCGATTGGCGAGTAGCCCCAACGAGTCGTGTAGATGTCCCACGGGCCGATTCGCGGGATCAGGTGGTCGATCGCGATCCCGTCCTCCGGTTGGGCCGTGTAGTTGAATCGGGAATAGTCCATGATCGACGGGGCATGCCCCATGCGCTCGACCCAGGTGCGGCTCCGCACGGAGTCAGTCGGATAGGTCGAGCTCCCCTTTTGATCGTGCTGATAGCCGAGCGTGTGGCCCACCTCGTGCGCGACGACGAACTCGACCAGCTTGCCCATCAGCGAGTCGGGGAAGGGCCACATGCTCGCACGTGGGTCGAGGTGCCCGACCTGAGTGAAGTACCACGTCCTCTGAAGGTTCATGATGTTGTGGTACATGTAGATGTCCGATTCGAGAATCTCGCCGGTCCGCGGGTCGTGGACATTGGGCCCTTGCGCGTTCTCGATCGTCGACGGGAGCCAGCGCACGACCGAATACCGGGCGTCTTCCGGGGCCCAGTCGGGATCTTCCTCGGGGGAGGGTGCGTCCTTTGCCACAATGGCACGCCGGAAACCGGCAGCCTCGAAGGCGGGCTGCCACGCCTCGATCCCACTCCGGATCCACGGTTTGAGCCAGTCGGGCGTCGCCGGATCGACGTAGTACTCGATTGGCTTGATCGGCTCGGAGATCGCGGCGCTCGGATCCTGCTTCTCCAGTCGCCACCGCACGATGTAACGGCGCTCCTCTGCGCGCTGCTCCGGGCGCCCATAGTCGACCTGATCGATGGAGAAGAAGCCGATCCGCTTGTCCGCGAGCCGCGGCATCATCGGGCGCTCGGGGAGCTTCACCATGCTCCAGTGAAGAACCACGGTAGCGGTCGTGGTCACCCGCGGCGCGAATGGGCTGCCCCCCTGTTGGCCTGCCCCGCCCGTGGGCGCCGGATAGGTCACCGTCGCTTCGACGTCGACGTTTCTGGGGAACGAGAGCACCCGCTCGACATACGAGCGGTCGGCGTCGGGCCGGGTTCGGAAGCGGTTGCCCGGGCCGAATTCCCGCGGCGGAGTGGCGTACAGCCTGGTCACGTCGATCACGGGCGCGCTGTCTGCCCCATACGACTCGACGTTGAACCCGGCGATCACGATGTCGTTGTTCGAGTTGCGCACCGCCTGGTAGATCGGATTGCTCGAATCGGCCACGATCTCGTACGAGACCGACCTGAAGAGCACCCGGTTCCCGCGGCGCTCCCACTTGACGACCCTCGTCGGGGCGAACTGCTGGCCTCCGTAGCCCATGTTGACCGGCACCCGCTTGGCCCTCGTCACGACGAGCAGCTCGCTGCCGAGCTCGGCCGCTGGGATCTCGAAGAAGAGCTTGGTGCCAATCCGATGTGTTTTGAAGAGACCCTCGCTGGTCTGCGCATCGGCCGTGATCACCTGATCGTACGGGCGTGGGCTCGACTCGCCCTGTCCACCGGGCCGCTGTCCCGGCCGAGCGCCGGGGGTTCCTCCAGCGCGGGCGGGCCGCTGTCCCTCATTCGGGGCGTCAGGCGAGGCCTGTGGCGCCGGCGCGGTGGTCGGAGCAGCGCTGCTGCATCCAGCGGCAGCCAGTCCCAGGGCGAGCGTGGTCAGCGAAGCGGTGAGTCTCATCGTGTCCCCGAACGTGTGGGTGAGCGCGCGAAAGGTGCTGTTGCGGGCGACTGCGTGCAAGCCACGCTCTCACCACTCGGTACGACAGCGGCAGGTGCATGGCTCGAAGCAGGCGGCTCGTCCTTGATCGGCGCGCCGACCTGCACAGCGGGGTCACTCAAGCCCGTACAGCGCTTTCCATTCCTCTTCGAACTCGCTTCCCGGGACCCAGCGAGGGACTTCGTCCGAGTTTGCAACCCGTAGTGCGGCCGCGAAGAGAATGCGCATGTCGCGTGCGGTGCCCTCGAGATTCCATTCGTCCCGAAGCTCGTCACTCAGCTGGTGGTAGTGCGCCGTGCGGTACTCCATCGGGTCGAACCCCAGTGGCTCGACGTAGTCCCTGCCGGGTTGGATGTAGAGTGCCGGAATCCCCGCCTTCGCGAAGTTCACCTGATCCGACCGGTAGAAGCTACCCGCGTTGGGATTGGGATCGCCGGTGACCTGGAGACCCTGCTCCCGCGCAACCTCTTGGAGGACCTGCCCGAGCGTGTTGGTCTCGACACCGATCGCCGCGATCTCGTGCGTCACTCCGAAAATCTGTGGCATGTCCACGTTGTAGTTGGCCACGAACTGGGCCAATGGGATCGGTGGGTTCCGGACGAACGCGCCACTGCCCAGCAGCCCACCTTCCTCGGCGGCCGCGGCGACGAACACGACCGAACGGCGGGGCCGTGCAGCCACGAAAGCGCGCGCGAGGTTGATGATCGACGCGGTACCGGCCGCGTTGTCCCAGGCCCCGTTGTAGATCTTGTCGTCACCCTCGGCGTCGGGGCTGGTTCCCAGGTGGTCGTAATGTGCCGAGAAGACGAGATGCTGCGCTCGCAGGTCCGGATCGCTCCCGTCGAGCACCGCCGCGAGGTTCTTCGTCTGGACCCGGCGAATCGAGGTCTCCACGTGCGCCGTGACTCGGTACCCCGTCTCCTGCGGGCGGAAGTCTCGCTCCGCCGCCATCGCGAAGAGTCCGGACAGGTTCGTGCCCATAGCAGCGGCGATGCGTTCCGACGACGTGGAGTCGATCCAGGCCAGGAAATCGACCTGGTAGTCGCGGGCCCAGATCTCGCGCGTGCCAGTATTGCCGATCACGCTGAACGGGTAGCTCGCCGATTCGGTCGTGTGGATGACGATGGCGCCTGCGGCGCCGTGTTTCACGGCCTGCTCGAACTTGTACGTCCACCGGCCGTAGTAGGTGCGTGCGGTCCCGCCGAAGAGCGCCACACCGTCGTCCTCGGCCGGAGGGTCGTTGTTCAGGAAGAGCAGCACCTTGCCACGAACGTCGGTGTCTCCGAAGTCGTCCCAGTCGTATTCCGGGGCCTCGACGCCGTACCCCACGAAGACGATCGGAACGCTCTGGAGGTCGACGATCTTCCGCTCGGATGCGGACCAGTAGGTGATCGTCTCGTTGTCGGTGTACGGGAGCGTGCCGCCCGGGGCGCTGATCGTGAGCGACGACCGCGCCGCGACCTTGCGCATCCCGACGAGCTCGACCGGGAGAGCATACGCGTCGCCGAGCGGGCGGAGTCCGATCTCCTCGAAGCGCCGGGCGATGTAGGCGGCGGCACGGTCCTCCCCGGGAGTCCCGGCGCCACGGCCTTCCATGCTGTCGGCGGAGAGCGCGGCGACGTCGCCACGGATGCCGTCGGCGGTGATCTCCCCAGCTGGGTCGGCGGCGCACGCCATCACCAGAGCCATGAACGGGACGAAGAGGAGCGGGCGGACCGATGCTTGTGTCATTCTCGCAGACCTCGTAGGAGTCCAGGGTTGGATCGCGCTGAGCGCGACCCTGCTCGACGACTCAGGTGCTACCGCTTCGTGAACCGAACCTTCCAGACCCGACCGCTGCTCCAGGTGAACCCGGCCACCCGGCCGTCTGGCGCGCGGCTGAAGGTGAACCAGTCGCCACCGGCGGAGAAGGTGTCGGTGAACGCTGCTCGGAGCACACGGGGTTGCTGCTTGCGATGCACGAGACGGAGTCGGGACGCAGCCGTATCGGCGGTGATGCGGTACTCCGTGCCCAACTCGTCGCTCCAATAGGTGCCGACATATTCTCGCAGCTCGATGTTGTCTGGGGCGCGCCCCGCATAGGGAAAGCGGCGTCCGTCGATCGTAATGGCGCGGGGCTTCCCCTCCGCGATGTCCAACTCGGCGACTTCGCGACCCGTTCCCAGTTGAAAGCGGTTTTCGGCGAGGGGGACCAACGTGGTCCCTCGGCCTCCGCTGCCGGAACCCCGTGCGAGGCGGCCGTGCCTCCGAAAGATGTAGACGAAGAGTGGGCGGTCGGTTTGGGGATCGCTGTAATACCCCCGCATCCGCTCGAACGTCTCACCCCAGCGGTCGACGTCCACTTCCGGGTCGGCGTTCTCGGCCACCGGTGTCAGCACATCGTCGAGGAGGACGTCCGCGACGCTGCGGGTGTAACGGCCGGGCCCCGCTGCTGCAAAGTTGCAGAACGTGACGATCCCGAGGTCGTGCTCCGGAAACCGGATGTAGTCGCTTCGATATCCGGCGTCGGCGCCGCCGTGACCGATCGTACGGATGCCCCGGTACTGGGACACGGCGATGCCGTGCGCGTAGGTCAGCTCTTCACCCGACGTGAGCACGCCCTTCGAGAGAAAGCGCTCGAAGAGCGCATCGTCGCCCACGACGTGGTCGCGGAAGTTGCCGTCCCACCGTGCCATGTCTTCCACGGTCGTGAACAGGCTGCTCGCACCGACGATGGCGAAGTCGGGAATCGAGATCTTCCAGCCCGTCCGGCCGTCGCGCCGGTAGCCGTAGGCGCGGTCGGGCACGATCGTCTGGTGGTCGTCGTGAAAATGCGTGGACGTCATGCCGAGGGGCGCGAAGATGCGCTCCTCGGTGAACTCGCGCAGTGTCCTTCCGCTCACCTCCTGCACGACTGCGGCGAGGAGCGTGAATCCGCTGTGGCTGTAGAGGTATCGTTCTCCGGGATCGAAGTTCAGCGCCCGTTGCCGCGCGATGATGTCTAGCGCGTCCTGCTGCGTGACGAGGTCGGCCTCCCAGCGCCATCCAGCCATCGACAGGAGGTTCCATTGGTCCCGAACCCCGCTGGTGTGGTGGGCCAGGTGTCGGAGCGTGATGGTCTTGCCGTAGTCGGGGAGCTCCGGTACGTACTTCCGGATGTCGTCGTCCCACGACACGAGGCCCTCAGAAACCAACAGCTCGACGGCGAAGGCGGTGAACTGCTTGGAGATCGAGGCGACGTGAAACACCGACTGCGGAGTGAGGGCAATGTCGTACTCGAGGTTGGCCATGCCATACCCACGCGCGTAGGCGATGGTCCCGCCACGAAACACTGCCATGCTGCAGCCTGGCCGGTCGTTCTGGTTCAGGTCGTGGAAGACGCTGTCGATGCGCTCGGTGGGGAGTGGCTGCTGCGCCCGGGCGGGCGCAAGAGCAAGCGAGACGAGACATAGTGCCGCAAAGAATGGAACACGTAGCATGGAATCTGACCTCCGGCTCCAGAAGGTGTAGGGCGTTGGGGCGGGAGGGAAGGGCAGCCCCACTCGCGGTTGACACGCGTTGGAGCCCAGACGAGTGTACGCTGTCAAAGTCGCCCGTGCGCCGTTGTCTGACGGGCGCTGGCTCGAGACACCTCGGACGGGTTCCGGTTGGTTCGACACTCGTCGAATCGCTCACACATTCGAACCTGGAGCAGCAGACTATTTCGGTTCCCCAGGCGATGCCCCGTCCAGTCGCGCTCTGTCTGTGGGCGTCGGCCATCATCGGCTCGAGCGCTACGGCACAGGCTCCCAACGCAATGCCGGCGATCGATACGATCGTGTTCGTCTCAGAGGACATCTTTCCCACCGCGGAGTCACAGAGCTTCGTACCCCGCGCCATGAACGCACTGCACATCAACACCCAGCCCTACGTCATCCGCCGCGAGCTGCTGTTCGCCGTCGGGGACACATTCGATCCGGCCGTGGTCGAGGAGAGCGAGCGCAACCTGCGGCGGCTCGAGATCTTCAAGGATGTGAGCATCGATACGACACGTATCGACGGGCGCTTCGCCGTCGTCGTGCGGACGCAAGACGGGTGGAGCACCAAGCCGAAGCTGAAGTTCCAGGTGGCGACCGACGGGAATGTCACAGCGAACCTGGGTGTCACGGAAGTCAACCTGCTGGGCTCGGCCAACCTCGTCCACGTCGCGTATCGAAAGGACGTGGACCGGGACGGGCTCGATGTGGCCGCCAAGTTCGGTCGGCTCTTCGGATCCGAGGTCGACGCGCACGCGCAGTTCGAGAACCTCTCGGACGGTCGGATCTTCAACTACGTCGTCGGCGATCCGTTCCGGCGTATGGAAGACCATCGCCTGGCCATCATCGAGGGCGAGCGAACCGACCGCCGGATGCTCCAGTATCGGGCTGGGCCCGGTGCTCTCGACACGACGATCTACCAGCGGCGCGCCTCGGTCGCGCTCGCGACCGGCGGCCTCGCGCTCCGTGCGAGCCCCACCGAGTACGTGCGTCTCGGCGCGAGCGTCCAACTCCGGCAGGAACAGTTCGTTCGCCGCGACACGGTGGCGACCACCGCACCGGATTCTGTGACGGGGGCGATCGGCGCTTTCCTCGAGTGGCGGCACGCCCGCTTCATGACCCTTCGACGGTTCAACGGACTCGGGTCCGAAGACATCGACATGAGCTCGTTCGTCCACGTCGGCGTCGCCGTGACGCCGGAGACGTTCGGGTACCAGCGCACCGGTATCGGACCCGTCGCGCGGTTGAGGGGCTCGATCGGAATCCCGCGAGGGTTCGTCACGGCAGCGCTGGAGGGTCACGGGATCTTCGACGCGTCCGGGCTCGACTCGGGGGCGGTGGAGATGCGCGTGACGGCTGGTCTCAAGCCACACGACCGCCACGCCACTGTGCTCCACATTCAGGCCGGCTGGCTCGAGAGTCAGACACCCGGCTCCGAGTTCGACCTCGGATTCGTTCGTCCGCCGCGGAGCTGGGAGCCGCACGCGTTCGTGGGTACGCGGATGTTCTGGGGAACGGCGGAGCACAAGTGGTTCGTCGCCGATGCACTGTTCGGGTTGTTCGGGTTTGCGCTCGCCGGCTTTGCCGACTACGGCGGCGCGTGGTATGCGGACCAACAAGCGCGATTCGGCGGTAACGTTGGGCTGGGGTTGCGGGGAGGATCTGCCCTATCGACAGTCGCACGTACCGGACGGGTCGACTTGGGCTGGCGCTTCGGCGACGGTGTGACGTCCGAGAATCGGATGGTGCTCACCGTGGGTGCGGGATGGTCCTTCGGTGGGGGAAGGGATCCGAGCTGCGTCGCCGAGCCACAGCACGTCCGCTATCGGTGTCGCGGGAGGCAGTAGCGGCGGCCACACCGCGTGCCGCCAACTTCACCTGGGGAGAGGTCCGATGCTGAAATCCGTTGTCGGCGCACTGCTACTGGGTGCAGCAGCTGCACACGCCCAGGTGGATGCGCGCATGTTTCGCTATCCCGATGTCTCGGCGAGCCAGATCGCCTTCGTCTACGCCGGCGATATCTGGGTCGTGCCCAAGGTCGGTGGCACGGCGCGCAGGCTGAGCTCTCCCACCGGCGAAGAGCAGTTTCCCCGGTTCTCGCCCGACGGTTCCCGCATCGCGTTCAGCGGCAACTATGACGGCAACGTCGACGTCTACGTTCTGCCGTCCATGGGCGGCCAGCCCGAGCGGGTAACGCATCACCCGGGCTCCGACCGGCTGCTCGATTGGAGCCCCGATGGGCAACAGCTCCTCTTCGCGTCGGCTCGCGAGAGCGGGGTGACCCGATTCAGGCAGCTCTACCTCGTCTCCGCGGTGGGAGGGCTTCCTGTCAAGCTCCCCGCTCCCTACGGCGAGTTCGGGGCACTCTCTCCCGACGGTCGGCGGCTCGCCTACACGCCCAAGGATCGGAGCTTCCGCACCTGGAAGCGGTATCGCGGAGGCCTTGCCCCTGAGATCTGGCTCCTCGATCTCCAGTCGCGCGATGCGAGAAACCTGACGAGCGACGCGGCAAACGACGCTCATCCGATGTGGCACGGCGAGACGCTCTATTTCCTCTCCGACCGTGGTCCCGACGAGCGCCACAACCTCTGGAAGCTCGACGTCCAAAGCGGCACCATGACTCAGGTGACCCGCTTCACCGACGTGGACGTGGCGTGGCCGGCGATCGGGCCCAGCGACATCGTCTTTCAGGCGGGCGGGAGGCTCTATCTGGTCGACCTCGCCACCGAGCAGCAGCGTGAAGTGACGGTCGACGTCGTCACCGACCTCGCGTCGGTGCGGCCGCGCGTCGAGCGGGTGGGCAACCTGCTCCAATGGGCCCATGTCTCGCCGCAGGGAAAGCGCGCCGTCGTGCAGGCCCGGGGCGAGCTCTTCACGCTGCCGGCGGAGAACGGCGTGGTTCTCTCACTCAGCCAATCCTCAGGAATCGCCGAGCGGTATCCGGCCTGGTCGCCCGACGGGCAGCAGGTCGCCTACTGGAGCGATCGATCGGGGGAGTACGAGCTGACGCTCCGAGCCGCAGACGGCTCCGGCGAAGAGCGCACTGTGACGTCGCTCGGCCCGGGCTATCGCTACCAGCCGTACTGGTCGCCCGACAACAAGCGAATCGCGTTCATCGACCAGACGCAAACGATCCAGATCGTCGAGGTCGAGAACGGGCGGCTGACCGAAGTGGACCACGGGCAGAGCTGGCTTCACGGGCAACTCCAGGGCTTCGAGGTGAGCTGGTCGGCCGACAGCCGCTGGCTCGCCTACGGACGCGATCTCGAGACCGGGAACAACGCCGTCTTCCTCTTCGATGTGCCGGCGGGCGAGCGCCATCAGGTGACGTCCGGTTACTACAGCGACGGTCAACCCGCGTTCGACCCCGACGGGAAGTATCTCTACTTCACGTCGAACCGCACGCTGGCACCGATCTACTCGGACGTGGACGCCACCTGGGTCTATCCGAACACGACGAGCCTCGTGGCCGTCCCCCTCCGGCGCGACGTGCCGTCGCCGCTCGCGGCCCGCAGCGATGACGAGGCCACCGAAGATTCGGCGGCGTCGGGCGGAGATACCGGAGGTGACGCAAACGGACAGAGTGACGAGCAGCAGGAGGTCGGCATCGATCTCGACGGCTTCGAAGCACGTGGTGTCGTGCTCCCTCCGGAGGCGGGGAACTACGGCCAGCTGCGGGCTGCGAAAGGGAAACTGCTCTACCTGCGCTTTCCGCGTACCGGCTCCGGCCAAGAGAACTCGTCGATCGTCTACTACGATCTCGAGGCACGCGAAGAGAAGACCGTTCTCGAGCCAGCCTCGGGCTACGAGCTGAGCGCAGACGGGAAGAAGCTCCTCGTTGGCCATCGTGGCCAATGGGCGATCATCGATCTCAAGCCGGCCCAGAAGATGGACAAGCGTCTGGCCACCGCGAATCTCGAGGCCGTCGTCGACCCCCGCGCGGAATGGCGCCAGCTGTTCACCGACGTGTGGCGCACGTATCGCGACGTCTTCTACGACCCCGGGCTCCACGGGCTCGACTGGCCGGCGCTCCGGACGCACTACGGCGGCCTCCTCGACGATGCCGTCACGCGCTGGGATGTGAACTTCGTGATCGGTGAGCTGATCGGCGAGGTCAACGCCTCGCATACCTACGTCGGGGGCGGTGATACCGAGAGCGCAGCGCGACGGCCCGTCGGTCTATTGGGAATCGACTGGGCGCTGGAGAATGGCGCGTACCGTGTGGCGCGCATCGTTCGAGGGGCTCCATGGGATCTGGAGACGCGGTCGCCGCTCGCCGAACCGGGACTGGACGTTGGTGAGGGGGACTACATCCTCGCCGTAAACGGCGTCCCGCTCGACACGAGCAAAGATCCGTACGCGGCGTTTGCAGGGCTCGCCGGAACGACGGTGGCGCTCACCGTGAACAGCCGCCCGTCAACCGACGGCGCCCGGCGTGTGCTGGTCACTACCCTCACGAGCGAGTCTCGGCTCCGCAACCTCGAGTGGATCGAGGCCAACCGTAAGCACGTCGAAGAGGCGACCGATGGACGCGTCGGGTACGTGTTTGTGCCGAACACCGGTCTCTTCGGGCAGACCGAGCTCGTGCGGCAGTTCAATAGCCAGATGCTCAAAGAGGGCTTGATCATCGACGAGCGGTTCAACGGGGGCGGGCAGCTTCCCGATCGGTTCATCGAGCTGATGAACCGCGAGATGGTGATGCGGATCTTCTTCCGGCACGGCAGGGTGGTCGACTGGCCGCCGGTGAACCACCCAGGCGCGAAGGTCATGTTGATCAATGGTTGGGCCGGATCGGGCGGCGACGCCTATCCCTACTTCTTCAAGGCGATGGGCGTGGGCCCACTGATCGGCGAGCGCACCTGGGGTGGGCTCATCGGGCCCGCGTCCGGGCACCAATTGATCGACGGCGGGTTCTACACGGCCCCCCCGGGGAGGCTGTTCGGCGTCGACGGCACCTGGTTCGCTGAAGGACATGGTGTCGATCCGGACCTGCCGGTCGTGGACGATCAGGGGGCGATGGCGAAAGGCGGCGACCCCCAGCTGGAAGCCGCGATCGCCGAGGTGCTGCGGCTGGTTGCCGAGGGTCCCGTTCGCCGCACTGCTGCGCCGGCTTTCGAGCGGCGGTAGCCGGGATCGGTGACGCCGGCGCCCCCGGCATCACGACGACGCTTCGGCCATCGCCCAGCGGTCTCGACCGATGCGCTAGCCGCGAACCGCTCCACAGGGGCGAGAACTCCGGCTTGACATAGAAACATTGCAATAGTAGAATATAAGAGCGCGGTGGGTGCCTTCCGTACACTCGGTTCGCGCGCTCCCGAAGCCCGAGGAGAACCACATGGCAAACGTGAAACACGTGACCGATGCGAGTTTTTCCAACGACGTCCTTCAGGCCGACCAGCCGGTGCTCGTTGATTTCTGGGCGCCATGGTGCGGGCCGTGCCGCGCGGTCGCGCCCGTGCTCGACGAGGTGGCCCAGAGCTACGCCGGCCGGGTGACGGTCGCCAAGCTCAACGTCGATGAGAATCAGCAAGTCGCTGGGGCGTACGGGATCCGGTCGATCCCCGCAATCGCCCTGTTCGTGGGCGGCGAGGTGGTCGACGGCGTACTCGGCGCAGCACCAGCGAACTTGTTCACCGAGATGCTGGACAAGCATCTCGAGGCAGCTCCGGCACAGGAGGCGTAATGCGCCCAATCACCGTCACTTGGGATGGTGGCCTCCGCTTCACCGCTGGCATCCGCGGGCATCACGTCACGGTGGACCAGCCGATCGAGGCTGGGGGTGAGGACAGCTGCCCCATGCCGATCGAGCTCCTCCCGGCCTCGCTGGGCACGTGCGTGGCGCTCTTCGTCAAGCAGTTCCTCGCCGCGCGCGACCTCGACCCGACGGGGCTCATGGTGGAAGTGAGCTCCCAGGCTGCGACGAGTCCGCATCGGATCTCGCGGTTCGAGGTCGACGTGATCATCCCCGCCGGAGTTCCGGCGAAGTATCAGGATGCAGTGCGCCGAGCGGCTGAGGCCTGCACCGTCCATCACACGTTGACGCACGCCCCCGAGATCACCGTCTCGATCGTCGAGGGTGCCGCGGTCTCGAAGACGCAGTAGCTCGCGGGCGCCAGCCCAGAGCGGCAGTCCCGATCACCGTGCCCTCGCGTTCTCGCGAGGGCCGGGCTACATACTGATCCCATGACGAGGCCGGGAGGCGACCGGCCCACCATCGGTCTTCTCGGGCTCGGTGCCTATGTGCCGAGTCGCGTCATGACCAATGACGAATGGGCCGCGTACGTGGACACGTCGGACGAGTGGATCCGGAGCCGGACCGGTATCGAACGCCGGCGTGTCGCAGCCGATGACGAGACTACGGTCGACCTGGCGGTGGCGGCCGCTCGCTCGGCGCTCGCCGATGCTGGCCTCGACCCCGCCGACCTCGACGAGATCGTGGTGGCCACCGATACGCCCGAAGTGTATACGCCCGACACAGCGTCGTTCGTGCAACACCGGCTAGGTGCTCGCGCCGTTCCTGCGTTCGATCTTGGCGGGAGCGGGTGTGCGGGCTTCGTGCTCGCACTCGACGTGGCACGCTCCCGTGCGCTCGAGGGGACGCGACGCATCCTCGTGATCGGTGTCGAGTTGATCACACGTCTCATGAACTGGCACGACCGAAACACCTGCGTGCTCTTCGGTGATGCCGCGGGGGCCGCCATCGTCGGCCCGGGCGCGAGTCAGATCCTCACCGCGACGGCCGGTACCGATGGCAGCCAAGCGGGAATCCTTCACTTGGAGACGGGCGGGACGAGAACACCGTTCACGCTCGAGCGAGCGCAGGAGGGGATGCACCAACAACTCGTGATGCACGGACGAGAGGTCTTCAAGGAGGCGTCCCATCACATGACCGCGGCCGCGCGAACGGTGCTCGAGCGTGCCGGGATTCCTCTCGAGGACGTGGCGCTCGTCGTGCCACACCAGGCGAACATGCGCATCATCGAGGCCGTGCGAAAGAAGCTCGGCCTCCCCGAGGACAAGGTCTTCGTCAACGTCCACGAGTATGGGAACACCGGCTCGGCATCCGTACCGCTGGCGCTGTGGGAGGCGCGCGAGCACGGGCGAGTGGGGGCGGGAGACCTCGTGTTGCTCACGGCATTCGGAGCGGGGTTTCATTGGGCGGCAATGCTGCTCAGGCTCTGACACTTCGGAAGGTCATCCGCCTTCCCCACGCCACTGCACTCGTGGTGGGCACGATCATCGGCGCGTCGATCTTCGTTCAACCGTCGGAGATCGCCGGCCGCGTGCCGTCGCTCTGGGGCGTGCTGGCGGTGTGGACCGTCGCCGGCGCCCTCACGCTCGTCGGCGCACTGGTCTGCGCCGAGCTGGCATCGACGTTCCCGCGCACCGGCGGCGTCTACGTCTATCTCACCGAAGCCTACCATCCCGCGGTTGGGTACCTGTGGGGATGGGCGATGTTCTGGACGATGCACTCCGGAATCATCGCAGCGATTGCGGTCGTCTTCGCGCGGTACGCTTCGTTCTTCGTCCCGCTCGACGACACAGGCACCAAGGCCGTGGCGATCGGCACCATTCTCCTGCTGTCGGCCATCAACTATGTCGGCGTACGGGTAGGCTCTCTCGTCCAGACCTGGTTCACGGTTGGGAAGCTCATCGCGGTCGTGGCGATCATCGTCCTGGGCGCGGCCATTGGCGCGCGAGTACCGGCGCACTTCGTGCCGCCGGAGAGCCCACCCGCGATCGCCACGAGCGACTTCTTGACGGCGCTGGTGGCAGGTCTCTTCGCCTTCGGCGGCTGGCACATGGTGACCTACAACGCCGACGAGACGGTCGAGCCCAGGCGGACGATCCCGCGCGCGCTTTTGATCGGGACGCTGATCGTGACCGCGTCGTACCTCGCGATGAACGCCGTGTACATGTACGTCCTTCCGATCGAGAGCGTCGCGACCTCTACCCGTGTCGCCGCCGACTTCGCCGACGCCCTCCTCGGCTTCGGCGGCGGTGCGTTCATGTCGGCGATCGTGATGTTCTCGGTGTTCGGAGCATTGAGCGGCATCGTGCTCGCCGGCCCGCGCGTCTATTACTCG
This sequence comes from Gemmatimonadota bacterium, assembly GCA_039591795.1. Taxonomy (GTDB): domain Bacteria; phylum Gemmatimonadota; class Gemmatimonadetes; order Gemmatimonadales; family GWC2-71-9; genus JBDHCY01. The sequence continues at coordinate 1,523 of JBDHCY010000048.1, read as the reverse complement.
ATGGCACGAGACGGTCTTCTATTCGACTGGATCGGTGGCGTCCATCCACGATTCCGGACACCGCATCGGGCAGTCGTGGCACAGGCGGTGTGGTCGTCGGTGCTGGTCGCGACCGGGACCTTCCGGGCGCTGTTCACCCGGGTCGTCTACACCGAATGGATCTTCTTTGCGCTGCTCGCCGTGGCCCTCGTCGTCGTCCGCCGTCGGTCGGACGTCCAGCGCGACTACTCCGCGTTCGGCTACCCCTGGGCACCGTTCCTCTTCGTGATCATGTCGCTCGCCATCGTCGGCAATCAACTCGTCACGAACACCGCCGACGCCGTCACCGGGTTGTCGCTGGTGTTGGTCGGGCTGCCGGTGTATTACCTGTGGGTGCGATCCGTTCCGAGGAAAGACGCACGATGATCATCGTGGACTTCCACAACCACTACTATCCGCCGGCCTATCTCGACGCGATCCGCCGCGGCCCGAGCAACTACACGGTCACGGAGGACGACGAGGGCAACCCGGTGCTCCACTCGCCGGGCGACAAGAACTACATCGTCCCGGGTCATCGTGACCTCGACGCCCGGTTGGCGGCGATCGACGCTGCCGGTGTCCATCTGCAGGTCCTGACGTTTACCGCACCAGGAACCCTGATCGAGAGCCCGGCACGTAGCGCGGAACTCGCCCCCCTCGTGAACGACCGATTGGCATCGGTCGTTGCGGAGCACGGGCGGCGGTTCGCCGCCCTCGCGACACTTCCTCTCAATAGTCCGACGGCGGCAACGGTCGAATTCGAACGGGCCACGACCGAGCTTGGCCTGCCGGGCGCGATGGTGTTCGGCAACGTCAACGGCACCCCGCTGTCGGACCAACGCTTCTGGCCGATCTACGAGCGCGCCAGCGACGCCGGGGCGGTGATCTACATCCATCCGACCTACCCGATGGGTGTCGAGGCAATGACGGAGTATTGGCTCATGCCCTTGGTCGGGTTCCTCTTCGATACGACGCTCGCTGCGGCAGGGCTGGTCTACAGTGGCGTGGTGGAGCGGTTCCCGGGCATCCGCTGGGTGCTCGGGCATCTCGGGGGGGCCATTCCGTACCTCGCCGAACGTCTCGATCGAGGGTACGAGGCGTTCGAGGAGTGTCGCGAGCACATCTCCAAGCCGCCCAGCACGTACTTGCGCCGGTTCTACTACGACACGGTCAACTTCGATCCGAAGGCGCTGCAGTTGGCGATCGACTTCACCGGCGTGGACCGCATCGTGGCTGGCAGCGACTACCCGCACCAGATCGGGAGTCTCGAGAAGATGACTCAGAGCATCGATGCGCTGGGACTCCCCGATGACGAGCGGGAGCGCATCCTCGGGACGAACGCCCTCGAACTGCTAGGGGGAACCTGAGCCCGAGAGACGGGACGAGCGCGAGCCGAACCCGCGTCGCCCAACGTTCCCGTCACGGCGCGTCTCCGCCCAGCAGGCGCTCGACCTCGCGGTGTCCCTCCAGCTCGTGATCCACCGCCTCGCCGATGGCTGCTGCTC
>JBDHCY010000047.1:0-20313 GCA_039591795.1 Gemmatimonadota bacterium | reverse complement strand
CGAATTGCCCCGGGTCTGCTTCGTGTGGGGGCCGAGCGACCGAGCCGAGCCGACACCAGGAGCATGTACAGGAGGAAGTCCGAAGTGCGCTCGGGAGTCTCTCGTTGTCCGCCCCCAGCGGCATGTTGCACAACGGCAACATCATAGCGAGCTTCCAGCGTTGCTGCCTTGGCCTCAATAGACTGGTCTCGAGGAACGACCGGTGGCGTTCAAGTCGGGTCGACCCCCGAGCACGTCCCTTGCAAGCGGAGGGAGGCACGAACCCGGCTGCCGAATCCGGGCCGGTGCTTTCTCACGAGCTTCAAAGCTTGGTCTCTGCGGGAGCCGCCCTTGCATGATGCTGATTCCGCTACCGGCGACGGTCGATGCGGCTTCGATGACGGGCTCCATCCTGGATCGCCTCCCGCGTGCCGCTTCGCGGCGACCTCTCTCATCTCACGTCGAGCGCGACCGGGCACGTCTAGCTGCTTCCAGAAGCGAGGATTCGAGTGAAGGTGCCAGCTGAAACGGCACGGCAACGTCACGCCGTCGATCCGTCTTCCGCCGAGCCCCAGGTGGGTGCGCTACGCCTGATCGTCAGCTGGCCGGACGGGCGGTTCGAGGAAGACCGCATTCTGCGTACCCTTGAGGATCGACTCGTCGTGCGGAGCGTCACGGAAGTAGAGTGGACTCCCTCCCGAATGCGGGAGAACTATCTCCGATTCTACGGCGACCATGCGCCGCTCCCGCACGGCGGCGGGCTCGAGTCGCGGAAGCGTCACGGGCCGATCCTCGTCATCACCGCCACGGACCCGGAGCCGCGCTATGAGGAGCGGCTCACGACGAGTGGACCGGTGGTCGTCTCCGTCAACTTGTTCGAGGCGAAGGACCGATTCCGCGCGCTTGGCGATGGCGACCGATGGGTCCATTGCGCCGACTCGGTTGCCCATACCACCCGGGATCTGATGATGCTCCTCGGAGTCGATCCAGCAACGCACCTCCGGGAGCACGCTGATCCTTGGCAGGGGGTGGTGCCGCGCGTACAGCGCGACATCGTCGGCGCCGATGGGTGGGACTCGCTGACACAGCTCTTCTACGCGCTGAATCATACCGTTTCCTACCTCGTGCTTCGGAACTTCGAACATCTGCCCGAGTGCGCTGCGTTTGGATCGCACGATGACGTCGATCTACTGACCGACCGATATCGGGAATTGATCGCCGTACTCCACCCCCGCCCGCTCCTGAAGCGCGTCCCTCGCTGGGGCGGGCGATTCTTCGTACGCGTGGCGGGCGAGACCGTCATCTTTGACCTGCGGTTCGTCGGCGATCGATACTACGACCCACGTTGGGCACGGGGGGTGCTCGAACGGCGGATTTGGTGTGAGCGCGGGTTCTTTACCCCCAACGCTGACGACTACTTCGAGACGCTAGCCTACCACGCCATCGTTCAGAAACGGAGGTTTTCAGAGGAGTATCAGCAGCGTCTGGCAACCATGGCCAGGGCGGTGGGGCGGCCCGACTGGGACGAGGCTCGGCTCCGCGAGCCCGCAAGAGCACATGCGCTCATCCACGGGCTGGTGCAGGCGCGAGGCTACACGATTGCGAAGCCGCGGGATCCGACGGTCTTCTTCAATTTCGCGGCGGCGGGTTCCCGTCGGCCGGAGCTGCGACGCCGCATGGCCCGAGCCCACCGAGCCGTGGTGCGCTACGTAGTTCCTTTCATCGCCTATCCACTCCACCAGATGCACGGGGCAGTCCGAACGCAACTCGGCCGCATTCTAGCATGGCTTCGAGCACTCGTCCGAGAAGTGCGCAGGGCTCTGCGAATTCGTCGGAGGAGATCGAGCTGAGGTGTGTCGCACCGCTACGAAGCCACACTCGTGCCAAGCTCTCACACCTTCCCAAAGCCCGGCTACTCCTCCTTCGGCGGCACCATCGTCAAGTGCCCTACACTCCCATCCTGAGCGACACAGTCGCCCGCGTAGCTCCCGTCCTCTTGCCGCGCGAGCACGCAGTCGACCGCCGTGCCTGGCTCGAACCAGAACTTGAGCTCACCATCGGAGACTTGGATGTCGTGAAATGGGCGGGCACCTGGCGGCGCGTTGATCGTAATGGTCAGCGAATCGCCTTGCACGGCCACTTCGTAGGTCACGTCGACGGGTTCGCTACCCGGCGTGGCGATGGTGCGGCGCGGCCAGTGTGACGGTCAGGGCGCAGACGGCGAAAAAGGCCATCGCGGTTCTCATGGGATCCTCGAGAGTTGTGGGCCAGGGGCGCGATTGGTGGCCTTACGGCGCGGGCGGCAGGGCGGTTTCAGCTCCCGCCGGCACGGGTCGTTAGGGCGGCGCGGTGTGCACTCGGCAAGAAGGTGAGAGAGCCGCGCCGACGGGCGGCGCGGCTCTCGGTGAGGTTACTCGAACGCCTGTTTGAGCCCCACGAGTTCATCGGCGAGGAGCTCTATCTCGGGGATCGTCTGCCCCTCTTGGCACAGACGGTGAAGGTCTCCGTCGAGCTTCCGCTGCTCACGGGCGTACTCGGGAAGCTGCATGGTGCCGCAGCAACCGGTGCGGTCTTGCTGACGCACCAGCGAGGGGTGATCGGGTTGCGCCGGGGCGAGCTCGGCGACGTCGTCGAGCCGGTCGGTGAAGTCGGGGTTCTCCCAGTCGACCTCGCCTCGGATGATCGCGAGCGGGGCCTCTGCCTCGACCACCTTCCGCACCGCGAAGCGACTATAAATGAAGGCGCGGTAGATCCGGGGATCCTCCCGCTCTCTCGAGATCCTCAGCATCTCGTTGATGACGTCGACGTAGGTCGCCCCGATCTGTGGTGCCCGCATCAACGCGCCGATGAGCAGGCTGGCAGTGTCACGGACCACCTCGAGGAGGACCTGCACTGGATCCTTGGCCGCGCGCTGGCGGATCCGTTCGAACTTGAAGATGTCAGCCAGGATCTCGTATGTGGCACCAGTGAAGATCTGAGAGAGCTGGTGCACCTCGTTACTCACCTGGCTGAGCTTGAGTTCGTTGTCGGCGTTGCGAAGGCCCGACGGCCGCCCGAGGGCGGCGCCCGGCCGCTCTGCCAACGCGGTGAGGAAATTCTTCGCGTGGAGATCGGCCCTGGTCATCGCAATGAGCGACTCGGCCAACTCCGGGTGCGAGAGTGTGACGAGCATGGCCGTGACGTCGCCGAACGCCTCGTGAAGTGCCCCAGTCTGGGCCGGGTTGTAAAGGCCGAGCCACGCGGGCTTGATGCCGTCGAGAATGGCATGCGCCGTTTGATGAGCGATGAGCTCGGGCGAGCGGCACGTGTGCACCGGCTGCATCGCCGTATTGGGCGTGTAGGAAAAGAACTTCAGCGCCTTTTCTGCCCGCGTGTAGAACGCGTTGGCGGTGACGCCGGCTCGGGGGAAGATCGTGAGAACGTCCGTGTTCCCGTTCATGTTCCAGGCCCAGGGAACGCTCTCGCCCCCTCTGGCACGCTCGAACATGCTCAGGGTGTGCTGCACGAGCGCGAACGCGTGAGCGCAGTCTGCCTCAGGCGTATCGGCCGGAAAGAGGTAGTCACCGTCCGCATTGCGGATGACAGGCGTCGTCCCGAGCAGCCTGACATCAATGCGGGCATTCCTCGGCCCGTTGAGCACGAGCGTGGGAACGAGCGTGAGCCGCCGGCCCAGCTCGCCCACAGCTGGATCTTGCTTCCAGATGAAGAAACGCGAGCCCGGCTCCGAAGCGGTCGGCTTGGGAACCGGGAACGGCACGGGCTGCACAGCCGGTCGCTCGACCTTCTGCGTTTCGACGAAGTCCGCGGTCGGCTCTGGTGCGAGCGGTTCCACGACCGCGGTCCGCCCAGCCTCGAAATGACGCACGGCAGAATAGTTCGCTGCTGGTGGGTCTTCTCCGCGCCTCGCCGGCGGAGCCTGGCTCCGCGGATACGCGAGATTGACTGGTCGCATCCTGACCTCCTTGACGACGCAACTCGGTGGGCCATCGGGCACCCGGCGGTGGCAGCATGGTCGCCACGAAGGGCAGGCACCCCGGCACGTTCGTGCGAAGCGCAGTCCAGAACGGCGCTGGACTGCCCAAGGGTGGGCGGGGCTCGCGACAATGGGAGTGTGTGGGATCTGACGCTGAAACGAGGGAGACTCGCCCTAGGGCCGCGCTGGGGAGCGCGGACTTCGGAAACCACCCGAGCCTCCGGTGGTCTGCCGCTGCGGTACCGCGGAAGACCCATTCGGCTCCTTCGCAAAGGAGCGGCGGACCTGGCGCCTCAAGCTTCGCGCCAGCACGACGCGCCAATGCCAACTTGGGAAGGAGCGGTCCGAAAGTCAAGCGGGAAGTGAGGTTACGAGCCTTCCGCAGCTCCGTCGGTCGGGCCTCGCGGCACCAATTCCTCCACGTACCGCGCCAGCATGTTCCGCCAGGTGGGCCAATCGTGGTGCCAGTCGGGACCCCACGAGTCCACGCGGTTGGGCACGCCCTTCGAGCCCAGCACGTGAGCGGCGCGCCACGACTCGCCGATGTCCTCCGCCCGTCCCTCGCCCGACGCGATCAGCACGAACCGGGTGCACAACTGCTCGAGTGCCGCACCGTCGAGCCCCGGAAGAAAGTGCAGGGGCGAGGCGTAGTAGAGATCGTCCGTCGGCGGTGCCTTGAGGAACCGCGCCAGATCGTACGTCCCGCTCATACAGATGGCGTGCGTGAACGCGTCGGGAAAGCGGCAAAGCGCGGCCATCGCGTTGAACGCCCCGATCGAGGCGCCGGCGGCCACGATGCCGATTTCCGGTGAGCGGCAGTCGGCACGAATCGCGGGAACGATCTCCTGATGGACGCACTCGTGAAACCGGTTGAGGAGCCGCATGCGGTACTCGGGTGAGCCTTCCTCGGCGAGCATCGCCCGACCAGCGACGGAATCGCACGAGTAGATCTTGATGCGCCCCTCCTCGAGGAATGGCGCTAAGGTGTCGACGATGAGAAACCGCTCGATCTCCTCGGCATCTCCGCCGGCGGTGGGAAAGATGAAGAGTGGGGTCCCCACCTGGCCCCACCGCACCACCGTCACGTCGGCGCCCATCCGATCAGAATGCCAGCGGTTCGTGAGCTTCACTTGACGTCGGTCTCGTTCACGTCTTCGGGCTTTGCCCGATCGCCTCCGCGCCAGCCGGCTCGTCCCGCTGCCATTGCTGAATCCGCTGCCAGAAACGCTCGGTAAACTCGTCGACTTCGTGCGAAGGGAAAAGCGAAGCGACTTTCTGGCGCACGGCGTCGCGGCCCGTCTCGGACGAGAAAAACTCGCGTGTCGTTGCCTCGAGATGCTCGAGATGGCGGTCGCAGAACTCTTCGAAGGCGTCCGTTTGAAACCGCTGATGTGCGAGCGCGACCGTTCGGTCGAGCCGCTCCCGTAGACTCATCTCGTCTTCCACGGCGGCGAAGAAAGAGTCCCAATTGGTCGGCAGCATGCGACGCCTGGTCGCTGCCGCGAATACCGACCAACGGATGTTGGCCATGATGAGCCACGGAAAGTGATAATGAAGGGACGTGACCTGCGAGTCGGGGCAGGCGTTGGCGAAGTCGATCGGGTACCATTGCCCAGCGCTCCGGAGCGCCTCGCACGAGTTGAAGTCCCATGCGAAGAACGCGTTGATCGTGAGGGTCATGTCGCGGAGGAGCGAGGCATCCCCGGCCGAGACGAAATCGCGCGCGGTCGTGTAGCGATCGTGCAGCGGCGCACCGGGGTCGTAGTTGACCAGCCGGGTCTGTGGGCCGAGCCCGATGCATCGAACGAAGAGGTCGTGTGACTCCACCGCCTTCTGGAGGTGCATGACGAAACGGCCGCTCTCGTCGTAGGCGGCGCGCAGCCCCTCTTCGTCATCGATCCGCGAGACCCCACGCCACGCACCGCCGTCGTAGGGCTTCATGTACATCGGGTAGCGCAGCGATCGGCCCACGTCGCCGAGGTCGAAGAGCTGCGCGTAGCGCTCGAGCGTCACCTGGAGATCGTCGCGGTGCTCGTACTCTTTGGGCGGAATCAGCCAGGTGTCGGGCACGGGCAGGCCCAGGCGCATCATGGCGCAGTAGGTTGTCTGCTTCTCCATCGACTGGACCGTCCACGGATTGTTGAACACGTAGACGTCGTCGAGAATGACCGCTTTCTTGATCCACTCACGCGTCGGGTAGTACCAGTGGGTCAGCCGGTCGATGACGAGGTCGTACCGCGTCGGCTGCTGCAGGCGAAACGGCTCGATGGTGACCCGCTCCACCTCGAACTGCACGGTGTCGTTTCCCACCGGAATGGCGAGGTCGAGCCGCTTGAGGATCTCCGTGAAGGCGATCGGCCAGCAGATGTCGGCCCCGAGCGACAGCCCGATGCGGCGCGTTACCCGAGCCATGAGTCGTTCATTCGTAGACCATCCAGAGCGGACCCGGAAAGAGCCACGAGAGCCCCTCCCGCAGGCGGTCCCGCCAGTTCTCCCAGTTGTGGCCGTCTCGCGCCTCGACATACCGCAGATCCATGCCGGTGCGCTGCAGCACCGGGACGAGCGAGCGGTTCTCGTAGATAAGCGACTCGTACATCCCACAGCTCACGAACATTCTCCGACTCACTGCCCGAGGGTCTCCCCGGAACCCGTTGACGAACTCGACCACACGATCGAACATCGGCCCCCGCTGGTGCTCGCCGATGTCCGAGAAGGCGAACGACCCGGACTGCAGGAGGAGCCGACCCCAAAACCCCGGGTAGCGAGCTGCGGCGTGCAGGGCGGCGACGCCGCCCAGGCTCGATCCGACGAGTCCCCGGCTCTCGGGCGTGGCCTGCAACGGAAGCTCGCGCTCGAGCAAGGGCACGAGCTCCTCCGTCATGAACCGTGCGTGGGCGTCCGACGCCGCGTACTCGTCGAAGCGCTCGTGCGGCTCGGTGAGCGCCACGATCATGGCGGGGATCTCGAGCCGATGGATCAGGTTGTCGAGCACGGTCTTGAGCGACGCGTACCGAAGGTAGTCGATCCCATCGTGCACGACGAGGAGGGGGTAGCGGCGGCTGGGCCGGAAACGGGCCGGGAAGTAGAGGGAGACCCGTCGACCGCCGGGGAGCGCATCGCTCTGCAGCAGGCGTTCTTCGAGGCGCCCCTCACGAGCCGCCGGATCGACCTGGGTCCAGTCCGGAGTCACGTACCCCGCCGCCTGACAGACCGAGTTGGCACCGAAGGGATCGTGCGCGAGCAGTGGGTTCAGCGGGTCGTGGATCCACTGGCGCTGCTCGCCCCGCTCCACCTCGATCTTGTACTCGACGCGGGACCCTTCGGGAAGCTCGAGGACCAGGAGCCAGAGGTCGGTGCCCTCGAGCCGCCGAAACGGTTGCGATGACGGGAGTCCGTAGATCCAATGGCGGAGCCGCACCGCGTCGGCCTCACCCCGGTAGGCGAAAGTGCAGTAGGCTCCCTCGGCGAGGGGAAAGGAGTGCTCGCTGAGGAAGGAATCGACTTCCGTCTGGTCAGCGGGTCGGCGCCGCCCGAGCGCCGCTGCGGCGAGATCGTCGCTCGGGACGGTGAGGCCCGTGCTCACCGCGCGATCGCCTCTACGCGGCCGTCGGCGTCGAGCCGGCGCGCGCCGCGTACAGGATCCGCGAGCGGCGTCCACGTCCCGTTCGTCCGCTCGATGCCCTCTCCCGGGTCGAGCGCGATGCTTGCCGCTGGGCCAAAGCGACGCGCGAAGCGACTCACGCGAGCCTGGTCGTCGAGCCGCAGCCGCGTTCCGGCATGGGGAAGGGGGATGACGTCGCGAGCAACGCCGAGCCCCGGCACGAGAGCCTCAGCATGTCCGGGGCCTTGCGGCGGGCTGTCGTGAAAGAGCACCACGCGCTCGGCCAGTGCCATCGCGCCGGCCGCCCACGCAACGATCACCCTGCCTCCCACGAGATCGGCCAGGCCGAAGAGCAAAAGTCGATTGAGCAGCACCGCAACGTGGCCTCCGGCGATGGCGATGGCTCCAGCGCCGTCGAGCTCGCGCGTGATTTCCTCCCGCTCGCGCCGGACGGCGGGGCGCGCCGGCGGTTGCAGCGCGTCCTCGAATTGCGCACGCAGCCCCGCCGCGCGACGGAGGTGCGAGGCGTCGAGATCGCGCACCGCCTCGAGCGCGGATAGTCGCTCCGGATCGAGGACGTCGGGCTCGTCGGGCATCCGCTCGAGGGCGGCCCACGCGTCGATCGCGTGTGCCAGACGGACGTTGTACGTCTCGCGAAGCAGGCGGAGCTTCGACTGGAAAGCGTGGTGCGCCTGTCGCAGCTCGGGGTCGTCACGCCAGACGCGCTCCGCGCGGCGGTAGAGGGCGAGGTTTCGGGGTTGGCCGCCGAGGTGCGCATTGAGCTCGGTGTCCTCCCCTTCACGCTCTTGCCACCCGGCGGTCACGGTGGCCACAGGGGTTCCCGGGGCCAACCGATCGAGCACCTCGCGCACGGTACGGCGCGTGCGCTGCGGTCCGAGCAGTGCGAGAACGCCAGGCCGTGGGTTGCTCATCCGGCTCTCACATGCACGAGCTCACCGACTTGGCTCATCATGTCACGCAGCTCGTCGTAGTCCGGGTGCCGCATGCGGATCCAGGCGTTGGCCATGTACCCACCCTCGACGGGCTGTGTCGGTGTGCCGACCGGCGGCAGGTGGGCGTCGAGAATCCACGGGCCAAAGCGGCGCTGGATTTCGTCGAGCCCTTCGTAGCCAGAGACGTGGCCGTCGCGGTCGGGTCTGAGTGCGATGATCCCTGCCGCGTAGCGTCGAGAGGGGGTGGTGGACGTGCGTCCGTAGACCACGGCCATCGCCCACTCGCGGTACAGGTCCAGCTCGTTCGCCGCGGAGTAGAGGTCCCATGCGCCGACGCCTGGCGGGCGGCACCCGATCTCCGAAAAGCGGAGCCCTTTCGGTCCGAAGAACCACTCCATGTGCGTGGCGGAGGTCTCGATGCCGACGACGTCGATGACCTGTCTGCCCAAGCGGCGAACCTCGGTGTAGTCCGGCGAGGTGTCGATGCGGTTGGTCGTGACGAACTGTGGCGAGATCCACCGCGTCCGCATCGCCTCGAGCACGTTGGGATAGTAGTGCGTGATGAAGTCGTGGGCGACGTGCCCGCCGACGGTGAGCGTATCGTAAAAGCCCTCGTGCCCCTCGATGAATTCCTCGACGGCCACGTCGGCACCGCTGCCGACACCGAGTCGCTGCAACACGTCATCGAGCTCGGCCGGTCCGTCGGCCCGGTAGGTGCCCGCGGCACCGGCCGCGGCCCTGGGTTTGACGACGAGCGGATAGCCAACGCGCTCGGCGAACGTACGAATCTCGCTCGGGTCGCCACTCCCGAGAGACTCTGCGCAGGCGATGCCACCCGCGCGCAGCACTTCTTTCATGGCAGGCTTGTCTCGGCAGAGAAAGGCCGTCCGAGTGGAGGTTCCTGGAATCCCGCAGGCCTCCCGCACCCTGGCGGCCGCCATGACGTGCGCCTCGACCGTGGTCTCGAGCCCGTGGACAGGCGCTCGCTGCTGGACGAGGTGCACGATCCGCGCGACGGCATCCTCGTCCACTACCGATCCGACCTGCTCGTAGTGCGCCATCCAACTCGCCAAGGGCTCGCCGAGCCCCTCGGCGGGGCGCTCTCCAATGCCGATTACCTGGGCGCCCACGCCGTGGAGCGCCCGGACGAACTCGCGCTGATTGGCGGGAAACGACGGCTCGATGAAGATTACGTAGCGCGGCGGCATCCGCGAATGGTCTGTGATTGGGCGCGGTTGCGCCAGTACCGAGGGAGCCCATGCGAAACGTCGTCTTCGTCGCACCGTTCTTTCAGGAGACTACGCTCCGGCTCGTCAGCGCCGTCGCGACGCTCCCGGGTGTGCGGTTGGGCTTGGTCAGCCAGGATCCGGAGACGAAGCTCCCGCCGCGGCTCCGGGCCGCCGCTGCTGCGCACTACCGCGTCGTCCATGGCCTCGACACCGGGGCGCTCGAGCATGCAGTGAAGGCGATCGCGGCCCGAATCGGGTCGGTCGACCGGCTGCTCGGGACCCTGGAAGAGCTCCAAGTTCCGCTCGGCACACTCCGGGATGGACTCGGGATCGAGGGGATGGGCGCGGAGAGCGCGAAGAATTTCCGGGACAAGTCGCGGATGAAGAGCGTGCTCCAAGCAGCGGGGGTCCCGTGCGCGCGGCACCTCTTGACTCCGACGGCCGCCGACGCGCGCAGGTTCGCCGAGTCAGTCGGATTCCCGCTGGTGGCCAAGCCGCCGGCCGGATCGGGTGCCCGGAGCACCGTTCGGGTCGATCGCGCGGAGCACCTCGAGGCGTGTCTCGAGGCCATGCCTCCGGCTCCCGAGCGTCCGATACTCCTCGAGGAGTTCGTCACCGGAGAAGAGCACTCGTTCGACAGCGTGTGTCTAGACGGCGCAGTCGTGTGGTACTCGATTTCGCACTACGCCCCGAGCCCGCTGGAGGTTCTACGCGAGCCCTGGATTCAGTGGTGCGTGCTGATCCCCCGCGAGGTGGAGCGACCAGCCTACGCCAAGATCCGCGACGCGGCGACCCGCGCGCTGCCAGCACTCGGAATGCGAGACGGGCTCAGTCATATGGAGTGGTTCCTGCGGCCGGACGGCCGAGTGGCGATCTCGGAAGTGGGTGCCCGCCCGCCTGGCGCGCAGTTCACGAAGCTCATCTCCTACGCGCACGACTTCGACCTATATGCGGCCTGGGCACGACTCGCTGTGTTCGATGAGTTCGAGCCGCAGCCACGGCCGTACGCCGCGGGCGCGGCCTATCTGCGCGGACAGGGCCGGGGGCAGGTGCGCGAGGTGACGGGGCTCGAAGAAGCGTTCGCGGACCTTGGGTCGCTGGTCGTGGAGTATCGGCCGCCCGAAATCGGGCAATCGGCCAGCGGGTCATACGAAGGTGAGGGGTACGTGCTGCTGCGACATCCCGAGACGGCCGTTATCGAGGAAGCCCTGGGCCGGATCGTGAGTCGCGTACGGGTGCGTCTCGGATGAGGGCGACGGTCCGCTTGGCTCGGCTCGACTCCGGTACGCGCGCGGAGGCCTGATGCACGTTCTCATGATATCGCCCGGGTTTCCGGCAGAGATGCCGCACTTCACGAGCGGGCTCGCTCGGGTCGGTGCGAAGGTGATCGGCATGGGCGACCAACCCGAATCGGCCCTCCCATTGCTGGCGCGGGAGAATCTCGCCGCGTACGTGCAGATTCAGTCGTTTGTGGACGAGCAGGGGGTGCTTGAGCAGGTCCGGGAGCTGAGCGCCAAGGTCAAGGTCCACCGCGTCGAGTGCCTGTGGGAGCCGTACATGATCCTCGCCGCTCGGATGCGGGAGATGCTTGGCCTCCCAGGGATGACCGTCGAACAGACGCTCCCCTTCCGCGACAAAGAGGCCATGAAGCGGGTGCTGGACCGGGCTGGCATTCGGACCCCAAAACACGACAGCGCATCGTCGGTGCGCGCGGTGCGTCGGGCCGCCCAACGGATCGGATACCCGCTCGTCGTGAAGCCGATCGCGGGCGCTGGTTCTTCCCACACCTATCGTGTGGATTCGAGCGACGAGCTCGAGCAGATCCTGCCGGCCCTGCGCGGCGTTCCCGAGGTGAGCGTCGAAGAATTCGTCGAGGGCGAGGACTTCACGTTCGACACGATCTGCGTCGATGGTGAGATTCGGTTCTACTCGATCGCTTTCTACCGGCCCCGCGCGCTGATTCAGAAGACCAACGAGTGGATCAGCCCGCAGACCGTGGTGGTGCGGGAGGTCGACGCGCCGGAGCTGGAGCCGGGCCGCGAGATGGGCCGCGCCGTGGTACGTGCGCTGGGGTTCCAGACCGGCTACACCCACATGGAATGGTACCGCACGTCTTCGGGCGAGGCGGTGTTCGGCGAGATCGCGGCGCGACCGCCCGGGGCGCGCCTCGTTGATCTGATCAACTACGCGTCGGACATCGACACCTATACCGGCTGGGCGGAAGCCACCTGCCGCGGGCGATTCACGCAGCAGGCCAATCGCAAATTCAACGCGGCATGGGTGTTCAAGCGCGCTCAGGGGGAAGGGCGCATCCAGCGGATCGAGGGGCTCGCGCCGCTGCTCCAGGAGTACGGCCCGTCGATCTGCGAGCTCAATCTCCTTCCCGTTGGGGCACCTCGGCGAGATTGGCGACAGACATTGCTGGGCGACGGGTTGGTCATTCTGCGACACCCCGATCTCGAGACGCTCCTCTACATAGCCGACCGGTTCGGGACCGAGCTGCAGCTGTACGCGGAGTAGTCGGGGCGCGACAGGGGCGAGCGAGCGGCCAGCGATGCGGCGGCCAAGTCGGATCGCGCCTGGGTGCTTCGTCTGGGTCGTCACTCCATCGAGGCGGGGCTGTGATCGAAGAGCGGGTGGAGATGACCTCCCGTTGCACGGGCCGCGCCGGTCTCCTTGTCGAGGATCGCCACCGTCCGCTCGTACAGTTCGTCCGCTTCCGCCTGCGAGCTCCCGATCGAGACGACGCCGAGTTTGCCGAACTGTGAGAGTGCGCCGATCATGAAGAAGAGCACGCCGGTCTCGGTTGCCGGATCGAAGCGGATGCCGTAGTCGGCAAGGATGTCGAGGAGGTCCTCCGGCAGGAGGCCGCTGTAGGCCGGCGACTTCAAGTTGTCGGTGGCGTAGTAGTACTTCTCCTTGCCCCCGGCGGACACGTACGTACCGTGGGTCTCGTCGTAGTCGCCGCGAGCCAGGAACTCGAGTGCCATGAACGGCGGTGTGGTCCCACCCATCCGCAGGTTGATCTCGACGGCTCGGCTCTGCCACTCGCCGCGCTCGTCTCGGAAGACGAGGAAGTCGATGCCGAACCGTCCCACAACCCCGTGGTTCGAGAGCACATCCCCGATCTTGCTCGCGTCCTGTTGAATCAGGGACCGGTAGCTCGGGTCGGCGGGGAAGCGGCACCCGAGATAGACCTGTCCCGTCGGGCTGCCCAGGATCTGATCGTGCGTCGAGACGATGCGCACCTCTCCATCGGGCTGGATGCGCAGCTGCGCGCTCGGCGAACGCAGGTCCATGCCATCCACGAACTCCTCCACGATCCCGCCCATCTGCCCGTACTTTCGAAAGAAGGCCTCGAAGCTCTCTTCGGCGTGTGACCACTCGAGCGCTCGCAGCGCTGCCTCGACGGCGGCCCGGGCGGCATGCGCATCGTTCGGGAACGGAGTGGGGTAGCGAAAGAGCGCGTTCCCTTCGCCCGAGAACCCGTCGTTGAGCTTCACCACCGCCCGGTCGAGCCCCGGTCGCCGATGCTGCAGCTCGAGGAGCGCGTCCACCACTTCCGACTCGGTGGTGAGATGCTCGAACCCCTCGGCGAGCCCCACGCCGGCGTCGCGAAAGACTTCTCGGCATCCCGACTTCGAACCGAGCCACAGCAGCTCGGGGTCTGCGCCGTTCAGCGGGATGCCAAGCTCGATGGCGAGCCGCCGCTCGAGCGCCGTCGAGTTGTAGCAGGTGATGTACGCCCGCTGGCGGTCACCGATCCAGTGGCGCAACCGCTCCAGCACCTTGGGACGCTCGAGGATCTTCTGGGTCAGCGGCTTGGGACTGGCGTCCTGCATCGACAGGAGTAAGAGCCGACGTTTCGCGTGGCTGGCCGGGACGCCCACGAGTAGCTGGAGGTAATAGTCGATCGTGTCGGGGTGGATCGGTTGACTCGTGAGATAGATGACTCGCGCGCCGGGGCTGCGAAGCCGGATCAGCGAGAAGAGGAGCCGCTCCTCGTAGAAGGCGGCTCCGGGGACCTTTGCCAGCTCCTCCTGATCGACCGAGAGCGAGGGAACGATGACCGACGTATGCTCGGCCCCCGGATCGGCCGTCAGCTCGCGCCAGAGCCCCTGGAGCTGCTCCTTGAGGCGGCCGAACGCCGCGACGTCATCGTGTTCGGAACGCCCAGCGGCGCTCATAGGGACCGGCTGTACCATGCATGAGCAAATACCGGGCGGGGCGGCTCGAAGCAAGGGCCCGGACTCTGTGCGGTCACAGGGTTGGCGAACAGCGGCTTGAGGCTCTACTCTCGTGCGCATGTGCGTCCGCATTGGCTGCTTCGATCAGCTCTCGCTTTGCCCGTCCTCGCCCGTCCTCGACCGTCTTTGTCCGTCCTCGACCGACCTCTCACCGTCTCTTGCCTTCTCCCGGAGCCTCCAGTGGACCCGCCCGCCCGTCTGACACAGCCCGCCCCACCAGCTCTTGACGTCTCCAACGGGAGCGGCGTTGGCTCGGCTGTCGTCCACCTCGTCGCCGAGTATTGGCCGTACGCACGGACAGGTGGGCTCGCAGAGGCGGCGCGAGGACTCGCGACCTATCAGGCGGCTTCCGGAATGCACACGTCCGTGATCATGCCTCTCTATGGATCGGTGCGCGAGCGATTCCCCGACTTGGAGCCCTTTGGTGGGCCGTTCACCGTCCGGGTCGGTCCGAGAGCAGAAGAGGCACGCCTCTATCAGGCCCCGGTGGAGGCGGGGCGCCCCCGCGTGTTGTTCGTCGAGAGCCCAACCTACTTCGACCGGGACGGCATTTACGGCGGGGAACAAGGTGATTTCCCGGACAATCATCGGCGATTCGGGTTCTTGTGCCGCGCGGCACTCGCGGCGCTACCCCGTCTGTCGCCTGAGCCCCCCATTCTCCACTCCCACGACTGGCATACGGCGCTCGCGCCGGTCTATCTCCGAAACGAACTCGCCTCCGACGGCTACTTCGGCCGGGTCACGTCGGTGCTCTCGGTCCACAACGCGGGTTACCAGGGGCTCTTCGGACCCGAGATTCTGCCGGACCTCGGCCTTCCGACCGAGCTATTCCATTGGAAGCGACTCGAGTGGCACGGTCGGGTGAACCTGTTGAAAGGCGGGCTCACCTACTCGGATCTCGTGACGACCGTGAGCCCCGCCCATGCCCACGAGCTGCGCACGCCGGAAGGCGGGTTCGGATTGCACGACACGTTCATCGCGCTGCAAGACCGGTTTCGCGGGATCCTGAACGGGATCGATCGGCAGCTCTGGAATCCGGAGACCGATCCCGAGATCGAAGAACGGTTCACCGCCGACGACCTCACCGGCAAGGCGGCGTGCAAACGATGGCTTCAGGAGGCGTGCGAGCTTCCGATGACGCCCGAGACGCCGATCTTCTGCATGTCCGCTCGGCTGGTGCAGCAGAAGGGGCTCGATCTGATCCTGCATGCCGACCTCCTTCACTGGCGCGACGCCCAGTTCGTCTTTCTCGGTCAGGGGGAGCCGCGGTATCAGCAGGCGCTCGCCGACCTGGCGTCGAGCGCGCCCGACCGCATCGTCACCCGGTTCGACTTTACCGAAACGCGAGAGCATCAGCTTCTTGCTGGAGCGGACGCGTTACTCATGCCCTCCCTCTACGAGCCGTGTGGGCTCACGCAGATGCGGGCGATGCGGTACGGAGCGCTGCCCGTCGCCCGCCGAGTTGGTGGACTGGCGGACACCGTGGAGGACCAGGTCACCGGATTCCTCTTCGATGCCTACGAGCCCGAAGCGCTCGATCGTGCCGGGCGCCGCGCCGTCGACCTCTACGCCGACCCCGAGGCGTGGACGAGTCACGTGCGCGAGGCGATGGCGCAGGACTTCAGCTGGCAGCGCTCTGCAGAGGACTACTTCGCGGCCTACCGCCGGGCCCTCGGCTATCACGCACGGCTCGTGTGAGCGGGTTCGCGCGGCCTGGCCCCTAGTGCCCCGGGCGCGCTATCCTTCTCTCCCATGAGCGACTCCCTCGAGCGCCTGAAGAAGGCACTCGCCGACCGCTATGCGATCGAGAGCGAGCTGGGCCAAGGCGGCATGGCCACGGTCTATCTCGCCCACGACGTCCGGCACAACCGGAAGGTCGCGATCAAGGTACTCCGGCCCGAGCTCGCCGCCTCGGTGGGGCCGGAGCGGTTCCTGCACGAGATCGAGATCGCGGCGAATCTCACCCACCCCCACGTACTGCCCCTGTACGATTCCGGCGAGGCCGACGGGTTTCTCTATTACGTGATGCCCTACATCAAGGGCGAGTCGCTCAGGGCCAAGGTCGACAGAGAAGGAGAGCTTCCGGTCGCCGAAGTCGTCCGGATCCTGCGCGAAGTGGTTGACGCGTTGGCGCACGCCCATGCACAGGGCGTGGTCCATCGGGACATGAAGCCGGACAATGTCATGATTTCCGGCCGCCACGCGCTCGTGGCGGACTTCGGCGTGGCCAAAGCGGTGAGTGAAGCGACAGGGCGGCAACAGCTCACCACCGTCGGCGTGGCACTTGGGACGCCGGCCTACATGGCTCCGGAGCAGGCGGCTGCCGATCCCCACGTTGATCACCGCGCCGACCTCTATGCCATTGGCATCCTGGCCTACGAGCTGCTCACGGGTCGCACGCCGTTCCGTGGCAACACCCCGCAGGAGGTGCTCGCGGCACACGTCACGAAGACGCCAGAGGCCGTGACGGTCTATCGTGAGACCGTGCCGGCGGCGCTGGCCGATCTCGTGATGCGCTGTCTCGCCAAGAAGCCGGCGGATCGCTGGCAGAGCGCCGAAGAGATGCTGCCGGTGCTCGACTCGCTGGCCACGGCGAGCGGAGGCGTGACGCCCACGGCCACGCGGCCGATTGCGGCAGCGTCACGGCCCCGACGGATCATCGTTGGGGTAGCGGGGGCCGCTGTGTTGCTTGTCGCCGCCGCGGTCTATCTGTTGACGCGGCAGCCGGGCGTCGAGGGCGATCCCCGAAAGAGCATCATCGTCTTTCCATTTGAGAACGGAAGCGGCGACGCTGCGAACGACTGGCTCGAAGACGC
Source organism: Gemmatimonadota bacterium (assembly GCA_039591795.1). GTDB lineage: Bacteria > Gemmatimonadota > Gemmatimonadetes > Gemmatimonadales > GWC2-71-9 > JBDHCY01. The sequence continues at coordinate 3,515 of JBDHCY010000047.1, read as the reverse complement.
GGCGATGAACTCGATCGGGCTTGCGCTGGCGCATTGGGAAGATCTGCGGGTGTTCGACGACGAGCGCACCGCGTCGCTCATGCGTCGGCGCGAGGTGCAAGACGCTGCCGACCTCGACTTCGACCGCGCGCGTGATATGGCACGCGAGGCGCGCGTCGGCACGCTCGTCATGGGTGACGTCCGGCACGAGCGGGACGAGCTGGTGATCGAGGCAAAGGTCCACGACGTCCGAAGTGGCGAGCGGCTCGCCACGGAGGTCGTGCGCAGCGGGATCGACGCCGATCCGCGGCTCCTCTTCGATTCGGTGGCCGCCCGCATCCTCCGGGTGAGCGGTGCTCCAGCCGGCGAGCGACCGGGCGTCGTGGCACAGACCACACGATCGATCGACGCGTATCGGGAGTATCTTGCGGGCGCTGCGGCGCTCCAGCGCTTCGCACTCGATTCGGCGCGGGCGCATCTCGATCGCGCCATTGCCCTCGATTCCACGTTCGCGCTCGCCTACGTGCAGCTCCGGAACGTCGAGGGCTGGAGCGGTCTGGCGGGGGGCAGCGCGGACGAGCGGGAGCGGTTGATCAGGCAGGCGGCTCGCTATGCGGAGTCGCTGCCTCCGCGCCTGCGGCTGCTCATCCAGTTCCACTCGACATACGAAGACGGACGACTTCCCAGGGCCCGCGAGCTGGCTGAAGCGCTGATCGCGCGCGACTCCGGTGACGTGGAGGCGTGGTACCAACTCGGCGAGGCGCACTACCACGACCGTTCGCAACAGTTCCCTCGCGCCGATTCCGCCGGCAATCTCGGCACGGCGTTGCGCGCGTTCGAACACACCCTGGCCCTCGATTCCAGCTACGCGGTCGCCTACCAGCACATCATCGACGTGCTCGCAGCCTGTGGCAATCCAGGTCCCTGGGTCTGTCTGGCGGACTCGGCCGTGTACGGGGCTCCGGAAGCCCTGAACGCAAGCCTTGGAGCGGATCTCGTAAGACGCGCTCGGCAGGATACACGAGACGAATTGGTGCGTACCGGTTACGCCTGGACCGCGGCCCTTCCGGATGCGCCCCGGGCCCGGATCCGACTCGTGAGCGCACTCCTCGAGGCGCGCCGATGGTCGGAGGCCGAAGGGCAGGTGCGCTCGCTGCGGGAGCTGGGCGATTCGGTGCGGGCGTCCGGTTTCGAGGCGCGCATCCGTTTCGCGGAACGGCGGTTCGGGGAGGCGGCGAGCCTCGTCCACGAAGCGCTGCTCATCGCGTCCGACGAGGAGGTGGAGTTCTTCAGTGCCACGGGGGCATTCGGGCAGGCCCCGGATATTCTCGTCAGCGGGGGACGGGTTGCTGCCTTCCGCAACGCTGCCGAGCGACTGTTGACAGCGATCCCCGCCGAGGAGCTCCCACTCGGTCCCACCTTCTCCATCCCGAAGGAGACGATGCTGGAGCGGTATGTGCCGTTTACCTTCGCGATCCTGACGGCCGACAGCGCGTCCATCAGCAGTGCGGGAGCCGAGTGGCTGGCCGCCATTCGAGAGGTAGCGGGCCGCGACACGGCGCGCCTCCGGGCGGGGCTTCGGGCCGATGCGAACGGGCTGGTCCTGGCCTATCTCATGGGCGGCGACACGACGTTGCTTCAGGTTGCCGCCACCTGGGGCGATTCGCTCGATCTGCTGGTGGCGAGGGCGCACCTGGCTCTGTCGCGCGCGGACACTGCTCGAGCGAGAGCGGCCGTCGCGCAGCAGGCTCGAGGCAGCGGCCCGCCCGCGACGGGCGACGAATTCCTCGCGCTCTATGCGTGGGGCGATCTCCAGGCTCGACTCGGCAACCTGACGGGGGCCATCGCGAGCTACGCTCAGCTCGACAGCGCGAACGTCGACCAGGTCGCGGCGCTGCTCGTCCGCTCCTGGGCTGAGCGCGGGGCGCTCTATCAACGGCTCGGCGACGACGCTCGGGCGATCGAGATGTACGAGAAGTTCGTCGAAGCGTGGGGCGACGCCGACGAAGAGCTGCAACCGATAGTGGATCGCGCGCGAGCGGCGTTGGCGGAGCTACGCGGAGAGCCGGTCCCGGGCGAGAGGCGGCAGTAGGGAGCCGCAAACATCGAGAGTTGGTTGGGTCCCAGCGATGGCGGGCCCGACCGGTGACGAGAGGACTGCAATGGCGAGCACACAACTGTCGATCGAGACCTCGTCGGACGCGGTGAAGAAGGGGACCCGCGACCATCTCTTCACCTGCGCCGCTCCCTACTACGACGACCCACTCGTCCTGGTTCGTGGGCAGGGCATCTTCGTCACCGACGCCGACGAGCGTGAGTACCTGGACTTCTTCAGTGGGATTCTCACGACCGCGGTCGGCCATTGCCATCCCGAGGTCGTCCGCGCGGTGCAGGAGCAGGTGGCGACGCTCGGCCACACCTCGACGCTCTATCTCACCGCTCAGCAGGTGGAAGCCGCGCGGCGGATCGCAAGCATCGCACCGGGCCGTTTGACCCACACCTTCTTCACGAACAGCGGCACCGAGGCCGTCGAGACCGCGGTGATGCTCGCCTCCATGTTCACCGGCCGGAGCGAGATCATCGTGCTGCGGCATTCCTACTCCGGTCGGAGCACGCTCGCCAGCAACATGACGGCCCACGCGTCGTGGCGACCACTCGCCTCGGCCGTGCCGGGGATCAAGCACGTCGTCTCTCCGTATCCCTATCGCTGTCCCTTCAAGTCGCCATGCGACGAGTCGTGCATCGACGCGTTCGGCCGTGACCTCGAGGAGGTCATCATCACGGTCACCAACGGGAAGCCCGCTGCGTTCTTCGCCGAGACGATCCAAGGCGTGGGCGGGTACGTGGTGCCACCACCGGGCTACTTCCAGCGGATGGTCGAGATCATTCGTCGGCACGGCGGGCTCTTCATCTGCGACGAGGTGCAGGCGGGTTTCGGCCGCACGGGCAACGAGTGGTTCGGGATCGAGCACTGGGGGGTCGAGCCCGACATCATGGTGATGGCCAAAGGGATCGCCAACGGGTTCCCCGTGGGTGCCACGATCACCCGCGAGGAGATCGCGGCGGCCTGGACCGCGAAGACGATCTCCACGTTCGGCGGCAACCCGGTCGGCATGGCGGCAACCATCGCGACGAACGACGTCATGGTGCGAGAGGCTGTGCCCGCGCGCTCGGCCGCCCGCGGCGCTCAGCTCGCCACCGGGCTCGCTGAGCTCGCAGCTCGGCACGAGTGGATCGGCGAAGTCCGCGGCATGGGGCTCATGCAGGCCCTCGAGCTCGTAGACGATCCCGCGACCAAGGCGCCGAGCCCGAAGAAGGCGAAGGCGCTCCTAGAGGCGACGAAAAAGGAGCGGCTACTCGTGGGCGTGGGGGGGCTCCATGGGCAGGTCATCAGGCTCGGGCCCTCCATGCTCATCACCGAAGACGAAATGGCCGACGCCCTCGGACGGCTCGAGCGGGCCTGCCAGCGGGTCGAGGAGCGGCGCTGAGCGGGGTGATCGCGGGCCTTCCGATTTCCGCTTGGATTCTCCTCTTCG
>JBDHCY010000046.1:0-42436 GCA_039591795.1 Gemmatimonadota bacterium | reverse complement strand
AGCGCGTCACCTGCTGCCTCTGAGAGGCGGCGCAGATCGGCGAACGTCGCGACCCCGCCAATCGGGTTGTTCGGCGACACGACGGCGACCATACCGGCCTTTCCGTCGAGCTTGCCGAGCACGTCGTCGATCGGAAAGCGGCCGCCGCGCCACGGTACACGGATCACCTCGGAGCGCGAGAGCACCGCATTCCGTTCGAACATCTCGAACGTCGGCACGGGGAGAATCAGCGTGCGCTCGGCCCCGACGAACCCGCGAATCGCTCGGTCGATCGCGTCGTCGCCACCAGCCGTCACCAGCACCCGCTCCCTCGCGACGCCGTGCCGGCTCGCGATTGCTGCCTCAAGACTCGATTGATCAGGGTACCGGCGGAGAAGCTCCGGCCCTTCCGCTCGGATCGCGCCCAGCAGCGCGGCCGATGGTGCCGATCCTTCGTTACGATCGAGCCGGAGAGCCCCTGGTGGCGAGGGTGGTCGCCGGTAGGGCAGGACCGGCGCGATGTGCGGTAGCGGACGTGGCGTCATGGGACGATCTGTGCCAGCGACGACACCACGATGTCTGTGCCGCCCGCCGCCTTGATCGCCGGGATGACCTCGGCGAGCTGCTCGCGCGGTACGGCCGCCTTGACCGCGAATCCATCGTCGCCATAGAGCGGCGCCACCGTTGCTCGGCGCATGCAAGGGAGGATCGAGACGAGCGTTTCGAGCGCCGCGGCGGGAGCGTTCACTTCCACCATGACCCGTTGCCGCGCTTCGAGCACACTGCGGAGCAGCAGCGCGAGATCCTCGATTCGCCGGCGCTTTGCGGGGGCGGCCCACGCCTGGGGGCTCGCCAACAGGCGCGTGGACGACGTCATGATCACGTCCAAGATCTCGAGTCCGTTGGCGACCAACGTGGCGCCCGTTCCCGCGTTGTCGACGATGACGTCGGCGTCTTCGGGCGGGAAGACCTCGGTTGCGCCGTACGAGCGCACACACTCCGCGTCGAGCCCGCGTTGATCAACCCACGCTTGTGCGAGCCGCAGGTACTCCGACGCGACAAGGAGTCTTCGAGCGGGCAGCTGACCGTCCTCGAGCATCGTCGCCGGTGCTGCCGCGACGATCCGTACGGGATCGAGTCGGGTATCCAGCACTTCCACGACCGGGGCGTCCATCTCCACGACCCAGTCTTTGCCCGCAAAACCCACGTCGCGGCTTCCGTGCGCGAGCATCTCTACGATGTTCTGCGGCTTGAGGATCTTCGCCTCGACGTCGGAGAGCGAGACTTCCGGCCGATACCCTCGCACCGTTGGTGCTACGGGCACGCCGGCGTCGGCTAGCAGATCCACGACTGCTGACTCGATCCGGCCCTTGGGAAGGCCAAGGCGCAACACGTTCGTCATGTGCTAACTCCGGCGCTGGGCGCCGGCGCTGGCCTGCGTGGTGTCCTGCCGAAAACACCAACGCCGGCCAGGAGGCCGGCGTCGTTGGTCGTGGCTCAGGTGCTTCTGCGGATCACACCGCTCCCGCCCACGCCTCCGGCCGGCCGCCCAGGGGCGGATGACCGTGGTGATGGTGAGGGGGATGCGATCGCAATGCAAGCATGCGGGTATGAAATCATCTTGGTGCCGGAAAGTCAAGGCTCGCGCCCTTCCTCCGTCCCGGCCCTGTGGCTAGCCTGCGACCGTGCAACTGCTCACTCTCTTCACGCTCGCTGCCCAGATGCAGACCCAAGGTCCCGTCTACCACGGCCGCCAGGGTGCGCTCGAGGTCCCCGCCGTGCGCGGAGCGAGCGAGCTCACGATCGACGGCCGCCTGGACGAGTCCGTCTGGCAACAGGCGGCGCTGCTCACCGGTTTCTCTCAGTATCAACCCGTCGACGGCCGGCCGGCCGCCGACTCGACAGACGTCTTCGTGTGGTACGCGGCCGACGCGATCTACTTCGGGATCCGGGCTTACGAGCCCCACGGCGACGTGGTGCGCGCCACGCTCTCCGACCGCGACGCCATCGACAAGGACGACCGCATCGAGATCCTCCTCGATACGTTCGACGACAGACGCCGGGCGTTTCTCTTCGCAGTGAACCCGTTTGGCGTCCAGCAGGACGGCGTGCGGAGCGAGGGCCAGGGCGGGGCCGCCGGGGGTCCGGGCGCCGGCTTCCGGTTCGGTGCCTTCGTCGACCTCAACCCCGACTACGTCTACGAGTCGCGTGGCCGACTCACCTCGTTTGGCTACGAAGTGGAAGTACGTATCCCGTTCGCGAGCCTTCGCTATCAGCAGGCCGACCCGCAGACGTGGGGCGTGCAAGTCGTCCGACAGAGTCAACACAACGGCTACGAGGCCACGTGGACGCCGGCCGTGCGTGCCAGCGCGACCTTCCTGGGGCAGTCGGGACGAATCACAGGCCTGAGCGACCTTTCCCGAGGCCTCGTGCTCGATGTGACCCCTGAGTTCACCACACGCGTCGATGGAGCCCCGACCGCCGACTCGTATGGCTACGGTGCCACACCGGAGCTGGGTGGCACGCTGCGATGGGGTGCGACATCGAATCTCAATTTGCTCGGCACGGCCAATCCGGATTTCTCGCAGGTCGAAGCCGACGTGGGCCAGGTGACGGTCAACGAACGCTTCGCGCTCTTCTTCCCCGAGAAACGACCGTTCTTCCTCGAAGGATTGGAACAGTTCGATACACCGAATCGGCTCATCTACACGCGCCGCGTCGCCAATCCGATCGGTGGCGCCAAGCTCACCGGCAAGGCTGGGAAATGGAACATCGGCTACCTCGCGGCTGCCGATTCTCGCGATCTCTCCGACGCTGGGGCCACCCCGTTCTTCAACCTCCTTCGGCTCCGGCGAGACGTGGGTGAGGGATCAACCGCCGGGTTTGCCTACACCGATCGCATCGACGGCAGCCACTACAACCGCGTGGCATCATTCGACACGCGGGTGCTGTGGCGCGAGATCTGGCACTCGGAGGTCCAGATGGCTGGCTCGTGGTCGCGTGATGCAACGGCCGTTACGAACGGTGTCCTGTGGCGAGCGGTGGCGTTCGATCGGACGGGCCACACCTACGGCAACCACGCGGAGATCACCGGAATCAGTGACGACTTCGATGCGGCGAGCGGCTTCGTGCCCCGGACGGGCATCGTCGATGGCTCGCTCTCGAATCGCCTGCGCTGGTACGGCGATGAGAAGGCATGGTTGGAGGAGTTGACCGGGTTCCTCAGGCTTCAGGGAACGTGGCGGTACGATGATTTCTTCGACGGCCGTGGGACGCTCGAGGGTGTCGCTTCCATGTCGTCGATCGCGACGCTACGGGGTGGATGGAGCCTGCGTGCGAGCATCAACCTGCGGCATCAACGCTTCGAGTCCGAGCAATACACGGGCTACGGTGTCGTCCAGGGGTCCGACACGGTGCCTTTCACGGTGCCGAACGGGATCTATGGGCTGTGGGGTGGTGCGGCCACCGTCTCGACACCCAATCGTGCCGTCACCCTCTCGGCTACGCTCGGATACGCGGCCGCCCCTGTCTTCTCCGAGCCGAGCGAAGGCCGGCAACTCGACGCGAGGCTTGAGCTCCAGTGGCGGCCCACTCCGGCCATCCGGCTCGAAGGCCGCTGGGTTCACCAGCGCATCGACCGTGCGCGTGACCGGACTCGGTTCTCCGTGGCGAATATCCCGCGCCTCAAGCTGGAGTATCAACTCTCGCGAGCCGTGTTCATCCGCTACGTGGGGCAGTTTGTGGCTCAGGATCGTGACGCGGTGCGCGACCCACTGACGGAGGCGCCGCTTGTCTACGACGAGGCCACTGAGGACCGGTTCGGACCGGCATCGGGCGTTTCGTCTGGGGACCTGCGCAATGACTTGCTGTTCGCCTATCGGCCGGGGCCAGGCACTGTGGTCTATCTCGGATACGGAGCCAGCCACGCGGAGACCGATGATCCCGCTCAGAATCAATTCAGTCGCGTATCGGACGGTGTGTTCCTGAAGATGAGCTATCTCTTCCGAATGTAGACCTCATCAAGTCGGCGATCGAAGTTCAGCCCACTCGACGTTCCCTGCCTCGACCGTGTCCCGCACCTGCCGCTCTCTGCTACTCAATCCTGACGCTCCGGTCTTCACCTCGACGAATACGACCCGCCGCACCGCACCGTCGCTCAACCCGTCGAAGACCACGAGATCGACCGGCGCACCGAGGAAGCGAACGTCCCTCGGATTGAAGGGGAAGTCGTGGAGAAACGGCACCAGTTGCTCGTACACCTTGCCGGTGGTCACGGCCTGGCTCCGTTGCACGGCGTCGCGTCGCACGGTACGCGTGTAACGCACTCTCCACTGCACGTGGACGACGAGCGCCACGAGGAGGCCGACAGCCGCTCCGATCGCGAGCAGCAGAAGGGCGTTCAGTGGATCGAGAGACATGTGCCTCCAGCACATTCGATGGATTGAAGGATCCTTACGACACGATTCGTGGCAAAAGCCGTCCTGTCCCTCGCATGTACGTCCGGTAGGCGTCCCCGAATTTGTGCACGAGCTCCCGCTCTTCTCTAGGGATGACGACGAGACGCACCAAGATCAATACGACGAGCACGATCGAAAGTACGAACCAGCTCGCCATCATCAGGCCGGCCCCGAGAAAGAGGCTGAGGCCCGTCGAATAGAGGGGATGGCGGACCCACCGATACGGGCCCGTGGTGACGAGCTCGTGGTCGCGCTTCGTGAGCACCGTCTCGCTCACGTTCCGGCCGATGCTGCTGAACACCCAATATGCCGAGGGGATCGAGAGCAGCCCGAGGACTGCCCCCGCCCACCGAGCCCACGTGGGCAACGTGAACGACGCCCAGGCCATCCAGTTCGGGTTCACCACGTAGACGATGACGCCTAGGAAGAGCGGGAGAGCAATGAAAGCTCTTGCAGCCATGAGTAGCGGCCCCTCACGCGCTCGCTCGATGATCTCGCTCTCCTGGCGTGCGCGACGCCGGTAGTGCGCCGAGATGCTCATCGTGCCGACGAGCGAAATCAAGAGGAGCCAGCGGAACACGATGACCTCCTGTCGTCAGCGCTTCTTGGGTTTTCTTGCCGGCAGGGCGCCGGCGAACGTACTACCGCGGCGCACCCATCCCATGAGTGCGGCCTCCGATCTCAGACCCTCCATGGTGACGTACACCATGCCCCTGAGCGGACGCCCGGTGAAATCCATCTCACTGGCGTGGGGCCGCGAGAGCGCCTCCTCGTATGCGTCGGGTCCGACCCGGACCATGAGCCGGTCCCCAACGACCCCACAACACATGTTCCCGCGGATGAGAAAGCAGAGTCCGCCGAACATCCGACGCTCTGCGACTCCGCGCTGGCTGGCGAGCGCTCGTCGGACGCGGGCAGCGAGCGTCTCATCGAATGCCATGCGACGACCTCGAGTGCGAACGAGCCAACCTATCGCCACGACTGGCCTCGCACAAACGAGGCCGAGTGAAGGCAGGAATGGCCGTCTGGCCAGACCGTCGAACTGGCCCGGCGTTACTTTGGAACACCATGAGCACATTATGGGCGCTTCCGCGTGGCCTGCGGCCTGCCAACCCGCAGGTCGGTGCCTGGCCCCCTCTGCCTGCAGTGAGATCGGGGTCCTCGGGCTACTCGCGCCGCGAGTTCCTGTGGAGCGGCGTGGGCGCGGTGCTGGGGTCGCTCATCGCCGGCTGTGGCGACTCGCCAACGGGCCCTGGCGATCCACGGCTCTCCGCGCGCCCCGGGACACCGAGCTTGCCGCCCACGCTCGGGCTCAGCGATCTCGGTGTGGGGGGCGGTCGTGATGGGCTCCTGTACGTACCGCAGAGCTACGCGCCGGATACTCCCGCACCGCTGTTCGTCGCGCTGCACGGTGCCGGGGGATCGGGCGCGTCGTGGGTGAGCTATGCGGCCCGCGCCGAGGCGCGAGGCATGATCCTCCTCGCGCCGGACTCGCGGGGATCGACGTGGGATGCCATCCGAGGTGCATTCGGCCCAGACGTCGCGTTCCTCGACCAGGCGCTGCAACACACCTTCGACCGCGTTCGCATCGACCCGACCCACGTGGCTCTCGGTGGCTTCTCAGACGGCGCGTCCTACGCGCTATCGCTTGGCATCTCCAATGGCGATCTGTTCAGCCACCTGGTGGCCTATTCACCCGGCTTCGTCCGTTCCGCAGATCCGATCGTCGGGGAGCCGCTGATCTACGTGTCGCACGGATCGCAGGACACCGTGCTCCCCGTGAGCGCGAGTCGCGATGTCATCGTGCCGTCACTGCGCGGCGCCGGCTACGCTGTCACGTATCAGGAGTTCAACGGCGGTCACACGGTGCCGGCGGAGATCTCTGAGGCCGCGTTGGACTGGTTTGTGGGGGGGTAGTGGAGGATGGTCGAGGACGGCCCCAGACGGTCAAGGACGGGCAGGTCTCGCAAGTCGCAGTATATTGAGCCCACCCTGCTCGTCGGAGGGCGTGGATGGGCGCTGCTATCGCCGTAGGAGTGGGTCTCGTCGCCGTCTGGGCGATCCTGACCTTCAACGGTCTCATTCGGCTGCGTCAGCTCGGCGATAATGCGTGGGCGGACATCGACGTGCAGTTGAAGCGCCGTCACGACCTCGTTCCCCTCATCGTTTCCGTGGTCCAGGGGCATGCTGCCTATGAGCGGGAGACGCTCGAGTCGGTCGTGAGTGCGCGGTCGCAGGCCATCGCTGCCCACGGCCCCGCCGCCCGTGCTCAGGCGGAGGACCCACTGGAGGGGTCACTCCACCGCATCTTTGCCGTCGCTGAGGACTATCCCGAGCTGCGAACCATGGAAAGGTTCGCCGAGCTGCAGCGTACCTTGACCGACATCGAGGACCATTTGCAGAACGCTCGCCGCTACTACAATGCCGTGGTTCGGGACTTCAACACGAAGATCGCGCAATTTCCTGCGAACATCGTTGCCGGGGCAATGAGGTTTCGGAATCGCGAGTTCTTCGGCATCGATGACGACGCCGAGCGAGCGGTCCCCAGTGTGGAGACAGGCACGTGAGACTTCCAATCCTGTTGGCTCTCGCCACACTCGCGGCGCAGCCCCTGCTCGCACAACGCACGCTCACGATCGAGCGATTCGATGCAACGATCCGTGTCGACGCCGACGGGAGCATTCAGGTGACGGAGGAGATCACAGCTCGCTTCAGCGGATCGTGGAACGGCATTTACCGCTCCATCCCTTTCAAGTACCGCACGCCGCAGGGGCTCAACTGGACGCTGGGGCTGCACTTCGAGGGCGCCACCGATGACGCTGGCCGTGGGCTGCGTGTCGAGACCAGCCGCGAGCGGCACTACGCCAAGTACAAGATCTGGGTTCCCGGCGCGCAGGACGCCACTCGGACCGTCGTCCTTCGATACCGAGCAACGAACGGACTGAGATTCTTCGACGAGCACGACGAGCTGTACTGGAACGTGACCGGCGACGAGTGGGATGTGCCGATCGAGGCGGCCACGGCGGTCGTAGTGCTGCCGGACGGAGTGAGCGGGCTGCGAGCCGTCGCGTTCAACGGCGTGTACGGATCCACCGCGCAGGACGCAACGGTCGAGATCGGCCCGACGACGGTTCGCGTCGCGATGCCGGACCGACTCGAGTACCGCGAGGGACTCAGCGTCGTCGTCGGGTGGGACAAGGGCCTGGTCGCCGAGCCGACTACGGTGGACCGCGTTGGGGGTGTTCTCGCCAGCAATTGGCCCCTCGTCATTCCGATCCCGGTCTTCTTCGCTGTCTTCGCGATCTGGCGGCGCCGCGGCAAGGATCCGCGCCGACGGCCGATCGCCGTCAGATACGAACCACCAGAGCAACTCACGCCCGCCGAGGTAGGAACGCTCATCGACAACTCGGCGGACATGCGTGATGTCACGGCGACGCTGATCGACCTCGCGGTGCGCGGGCATCTCCGGATCGAGGAGCGTGACGATCCGAAGCTGTTTGGCCTCCTCACGGGTCGCGAGTATGTCCTGCACCGTCTCACACAAAAGAAGGAATGGGCGGCGCTCGCCCCCCACGAGCGACACTTGCTCAGAGGCGTCTTCTCCGATAGCGCAACCGTGGTCGAGCTTTCGGACCTCAAGAACGAGTTCTACAAGGAGCTCCCCGACATCCAGACGGGGATCTTCCAACGACTCCTCGACCGAGGCTTCTATCGGGCTCGCCCGGACAAGGTCCGTGCGGCATGGACGATTGGCGGCGTGGTGTTCAGCGCCGCCCTCGGCATCGGCGGCAGCATTCTCGCCGCTCGATTCTTGATGACGCCTGTTCCCTTTCTGGTGGCCGCCGCCGTCACGGCTGTCATTCTCGTGGCATTCGGCAGCGTCATGCCTGCGCGCACCGTCTCTGGAACGCGCGCACTCGAGGAGACGCTCGGCTTCGAGGAGTTCCTCGAGCGCGTCGAGTCCGAGCATCTGAAGCGCATCGTCCTCGACCGGCCGGAGCTCTTCGATCAGTATCTGCCCTACGCGATGGCGCTCGGTGTCGAGAACAAATGGGCCAAGGCCTTCGAGGGCATCTATACGGAGCCGCCCCGGTGGTACGCGGGGTCGGACGCGAGTCACTTCAGCGTCGGGCAGTTCTCGAATAGCATCTCCCAACTCTCGACCACCGCGGCCTCAACGCTCGCGTCGTCACCACGGAGTTCCGGGGGATCCGGCTTCGGTGGCGGTGGATCGTCTGGTGGGGGGGGTGGGGGCGGCGGTGGAGGCGGGTTCTAGGAGAGAGGTGTCGCGCAGTCTCTCGCGATCGGGAGCGAGGGCGTCCTAGCTCACATCGCGGCCCTGCGGAAGCTGTTGGCGCTCTCGGACCTGCCCCAAGACTCGCTCCGTGAAGTCCAACCGTTCGTGAACCTCGGTGAGCTCCTCGCGCAGCTGCCCAACCTCCTCGCGCAGCGCCGTTATCTCACCTTGCCCCTCACCGCTGTGCATTTGCGCGCGTGCCCGTGCTTCTTCGACGCGCAGGCGCCATATCCTGTGCAGCCCGCTCATCACGACAGCCGTGATGGGAATCGCCAGGGCCATGATCGGAATGAGAAGCGCCATCATCTGCTTGTCCACTGCGTCTCCTCCTTCGCGACGCCAGACTGCTCTTGGTGAACGGGTCAGTCTGGGAGTGGACTACCTCGCTCGGCCTCCACATCTGCCTGCGCAGCCAAGACTGCGAGCTGCGCTAGAACTCGCGCTTCTTCATCTCGGAAAAGAAGGCCCGAAGGTCGCCATCCTCTTCGGCATCGGCCGGTAGCGTAGAGTCGTACTGACGTCGCCGATTCGCCTTGGGGTCGTTCTTCGGATTAGCAGCCTTGGCCGCATTCTTCTTCACTAGTGCAGCTAGTTTTCGGTCGTCGCTTTTGGTCATTGCTTCTCCTAGACAGCCGTCGGTGCACTCCCAGGGACTGCGTTGCTGGACGGGGTGGGGACCCGTCGGTCTGAGCGTGTCGAGTCGCTCACTGTCAAAAAGTATATCGCCATTGGATTCCGCACAAATCGGGCCGCCTGTGCGCCGCAGCCGAGACGGATCTCAGGTCACCCGTGTTGATCGAGCCGACCACGCGCCCCCGGCGGCGATCCGGCGGGCGACCTCGACCCCAAGGAAGGCGAGCCCGTGACGCGCTATCCGCCGCGGACTGCCGCCTCGATGCTGGCCAACGGACAGACGGCCTTCTGCACGTAGTCCAGCAGATGTCGACTGAGACCTCGGATATGCTTTTCCACGACAGGATCGGTGCAGTGCCCCTCGGCATCGAACACTCCACGCACCCCGGCGACCGATACGGGCCCCGGGAGCACGATCGCGCCGACGTGAGAACAGACACTGCGCAGATGCTCCAGCGACTTGATGGCGCCGATGCGACCCGCAGCGACCCCCAGGAGTGCCACCGGCTTGGTAGACAGCGCGGAGGGAAACCCGAGGTTCTCGATGAACAGCTTCAGCGCGCCCGCAAAGCTGCCGTGATACTCGGGCGTTGCGATGACTACACCGTGAGACGAACGCACGCGCTCGACGGCGGCCAAGAGAGGTGCCGCAGCCTTGCCTCGACCTGCAATGGGTAGCTCCAGACTCCCGAGATCGATCAGTTGATGCTCGATCTCCGGAGCACGGTCGAACTCGTCGGCGACGAGAGCCAGTGCCTTCCCCGTCTTGCTCCCCGGACGGGCCGTGCCAAGAATGCTGGTGATGCGAATGCCATCGAAGCTGTCGTGGTCCACGCCTAGCCTCCCTGAGCCGAGCCTGCGTGATGGGTTGTCCGCGCGAAGTCGCGATCGGTCTCGTCAGCCTGGCGAAGTGTGACGCGAGACTCGACGCTCATGGCGTCCCAGCACGCGGCGCGCGGCGACTTGCCACCGTCACGATTCGGGAGCGAACGATAGTGAGACGATCCGCCACTCCCCGGCGTGCTTCAGGAGCGCGAATGAATCCAGGCCCTCCCACTCCGACACATCCCCCGGATTGCCGAAGCGAGCCCGATATCGGGCGAAGACCATCCCGAGGCCCGACCGCATGTGCACTTCAGCGCTCAACATCCTCTCCTCGAAGATCTCCTTGCTGCCCGGGCCAGCGGGCGCCTGCTCGATGAACGCTGGCACCGTGTAGCTCGTCACGCGCGGCGTCGTCTCACCGGGCGCCTGCCACACGGTCGTGATTGTAGCGCCAGGCCAGAAGTGAGCGGAAAACCGACCCCAGTCACGATCGCTCAGCGCGTCGTAATACGATGTGAGAAAGCCGACGATCTCTGCTCGAACAGTGTCGGGCACGAGAGCGGGCTCCAGGTCTGCTACCTGGGCAGCGGCCCCGGCCGTGAGCACGGCCAGCCCTTGCAGGATGGAGAGGCTCACTCGCTTGAACATCGGCACCTACCGGCTAACGAAGGAAAGAGCCACGAGAACACATCGCTCGCGACCACGTCCTCAGAATAATGATGGTCTCCAGCGTCCTCGACCGTCTTAGACCGTCCTCCACCTACACCCACTTGAACCCCACCAGCGAGAACCACATGTTAGGCCTCAGTCCTGAGCTGCGAGGTGGGCTTGGCAGACGAGAAAGATCCGCGCGAGAGTCTCACTCCCGAGCAGCAGGAGCAGGTCAACCAGGCGTTGACCACCGCCCGCGCTGCGCTGCGCGGTGTGTCTCGTCTGGGGCTGCTTGGACTCGCTGCCCGAGGTGCCGTCAAGTCGGTCGTGCGGTTCCCGCGGATCCGGGGACGCAAGCTTGCGTTCCTGGCCATCGGCCTGACCGTGGCTGTGCTCTCGATCGCGACCTGCTCAGCCGGCGTGAACCTCCAGAGCCTCACATCCGAGTACGGCGAGCCTGTGCCCGCGACGCGAGACGCTGCGCAACGACTGGTGAAGCGCACAGCCACGGCGCTCCAGGCCGCCGCTGCTAGCCGGCGTTTCCGGATCACGATCGCCGAAGCCGAGGCGACCTCGACCCTGAGCCTGGGCCTCATGATGCCGGAGCTCATGCGGGCTCTGGAGACGCTGCCGCCAGAACAACTCCAACAGGCCGGTGATATCGAGGGATTGCGGACGATGCTGCGCGAGCGCGAATCGGCCCAGCGCGAGGAGCGATCCCTCACGGAGCGACTGGTAGCCATCCTCGATCCTCGCCTTCGGACGGGAGATGTGCAAGTGCGTTTCACCGGGGAAGGCCACATTGTGATCGCGGGATATGTCCAAGCTTGGCGTTGGCAACAACCGGCTCTCGTCGTGTTCGCGCCGCGAGCCGGAGCCGGCGACCTCGAGCTCGACTTCGTGCGGGGTCGCCTGGGCCGACTTCCCGCCCCCGCCTGGGCGTTCGACCGGCTCGGCGGGCTCATCTCATCGCTGATCCTTCAGGGCCGCGACTACGCAGAGATCACGAACCTCGCCGTCGAGGCAGGTCACCTCACGTTCGAGGCGTCATTGCCGCGCTAGCTTCCCTCGGCGGAAGCGCCAGCGGCGCAGCACGAGAACGGCGAGCACAAGCACAGCAATCACTAGGAGGGTGCCGTTCGCAACCATTACTGGGATACCGAGTGCCCAGAGCGCCGATCGCAGCCCGGCCAGAAAAAACGAGGCTATCAGCGTCCATTGGAGCCCACGTCGCCACCCCGCCAGTCGTGCTCCGCGCTGCATGAGAAAGAGGAGCAGCAGCCCGGTGATCGGGAATAGCAGTGCCTCGACACGGAGTACGCGAGTCAGATCAAACGGCCTCCCGAACCGAGCGGTCAAGTCCAGGATGGTGGCGATCGCGACGATCCCGCTCCATTGAGCGACGGGACGCCTGAAGATGGGTGAACGTGTCACGAGCGGTGGGTCCAAGACGGGCCATCCTTGCCTAGGACTCGTGGCAATGCATCGCCGCCCATCGGATCGTCAGGCGGCAATCTCACGGAGATGTCGAAGTCGCTCCCAGGCCGCGCGATCGACCGGGTGCACCCAGTCACGACCGATGCGCCCCCAATCGGGGTCTGCCGGGTCGAGACCCAGTTCGCGTATGGCCACCTCTTCGGTCACGAAGTACTGCTCTCCGTAGGGGAAGAGAAAGCCGCCCTCGGTGTCGAGATACCTTCGAGCCTCTTCATAGGTGCGAAACCAACGATTGAGAAAGACGTCCATCGTCGGCACGTACATCGGCGGGCCGTCAGGCGCGCTCATCTTCTCGCCGGATCGGCCACCTGCTGAGGCCCTCGGAACGCGGGAGGCTGTACGTGGGGCGTCAGCTCGCCGCCGATCGACGGACGGATTCAACCGACCGCTCGATGAGCTCCTGTAAGACCTCGAGATCGACGTCAGCCAGTTTCTTGATGTACAAGCACGACTTGCCAGTCCTGTGCTTGCCGAGCTTGCGCAGCAAGGCAGGATACCGCGCGAATCCGGCCATGATATACAGAGTGAGGTCTCGCTTTCGCGGCGAAAAGCCCGTCACCAACCAGTCGCCTTCGCGACCGCTGGCATACTTGTAATGATAGCTGCCGAAGCCCACGATGCTCGCTCCCCACATCTGGGGTTTCGCGCCGGTCGCCTCTCTCATCATCTTCGACACGATGCGGCAATCCCGGCGTCGCTGGTCGTCAGTCACGGCGCTCAGGAATTTGGCAACACTTTGACCGGTCTTCCTGGTCTTCAGCTCCGCCATCGACAATGTCCTCCATCGCGACCAGCGTGCCGTGGACTGCCAGCCGCCCCGGGCCGTAGGCACGCGTGGGGCACACTCAGACGTTCAACCGTCCGTGACGGGCCTCGCAAGGCTCAACGTACCGCGAACAGTCTTTCTGCACAATCGGTGATCGGCTCAGGAAAGAAGGTCCAGAAAGACGCCTTTGCCCTATCGATTCCGCCGCCAGACTCTCATCACGTAATATGGCCCCGGCTCGCACCCTGCCCCGTCGCACCGCCTGGCGAGCTCCAATGCCGCCTTCAGGTCGGCAAGGAGACAGTGGGAATTCACTGCCACCTCCTCGGCCATGCCATTGCACGACAGTGGGGAGCACTCGAAGAAGTCTCCCGTGCTCCGACTGACGACGTCGTAGCCCAGGCTCACGAAGGAATCATCCAATCCCACAGCGTCCGAGGGAGGGATCGCCAACGGCCGCTCGTCGCCTGTGTCGAACACCGCCGGGTAGAGCTCGTAGGCGAAAAGATCGAACTCGGACCTGAGCGCCGTCGGCACGGCTTTGAGGGCAATCTCGGGGCTGTCGTAGAATCCCCATCGATTGTGCAACCACAACTGGATCCAATCGTCGGGTCCGGCGGAAATGCAGGACGAGACACTTGCGATTTCGTCAACGCCCGCCGCGGCCAGCCAGTCGGGCCGCTTCGTGGTTCGCTTCGGGAAGTAGCCGATCAGCTGCGGGATCACCGACTAGTCACTCGGGCAGGTCACGATGTGTCGGCTCCCAGCGGCGGCACATTCGGCGTCCAGCAGCCTTGGAGGCCCGCATTCAGGGCTGATCGCCCAACACCTCGGAGATGTCGACGAGCCGGAATTGTGGCGACGCCTCTGCCGAGTGCCCCAAAATCGCGACATGACCTGCGCCGATGATTAGCAGCACGCGTTCCTGTTCTCGACCAACCAAGCGCTGCAAGTTCGCAAAGATCTTCAGGTTCCTGTTGAACCACGCCGTCTTCGCGTCCACACCGGGATACTCGTCACCAATGCCGACTTCGAAGTTGCCCGTCAGGTATTGGCCGTGCGACCGCAGGACTCGTGACGGCTCATTGAGGTACGACAAGTGCTCGAGAAGCGTTTGGTTCGCCTTGGTCGTGTCGTCCCACCCATGGAGCCGCGCGTACTGCCGGTCGATGTCCGGGTCGAGCAGGTGCTGTTGGTCGTTTGCCAAAGCGAAGGAATCAGGATCGACCCACGGCTCATAAAAACGGCGCTTCGCGTCAACCGCAAACACCCGGTCGTGGCCCGCGAGGGAGGCGAGTCGAAAGCCGAGTTGGAAGACCTCGTTGCTGCCAAGTTCCCACGATCCACTCCGGTACGCCGCATACAGTGAGTCCAGCCATAGCTGCCGCTCCGGCATCACTTCGACGGTGACCTTGGTGGGTCGGAACCGAGCCAGGCGCTCGACGACGATCTGGATCTGTTCTTGGCGCTCAGGGGAGAGGATGTCGACATCGACGAGTGGTCGATAACTGTCGAGCCCGGCATCCTGAAAGTGGAACGTGCCGACGATGAGCAGTTCATGGGCTGGAGCGGGCCAATCGGGCGGTGTGCTGCGCCGCTGGGCTGCACTCGGCACTGCTGAGAACAACAGCGAGGTGAGCGTGATGTAGGCGACTCTACGCATGATTTCCTCGAATCGGTCTACGGAGGGAGCGTTCATCCCGAGGTCTCCCGTGATGCGCGCTGTGCTGCCGCCGTGAACCATCACCCCCACTCATCGAGGGCCCGACGCAACGTGGTGAGCAATCCCTACCAACACGAGGACACTCACACCGGTGACCGC
This sequence comes from Gemmatimonadota bacterium, assembly GCA_039591795.1. GTDB lineage: Bacteria > Gemmatimonadota > Gemmatimonadetes > Gemmatimonadales > GWC2-71-9 > JBDHCY01. Next base: position 27,509 of record JBDHCY010000046.1, on the reverse strand, counting down.
GACCAGAGTCAAGCCGTCGCGCACACCGCTACGGAGGAGCCACGCGGCTGGGCCGATCGCGACTCTCCATCGTCCGTAGAAGCTCGACCCTTTCGAGTTATCAACCGTCGAGCGATCCGCCTACCCTCCCTCAGTCGATTGCGCTCGCCCGCTGGCGATTGCAATGCCAACGGTTATGAGAGGGATCATCAGGTACGTCGTTCCAATATCCGCGACGTACTGTCCCGCCGTCATCTGCATCGGCCCGCCCAAGAGCATGAGTGGCAGGTCGATGAGCACACTCATCGCGAGCCACAGCGTCCCGAGCAGCAGACCTTCTCGCACGAAGCCCTGGCGGACGCGGCCGAAATAGACCAGCGCGAACGCCACGACTGCTCCGGCGATCGCCACGGGCATGATCGACTCGAATAGCGGCCGCGATGACTCGCGGATCGGGAAGATCGCAAATGCAACGAGAAACGGCACAAGCCACGTCAGGAAGCCAAAGAGCAGCGCTCTCCCGATCGAGGTCATGAGACCCTCCCCTCAGTAGAACGAATGGTCACAGCGAGCCACCTCCAGGCAGGGGGTCGACCAGCCGAGCCAGCTCCTCGCGGCCGTACCATCGACCTCGCATCATCACTCCGATCGTGCGCCGAACGGCACTGACGTCGTCCAGTGGATTGCCATTGACTAACAAGAGATCCGCGCTCGCTCCCGGCACGATCACCCCAAACTCCTCTTGCCTTCCGAGAATGGTCGACGCGTGGGCCGTTACTGCTCGTAGTGCCTGAAATGGACTCAACCCGACCTCATCGACCAATATCTCAAGCTCATCGTGAAGGGCGTATCCTGGGATCAGCAACAGGTTTGGTGTGTCGGTTCCAGCCGCCAGAGTGACGCCGCTCTCCACGAGTCGTCTCGTGAGATCCCGCTGCGACTCGTAGAAGTGCACGCGGCGAGCTTTCGCCTCGTCACTCGGCGTCGCGCCGCGAAACGAGCTCCACCATTCACTGATTCCGGCATCGACCAATTCCATGGCCGGTCTGGCATAGAGCGAATCGAACCACGGCGAGCCGCGCATCATCATCGCCTTCATGCCGAAGACCTTCATGCCGAAAAGCGTCGAGGTCACACAGGCGTTGCGACCGGCGAGACTGCTCGCGACCGAGTCGACCGCCTCGCGTGGCAGCTCCATCGATCGCTCGCGACCCGCAAACGCGTAAATGAGCTGCTCGGCGTGGTCGATACAGAGTTGCCCGGCGGCGAGCGCATGCTCGAGGCTCACACCCTGCGGCACATGACCGAGGAATGGGATGCCCAGCTCCCGCGCCGTGGCGGACAGGGCGTCGTAGGCCGCCGGACTCAAGAAGTCATAGACCTTGATGAAGTCATATCCAGCCGAGGCGTGCTCGCGTACGAGCGCGCGCGCCTCATCTGCCGAGAGCGCCACTGCGTGTGGCCAGTGAATCTCTCGACCGGCGATCATCGGTCCCGTCGAGAAGATTCGCGGTGATACGAGCTTCCCTTGCTCCGCCAAGGAGCGCCACTCGAGGTGCTCCGGCGCTCCGTGCTTGAAGAGCACCGTCGTCACGCCAGCGGCGAGGAATAGCGGGAGATCGTGCTCGGAGGCATGCACGTGAAGATCGATGAGTCCGGGCATGAGAAAATGGCCTTGCCCGTCGATGCGCGCCGCATTGAGATCGGCAGGTACGGCGGTCGCGGGACCCACCCATGCTATGCTGCCGGAGCTCACCGCCACGCCTCCGTCTGGCAGCACCGTGTCGATCTCCATTGTGACGAGCGCGACATTCTCAATCATTGCATCGACACTGCCCCACCCACCAGGTGGGGCGTCGCGCTCAAGACACCCGACCGAGCTCAGCGCCAGCGCGAGAGCCCACCCCCATGCGGAGAATGGCGCCGTCACGTCTCGTCGCATCACTCTCCAGGCGCCTATCTGCACGGTCATCAATGGGTCGCCGCCCTTGCTTCCGATACCGCGACTCAGCGTGACCAGGGTGGGACGACGTTGTTCATGCGAGCGTACGCTATCGACTGGCCGACGTGCTCGTTCATGTGTGCGAGTAGCTGAAAGAGCACGGCCCAACCGGCAACCTGACGCCCGTAGAGCATCGTCCCCTCCTCTATATCCTTCGCCTTCATCGCCGTCACTGACCTGCGCACGTGCTCCACCGAGCGCTCGAGAAGCTTCTCGACTCGGGCTTTGTCACTGATGCTCTCCAGATTGGGAACGTCGATGTCGCTTGGTGCGCTGATGCCCAACGATGACTCGAGATAGTAGAAGTTGTAGCGCGCTATGTGCATGTACACTCGCGCAATTGACATCACCCCGTCGCCCGGGCTCCATTCATACAGCTCCTCGGGCATCACGTCAGCCAAAGCCATGATCTTGCCGCTCGAGCGCTCGAAGTGCTGCAAGAACTCGTCGCGATAATCGGCTGGTGTGCTCTGAGAGACCGCGGGTTGAGCTGCGAAGAGTGCTGCCAGTCCAAGCAAACCGACAATGCGAAGTCCGGGCATCGTGACATCCCCCTGAGCAAGGAGTGCGGAGCTACGCCTCGTCGACGAACCTGACGTCGTATTGACGCGTAACCGGGACGGCTGCTGTGGGTGCCGAGCCTGACGTTATCCCATATCGCCCGACGGGCAAATCCCCTCACCAGGCAGGCGTCTCTCAGCGGGAGCTCACGCCGGTACGAGCTTCCGCTCCGTCTCGCTCATGCGCGTCACGGGCGGGCGATGAAGGTCCCACCACTGCCGCGCGCGCTCAGGTGTCCAGGGAGACGGCGTCGGGCACGCCGCTAGGCGCTCAGCGAGCTCGTCGGCCGTGCCGAGTCGCCTTTCCGGGTCCTTCTCGAGGCACGCCAAGATCACCTCGTCGAGCGCTGGAGGTATCGCGAGCTCCGTGCGCTGCGACGGAGGGACGGGCGGCGCGGCGACGTGGCGAACCATCATTCCGGCAGCGTTCTCGGCCTCGAACACCATCTGACCCGTCAGGAGCCAATATGCCACGCACCCCAGGGAGTACAGATCGGCACGACTGTCGACCCGTTGCTCACCTGCTGCCTGCTCCGGCGACATGTAGCCAGGGGTGCCCGGGACGGTGCCTTCGCCGGTCGTCGTCAGCCCCTCTGGGATCACCTCCTGCTGCTGTTTGACGAGCCCAAAGTCGAGCACTTTCACGAAGTCGATGGACCGACCGTACCGGCACACGTAGATATTCGCGGGCTTGATGTCCCGATGGATCAGCGAGGCGGCGTGCGCTTCCGCCAGCGAGTCGCAGACTTGGCTGAGGAGGTGGATGACCCGCTCCGGCGGCTGCGGTCCGAATCGTTCCCCGAGAATCTCGAGATCGAACCCATCGAGGAGCTCCATCACGTAGTAGAAGGTTCCGTCATCAGTCACGCCGTAGTCGTATAGCTCAATGGTGTGCGGCGATTGCAAGAGCGCCGTGGCCTGCGCCTCTCGCTCGAAGCGTGCCAAGACTTGCTGCCGATCCTCGTCCTCGCGAGCACCGACGGCCTCAACGATGTCCGCCCGAATGAGCTTGATGGCGGCAGGTCGCGCGAGCATGCGATGCCTGGCACGCCACACCTCGCCCATGCCTCCTTGCCCCAGCCGCTCGACGAGCCGATAGCTCCCCATCTCACGCGCCTGCCGTACCGCCGTACCCAGTTTGAACACGACGCGAGCGCCGATGTACGCCGTCACGACGATGATGCCATACGGCATCACGACGGAGTTGATCCATCCCCCCGCCCCGAGCCGGATGGACGTGCCGCCATACCGCATCGTGAGTATGAGTGCAACCGGAACCGAGGTGGCGGCGAGTGCGGCGGCCCAGAGCGCCTTCCGAGGTTGGTTGGGGATCACAATGGTGTAGAACATGATCCACGGAGCGACGAACGAGAGGCCCAGGATCTCCAAGTGTGCGGGTGCATGGCCGAGATCCGGGTAGACGCCCCAGTAGGCCGCGAACGCAATGCCGTAGGCAGCGAATACTTCGAACGCTACGCCGACGTTCATGATCGTCTCGAGGGAGAGCCGCCGACTCCCTGCCACGACCATTACAACGAAGGCCGCCATCAGCGAAATCGAGCCGGGGCCCCATCCGTAGAAATCATCGTACTGTCCACGCAATTCGGGGACGAAGAGGATGACGGAGAACTCTGCTATGATGAACCCGGCGGCGAAGATCAACGCCACCACGCGGAGCCGTCTGGCCGCATCGCGGAGCAGGTCTGCCGGCAGACCACTCGACGGGCCCGTGTCGCGCGGCCTGGGCGGGCGCGCGCCCTCCATTCGCGTTACCAGGTGAGACTGGTCGCTCGCGTCTGGTTCCTCTGATCTCCGCACAGCTTGCCTCCGACTGCTATGCCTTGCAGTCCTTCGTAGCCCTGTTCGAGCTCACTTCCTGATCACATACCAGTTGTTCTGGATGTCATGCTCGAGCTCGTGCGTTTCGATCGATCGAAAGCCGGCGCGCTCCACGTATTCTCGCGTCGTCTCCTCGCCCCACATCGCACCGAGTCCCTCTCCTTCTTGCGCAAGGGATACGGTCATGCAATGCATGCACGATACGGTGTAAAGGAACGTGCCGATTGGATGATCGAGATTGTTGTAGACGTGGCTCGACCCCTTGATATCCTGCATCAAGTACACGCCGTCGCCCTTGAGTGCCCGGTGAATACCCTTCAGCAGGTTGAGCGGCCGTGCCTGATCGTGCACGGCGTCGAAGCTCGTGATGAAGTCGAATGACTCCGGTTCTGCCGTCTCGTGGAAATCAGAAAGATCAAGCGCGATGAAATCGATGTTCTCGAGGCGGCGGGACGAAGCCTCGTCACGCGCGCCCTGAATCGCCTCCTCGGAGAGATCCATCCCGACGAAGTGGCTCTTGGGAAACGACTCGGCGAGTCGGATCATGATGCGGCCGCGGCCGCAGCCGACATCGAGTACGCGGACGCCACGAGTGAGCTCGTCGGCTAACCCCGGCACGAGAGGCAGGATGTGAGACTCGAGAGAGGACACCACCGACTGCCCACTGTCTTCGGCCATGACGTCGTGGAATCGCGGAAACCGGTCGTAGGGAACGCCACCGCCGCGCTTGAAGCACTCGACAATGGCATCTTCCACTCCCCCCAGCACCGCGATGTACTGCGTGAAGACCGCCATGTTGTCCGCGCCCGCCACCCTGGTCGAGAATGCCGCGTGCTCCGCCGGCAAGCGAAAGGTGAGCTCTTCCGGATGGACCTCGACGACGCCTGCCGTGACCATGGCACCGAGCCACTCACGCACGTAGCGCTCGTTCAACCCCGCCTTGGAGGCCAGCGCCTGTGAGGTCATCGGCGGCTGGTCACGCATGGCGTCGAAGAGCCCCGTGCGGTGGCCGATCGACGTCATGAGACAGAGCGCACCGCTATTGAGTACGTCGAGCAGGCGGCCGCCAAACGCATCCGCCTTCTCCGAGTCGAACTGCCCGCCCGAACCGGACATGCTGGCAACCTCCTGGGGAAACAAGTGCTCCGCGGCTCATGTTAACCGCCTGCCGCGGGGCCCGCAGCGGCCCGCCGAGTAGCGCCTGCCGTGAGTCTGTCTGTTGACGAATTAGTGCGAACACAGTACAGTATTTAGGCAAGCCTAACCTTTGTCGCTATGAGACGAATTGCCCCTTTAATCACGCTGATCGCGGTCTGCGCCGCCGCGTGTGACACGCTGCTGACGTCGCCCCCTGCCGACGCCGACGTGTTCGACGCGCCGGTGCCGGGGCTCACCGACGCCGAGATGGCGGTGTTTCTCCGTGGAGACGCGGCCTTCGAAGAGGCATTCTCCGCGGCCACTGGGCTCGGACCGATCTTCAACGATGTCGCCTGTGCCGCCTGTCATAGCGGCGACGGACGAGGGCGTACCAGCAACGCACTCACCCGATTCAGTCTCGGCGCCGACCTCGCGCGTGACCTGGGCGGCCCGCAGCTGCAGGATCGCGCCATCCTGGGCGCGATCCCGGAGGTCCTGCCCGCTGGTGTCGACGTCTCCGTTCGCCTGCCCCCTCCCGTCTTCGGCATCGGATTGATCGAGGCGATTCCGGTCGACGCGATTCTCCAGCACGTCGACTCACTCGACGCCGATCAGGACGGAATCTCGGGACGACCCAACTGGGTGATGTCAGCCGAGTTCGTCCCGTCCACCGAGGTCGGTGGGGGCTCGGGACTGCAACTCGGCCGCTTCAGTCGCAAGGCTCAGGTCAGCTCGGTGCTGCAGCAGGCCGTCGAGGCGTATCACCAGGACATGGGGATCACGACCGACTTTCTCCCATTCGAGAACGTCAACCCGCAAACCGGGGCCGCGACCCTCGCGCACGATTTCGTGCCCGATCCGGAGGTGCCTGCCTCGACGGTACGAGCCGTCGTGGACTACGTGCGGATGCTCGCCCCTCCGGCGCCTGGAGAAGACACACCGGAGCGCCGGCGCGGGTCCGCGCTCTTCGATCAGGTAGGCTGCGCCAAGTGTCACGTAAGACAGTTCCGAACCGGGCCGAGCAACATCCGTGCGCTTGCCAATCAAGACGTGGTGCTCTACTCGGACCTTCTGCTCCACGACATGGGTGGCGCGCTCGCCGACAATCGCCCGGACGGTGACGCAACCGGCCGCGAATGGCGCACCGCGCCGCTCTGGGGACTCCGGCTCGTCCCCGACTTTCTGAACGGCGACATGTTCTTGCTCCACGACGGCCGTGCGCAGTCGATCGATGCGGCGATCGCATTGCACGGCGGTGAGGCCGAACAGGTGCGGCTGGGATTCGACGCACTCAGCCCGGAAGATCGGGCGGCTCTCGTTGCCTTTGTCGAATCCCGATAACCATGGATCGGCGACACTTCGTCCAGATGGCGGCCGCCGGGATCGTCGGTGCCTGTGCCTCGATGGTCGTGACACCCGTGACTCCCGACGGCAGCCTCGTGCACCTGCCTCTTCGCGACTACCCGAGACTCCGGCAGCCTGGCGGGGCGCTCAAGATTCGACCGGCGGGTTCCAACCGCATGTACTATGTCCTCGCATTGGAGAACGGTGACTTCGCCGCCGTGTCTCCCATTTGCAAGCATCAGGGCTGTACGGTGGACATCGCGCGAGACCGCCTCGAGTGTCCCTGCCACGGATCGATGTACACGCGCGACGGCAAGGTGCTGCGTGGCCCGACGCAAGCGCCGCTCGACCGCTATCCCGTGCACCTCTCTGACGACGGCGTCCTCACGATCGACTTGGGGTCGGCCGAATGAGACGCCTGATTTTGATACTCGTGCTTGCCGCACTCATATCTCCCGGGGCAGCCCACGGCCAGCAGGATACGACCGAGACTCGCGCCTTCGTCCGCGGCGGCATCTACGACAAGCCCTACTTGTTCGAGCTTCTCGGTCGCGCGGCGTTTGGAGGATATGCCGAGTTCCACACCCGGTGGGAGCGGGAGGAAGGTATCAGCGAGTTCACGTTCGTCCCCAAGCGGTTCAATCTCTTCACGGCCGCGCAGGTGAGTGACTTCGTGCGGTTTGCCGCCGAGCTCGAGTTCGAGGAGGGCACCGAGGAGATCTTGCTCGAGTTCGCAGCGATCGACCTCACCATTCACGAAGCCTTTGCGTTTCGCGCCGGCATGCTGCTCTCGCCCATCGGGCGATTCAATCTCTCGCACGACAGTCCCTTGAACGAGTTCACCGATCGGCCACTCGTATCGACCGAGCTCTTCGGCGTCGCGCTCTCTGAGCCGGGTCTAGGGGCGCTCGGCACGATTCCGGTGGGCGTGACCGGGCGGATTACCTACGAGGCCTACTTGGTCAACGGCTTCCACGACGGCGTGGTGAACGTCGCGCCGGAAGGAACCCGGATCCCCAGTGGCCGGCGCAACGTCGAGGACAACAACAGCGCTCCGTCGTTCGTCGGGCGGGTGACCTGGAGCCCGAGCCTCGCCTTGGAACTGGGGCTCTCGGGACACACCGGTCCCTACAACGAGTTCAAGCGCGATGGGGCCCAATTGGACGAGCGGCGCAACGTGAGTCTCTATGCGGTCGACTTCGACGCTTCGGTGCTTGGCTTCCGCGTGTCGGGCGAAGGCGGATTCGGACGGGTGAACGTGCCCCCGTCGTTGACCGCGACCCACGCATCGCGCCAGGGGGGCTTCTATCTCGACGTGCTGAGGGATTTCGGACAGGGCTGGATCTCGACCATGCCGCGGTCGCATTTCTCCGTCGGGCTGCGCCTCGACGCCATCGATCTTGACAGAGACATTCCTGGCGACGACACGCGCCAACTCACCCTAGGCGCGAACTTCCGGCCCAACACCGAGACCGTGTTCAAGTTCAACTACGTCCGTGGCCGAGCCACGGATCGGTTCAATTCGGCCGCCCAGTTCGCCAAGCTCTTGTTTTCGGTCGCCACGTACTTCTAGCGCGTTGTCACGAAGCTGGGCCCGGTTGCCAAGTTCGTATTTACCCCGTGCTTACGTGCGACCATGGCATTGCTCAAGTTCCGTCACCGTTTCGGGGCATTCCTCAAGAGAAGAGGCGACTCGTGACCCTCGTCGTGCTGTTCTTCGAGCTCCTCGGCATTCTCTCGGCGGTGCACGCCGTCATGAGCACCCGAACCTCGCAAGGTGCCATCGCGTGGTCGATCTCCCTCGTGACGTTTCCCTACGTCGCGGTTCCGGCCTATTGGGTATTGGGGCGCAGCAAGTTTCGCGGTTACGTCACCGCGAGGCAGGAGGACGGGCTCGACGTCCGTGACATCGCGACCAGTGCGGCAGACCGGGTTTCGCAGCACATCGTCCCGCTGGGGGAGGAGAATCGGGCGGCGCTGGCGGCGGTGCGGCTGGCGAAGATTCCGCTGCTACGCGGCAACCGGGCCGAGCTTCTCGTCGACGGCGAGGCAACCTTCGCCAGCATCTTCGAAGGAATCGACTCGGCGCAGGACTACGTTCTCGTCCAGAGTCTACTTCCTCTACGATGAAGTCGGGAGTCAGCGGCTGCCGAAGCGCTACAAGGAGGACCTGCGAAACGCGGGTGCCCAGATCGACGATTTTCACAGCCGCAAAGGACCACGGAATCGTTTCCAACTCAACTTCCGGAATCACCGCAAGATCGTCGTCGTGGACGGTCACACCACTTGGATCGGCGGCCACAACGTGGGCGACGAGTATCTCGGCAAGCACCCCACGCTGACTCCCTGGCGCGACACCCACGTCAAGATCGAGGGCCCGGCGGCACTGGCGGCCCAGCTGTCGTTTCTCGAGGACTGGCACTGGGCGACCGACAGCACTCCCCCGCTGCGGTGGGAGCCCAGCGCGGTCCATGACGATCTTCCAGTGCTCATCGTCCCCTCGGGTCCGGCAGACTCGCTCGAAACGGCGGGCTTGATGTTCGTACACGCCATCAACTCGGCGACACGACGCATCTGGATCGCCAGCCCCTATTTCGTCCCCGACGAGGCGGTGATCGGTGCACTCCAGCTGGCCGGGCTGCGTGGTGTGGACGTCCGCATTCTCATTCCCGAGAATCCCGACCATTATCTCGTGTACCTCGCGGCGTACTCGTATTTCGCCGAGGCGAGCCACACGGGCGTCAAGTTCTTCCGGTATCGACACGGGTTCATGCACCAAAAGGTCATGGTCATCGACGACAGGGTGGCGGCGATCGGCACGGCGAACATGGACAACCGATCGTTCCGACTGAATTTCGAGGTGACGGCGTTCGTGGCAGACTCGGCGTTCACGGCGTCAGTCGAGCGGACGTTCCTCGAAGACTTTGCTGGGTCGCGTGAAATGGTCGAAGCCGACTATCGCGATCGATCGTGGTGGTTCAAGCTCCGGGTGCGGATTGCGCGGCTGATGGCACCGATACTGTAGACCGTGTGCCTCAAGCGCTCACGATCAGTACGTTGCTGACCTTGGGTTGCTCGTCCGAGCGGAGCCTCCGATACAGGGTTCGGGCAGAGAACACCGATTCGCGATAATCTGGTTCACCGTATAGAAGCTTCCGAGCCCCCCCCATGAGCTCCACACCGTGCCATCGGTAGCGCGTGTTCGGACGCACGGCAAATCTCCACCATCGGTCAGACGCAAGTTCGGTCCGTACCCCTATGTCGCCGTAGACCTCCAACGTCGGCGAGGCCTGCCACGACGGGTTGTAGTCGACCCAGATCTGTGAGGTGACGTCGTCTTGAGATTGGCCGCCGAGACACGCCGGGAGCGTCGAGAACGCGACGCCCAAGATCGCGACGATCCGCACGCTACGAATCCGACTCAGTTGCACCCGCACCAGTCTGCTCTTGCAGTTCCGCCACCCGGCGCAGGACGAGGGTCACTTCCTCATCGGTATAGCTGCGTTGAGGCGTATCGATCGTGTCCTCCGGCCGTGACCCGACGCGCAGTCTAGTTGGCAGGCGGCTCCACCACGACCGCTAGCTCCTCGCTGAACGCTGCCGTCCCGGCCGCACCGCGCACCAAGTAGGTGCCCGGCGACACCGAGTCGATCCCCATCTCCCCAAACACTTCTGCACCCCACTCCCAGCTCTCCGTACGCGATTCACCCGCGTCCAACCCCTGCTCGATCAAGTCTGCCGTACATGCGCGGCGCGCGAACACCTCCCGCGACTCCTGTCCCACCCGCACTACCGCTCCGAGCTGGCAGCTCGAGCTGCCCTGGCCCCAGGTCACCCGACGCGATGACGCATTCTCGGCGACCACGGTCATTGTGATGGGGGTGGTGACGCTCACGTGGGACGGCTCTACCGAGATCCGCACGACCACATCGGCATTCTCCGAGCAGCTCCCGAGCACTACTCCGAGGGAAAGCGGGGTGCACAGCGCACGTCCGACTCTCAGACACACCGCATGTGTCTTGATCATCTCGCACCATCCCGTGTAAGGGCGCAACGAATCACCTGTCGATCACTCGGCCGACCCTCCATACTTGGCCACCCATGCATCATGCAGTCCTCGCAGGATAGCGGGATAGACGAGCATCCGGCGAAACGGATCGATCAGCGCCATGTACACCCGGGTGACTCGCCCAACTGGCCGAACATAGATCGCCCAGTAGAGCGTGTAGCCGGTCGTCGAGGGCTCGAGCGCGACGACGCTGAAGGCATGCACTGTCGCGTTACGAATCTCGCTCACGCTCTCGCGCTCGAGCCCGTAGAGTAGCACGAACGGACCATCGTGAGAGCCGGGCGGAGGTACCGACCGCCTCCGCAACTCTTCCGGGACGCGGTCGAACAGAGAGTCCTCCGGAGTCGCAGCGAGGGAGTCCCATCCGAACAGCGACCCCAACCAGGTCCGAAGTCCGAACAGCCCTCGGACGACGGGACCCAGTCGGAGGGGCTCGGCGGTGACGAGTGAACGAACGTCCGCGATCGTGCGACCCGACCCACCCCGTGGCAGCGCAACGCGCCACACATCGTGAAGCGGCACCCCCTGGAGGACCAAATGCGCGTGGAGATCGAGACGGAGATACGCATCCGGGTCGGCGCGCGACCAGTCACTCACCTCCGGCTCTTCCCGCTTCGCCTACGGGTAGCGCTGCCGGTACGCTCGATGAGCCCATCAGATCCAAACTGGAGCAGAAGTGCCGCGAGAAAGAAAATCGGTGGTAGGGGTCCGGAGGCTGTCGCCTTGGTTGCTGGTTCGGTCATCGAACGGGTGCCGCTTATCCGTCCTCGGGAATCATCCGCGCTTGCGGCCATTCGGCGATCCCATTGCGTAAGCCGACGACCCGAGACCAACGAGCAGAGCGACCGCGACGAACAGGAGCACGGAGCGAGAGCGCGTGCGGGACTGACTCATGTGTGGAGCAGGGCTCATCTCACCTGTCCTCACCGGCCACGTACCTGAACTCCTCCGGAAAGGTCACTGCCTGCGTCCACCACGTCCGAGCGGTGGTCTCGGACATGGTCGAAAAGTCGGGTGCTGCCCAAACGAATGCCTCTTCCATTTGCCGGCCGAGGACAGCCAGTCTCTGCCCCCGCAGCGTCTGCTCACGGCTCCAGGTTGCCAAAGCCTGCTCCACGGTCGGCCGGTCGGCGAGCGCCTGCCGCAAGTCTATCGCGTTCATCAAAGCCTTGAACACGCCGCTTCCCGTGAAGGGCGGTGCGATGGACCCAGCATCACCCAGCAAACAGACCCTGCCCCTCGCGTACGTCGGCACCTCGACCGTGAAGATGGGTTGCGCGAATGTGTCGCTGGAGTCAGCGATGATCTCTGCGAAGTACGATGGCAGGTGTTCTTCCATCAGCGCCTTGAGTCGGTGCTCTTCGTTCGCGCGCATGAGTCCGGGCGGAATGGAATGCTCGTGCTGGTTCCCCTCTCGATCAACCAAGAACTCTGTCAGCTCATTCTCTGACATGGGGACGTAGCATGCCCAGTTCACCCAGCGACGGCCGCGCGCCACCGATCCGCCTTCGCCGGGCACGAAGTAGAAGACGGCGTTCCCCGGCGTTCCTTTGAAATGCAGTCTGAACAGGGCGGTTTCCAATGGCCGGGTGTCGCGCAGCCGGGCCTCGTCGAGGACGCCGCGCCAGAGCACGTAGCCGCGGTAGGTGACGTCCGTCTTCGGAAAGAGGTTTCTTCGACCGAGAGAGCGATACCCGTCGCCGAAGAGGACGAGATCGTAGCGATGGCTCCATCCATCGGACCCGCGAAGTTGCGCTCCGCGCTCCAGGGGCTCGACGGCAACGATCTCTCGACCTTCCGTGTAGACGTGGTCCCGCACCCGCTTGCGCAGTTGGCCCCAGAGATCGGCCCAATTGAGCAGCGCCATGTCGAGCGGAAGGGTCAGCGCGGTGTGACCTAGTCGATCGCCAGTGGTCGTTCGCCCGACGAAGGGATGATCGGACACGACGAAGCGCGGAGTCTCCGAATCGATGAGATCACGGTCGATCAGCGTTTGCAGCGTGCCGACCGGCGTTCCGATTCCCGCGCCGCGTCCTTTGAGGCCGCCCCGCGAGCGTTCCGCCACTGCCACTTCGTGACCAGCCCGCTCGAGTTCAATCGCGGCGGCGCACCCGGCGATCGAGCCGCCCACGATCCCTATGCGCACGGCGTCAGTCCGACGGCTTCGAGGTCGCGCATCTCAGGCACCGTCTCGACCGGTTGCCGCGTCGACGACTGTCAATCCTAGAGCCAGGGCAGCGTCACGTGCCTTGCCGGTGGGATCGCCAGCGGGATCGAAGGCGGTCAGCGCCCCGGCGCGGATGGGAAGCGCGCGCGAGGTGGCTCCGATGGCCCACTCGACATCGGCTCGGCTCAATCCGTCCGGAGCCGCATAGGGGTTGACGCGTCCCTCGCTCGGGTCGAGCACGTCGAGATCCAGATGCAGATACCCGGCGGACCGGCCCTCGCCCACGGCGCTCAGCACACCTTCGAGGCGTTCCCGTAGCTCTCTCGCGAAGACGCGCCGCACCTCCGATGCATCGAGCGCGTCGGCCTCGAGTGGGTCCAGGTCTCGCGCGCCCACCAAGGCCACCGCCGTCTCGGGCACCGGCTCGAACCCGGGTATCGCCGCCGCCAGCTGTCGCCAGCACCGACCTGTCAGTGCCGCCAAGGCCATTCCGTCCAGAAAGCCGCCGATGGTGGTCTCGGGCGTGTTGAAGTCTCCGTGCGCATCGAACCAGGTCACTGCCGGCGAGGGCCCAAGGCCCCCGACGCAGCCGAGGGCGGCCGGCCCGCAGTTCCCCGAGAGCACGAGGGGGAAGGCGTCGCTGGTCACTGCCTCCGCGACCGCAACGGCGACCGCGCCGGCCAGATCGAAGGCCGTGCGGATCTCTGCTCGCCAACTGTCTGCCGGCGCCTCGAGCATCCGAACGCGGACGTCGTATCCCCGCTCCTCGAGCAGATCCCTCAGTCCAAACTTGACCAGATACTCGGGGCCGGCTCCCAACCGTTCGCGGTAGCGGCCCGAATCGTACGGGACGCCAATCAGTTCTACGCGCATCGACCCCGCCATCCCAGCTCCACTTCGATACGGCGTCGATATGCCGTATCGGTCTGAGCGGGCGCGCAACGGATGTAGCGCTCGGCCTCATCGCGAGTGCCCCCCCGCAGTCCTTCCAAGTACCCAATGACCTCATCGACAGCGGGGACCTGTTCCTGCCCGTCGAAGCGCGGTGGTAGGGCCGTCCACACGACAGCATCAACTCCTCGACCTTGCGCCCACGGTGCGAGCCCCGGAATCGCATCAGGTGGATCGTCGCCGACGCGCCATCGACCGATGTACTTCTCTCTCCAGCCGTCGGGCACGCCCTCGCGCCCTCCCAAGGCATCGCATGCATCGGCCAGATCCATTGGTGCGAACTGTGCCCAGAATACGCGCACTGGGACGGCTCCCGGTGTGATCACGAGCGTGATCCGACCATTGCTCGATTGACGGGCGAACTCCACTGGCACGAAGGGGCCGTCCCCAAGCCAACGCCCGACGATCGGCAACTCGCGCGGGTCCCAGATCAACGATCCCCACCCCAGGCACGCGATCACGCTTTGCGCCTTTCAATGCCGCATGATCGCTGATGCCGGCGCAGCCTCATGGTCGCCAGCACATGAGTGAGATCAGAGACGGGCGTCGGCCAACTCCTTCACCGCCACCGTCAGCGCCTGGGCCTTAGCCCGGTCGGTCGCACCCGCTGCGTCGCGTTCCAGCCGCTCCGCGAGCTGCGTCAGCGCATCCTGGCGCTGTTGCCCCGAGAGTCGCTCGGCGTGGGTGAGATCGTTGCGCACCGCCGTCACACGCTCGGGTGCGAGGCCCTGCGACCGGGAGAGCTGGTCGAGGTAAGCGCGCGCCAGTGCAAAGCTCGGGGGCCACACTAGCTGCGGCTGCTCTTGGACGTTCATGAAATCGAAACGCACCGTCTTTGCGGCGTCGATCTCGTTCTGCGAGAGGAGGCCGCTCGGCACCAATTCCAATATGTCGAGCCCACGCGAGATCTCGGAGCTCACGATGTATCCGTTGTACCAATAGGCGGACCACGATCCGGCCCTGACGAGCTCGGTCGAATCCATCGGCCCGCGATCGAAGTAGGCGATCTCGAATACATGCTCCGGATCGGTCCAGTCGAAGACTGAGATGCCCCCTTGATACCATCCCTGGACCATCACGTCGCGCCCCGGGATGGGGATCAGCGAGCCGTTGTGCGCCACGCAATTCTCGACGGATGTCTGAGGGGCCGGGAGCTTGAAGTAGCTCTTGAAGGTCATCTCGTTATCGACGAGTGTGAAGACCGCATTCGCTCCCCACTCTGGTTTGTCCGTCACCCGGCATCGGGGCTGCGACCCACCGCCCCACTCGTCGGTGAACAACACCTTCGAGCCGTCGTTGTTGAACGTTGCCGAGTGCCAGAGGGCGAAGTTCGAGTCGGCTACCGCGCCGATGCGCTTGGGATTCGCCACGTCGGCGATGTCGAGGAGCAGTCCGTAGCCGCGGCACGCCCCGCCCGCAAGCCCGATGGCTGGGTACACGGTGATGTCGTGGCACTGCGTTGGCCCCGCCCGGGCACGCCGAGGACGGGCCGGCCCTCCCCGCGCCCTCGCGCGAGCGGCCGAGTCGGCGGGCGTCTCACCGTGCCTCGGCGCTGGACCAAGGCCTTCGAAGATCCGCGGCGAGCTCACGATCTCCGCCTGCTCGGGCGCCGCCAGCGGCACTCGGATGACCTCGATCCGGAACCGGGCGGTGTTCGGGTCCTCCTCCAGAGGAGCATCCGAGCACCCCGGGAGCTCCCTGGGAGAACGGATTGGCGCGGAGCCCGAGACGTAGATGTAGACGTTCGCAGCGTCGTTGGGGTCCGACACGACCGTGTGGGTGTGCGAACCGCGGCAGGTCTGCACGTTGGTCAGGTATCTTGGGTGACCGATGTCGCTGATGTCGAAGATGCGGATGCCGCGGAGCCGGTCGAGGCTGACCGAGTCGGGCACTCCCTGTAGGCCGCAGTCGAGGCGCCCGGTTGTGGCCTCTCCCGATACGAACATCAGATGCTGGTAAACCGATACGTCGCTCTGTGACCCGGGGCAGACGTACGCCAGATGGATGCGAGGCCGCGCGGGGTTGGAAACGTCCCAGATCTGATAACCGCTATAGTTGCCCTGTATGACGTAGTCCCCGGTGAATGCGAGGTCGGAGTTCGTGAGCCTACGGTCGCCCGGGGTGCTCGGACTCAAGAACGGCTCCGACGGCGGCGTCTTCGAGACCACCCGCAGGTTCCAGATCGCTTCCTCCGCATCCATCCATCCGGCGCCGAGTCCCACGCGTGGGTCGGGTGTGGGCGCCCTCATCGATACGGTGCCGTTCGACGACGAACTGCACGCAGCGGCGGACACTAGGCAAACGAACGCAGCGACGGAACGGAGCGGCGCGGCGGTCCATCGCGCCTTTTGAAATCGGGGCAACGAGTCGAAGCTCACGAGCTATTCTCCTGAAGGGGCACGGCGGTACGTAAGAGGTCCAGCCATCGTTCACCTTCCTGAGGACAGGGCCTCGAGCATGCGGTCCATGCGTTCGATCTCGGCACCTTGATCGGCGTTGACGTCGGAGGCGAACAAGAAGATGTCGTCGTCCTGCGCAGCACCGTGTGACCCGAGGAGCTGCTCCACCATCGTGATTGCTCCCTCGTGATGGTAGATCATGAACTTCAAGAACAGCCGATCGAAATCGCCGCCACGCGTTCCGTCGAGCTGCGCGAGTTCCTCGCCAGTGAGCATCCCCGGCATCAGCGTTGAGTGATCCATTCCGGGCGTCAGGTGGGCATGCGAGGTATCTCCGTGCGGAACGGTCTCACCCCGTTCCCGCAGCCAGCGCTGCATGAACGCGATTTCGTCGCGCTGGGCCACGACGATCCGTTCGCACAGACCGCGCACGGCGACATCCGCGTCGTGGCTCGGCGCCCAGCCTGCCATCAACACCGCCTGCGCGTGATGGCGGATCATGCCCGACATGAAGTGCACGTCTGCGGCGGTGTAGGAGGGTATCCCACCGTCAGCCGCGGCCTGCGCCGCGGGTGTGAGGACCGCCTGGCCGGCGGGTTGAACGGCATCACGCTCTGGCGCCCGGGTCGAGCTGGCGCAGGCCACCACCACGCTGAGGGTGAGCCCCCCCGCAATCACCCGCAGAAACGATCTCCTCATTCGCCCGGTCTCCCGGTCGCCATCCGTTACCCTAGGCGCCCGCCGTCGCTTCGATCTCGACGAGCAGTTCCGGCAACACCAAACGATTCACACCGAGCAGCGACTGAGGTGGCATGGTGCCCGCCTCACCAATCCAACGCGCGTAGACGTCATAATTTTGCAGAAAACCGTCTATGTCTGTCGTAAAGAAGCGCATCGAAAGAACGTTCGATCGGGTCATCGCTGCCTTCTCGAGAATCGCGTCGATGTTCTCCAGCGCCGCCTCCATCTGACCGCGGATGTCTCCAGCATGGACGACTGATACTCCCATCTCTGATTCGGCGTCAGGCACGAGAGCGACCTGTCCGGAACAGTGGAGGTAGCGACTGAGACCTTGGACGACCTCGGCCTGATTCATGCTCCATTGCAGACCCCAATCCCAGGGATTGATTGCCTCACGCTTCATCTACACTCCAGTGTTGGTCGGCATCGACGCTATGCGATGACGGGCGGTGCACACTCCTCATCCGACAAGTGCGCCGCTATGAGTCGCCAGCCGTTCTGGTGAACCGCACGTGCCGCATCCTGCCGGCATCGATATCGTAGGCCTCGATCTCCCCTTGCGCGTTTCGCATGAAGGTCATCGAACTGACAGCCCGCACGATGAACACGTCCTTCATGACCGGGCTCAAAGGCGCTGGCCCTTGGTGTTTGACGCGAACCAAGAGCCGGCTCCGTTGCGGGTCGAGTGAGATTGTGTGCTCCGTTTGGAGCTCGTCGCTGTAGTAGCGACCAGCGTACGACTCGAGCTCGTCTTTCGTCGGTGTCCACGGCTCGAACGCCCTCGCCACGACCGGCTCACCGCCACCGACGACGACTGTCATTCGCTTCGGTGAGTCCCCCACGGCCGGCTCGAAGCTCACGCGCACATCGACCCCGACGCCCAGCATCACGAACTCTCCGTCCCCGACCGCGCCCAATGGAGACTCGCTGCCGGAGCCCCGGTCGTACATGAGGCTCCCATCTTTCACGTAGATGCGACGGACGGCGCGCAGGTTCGGGTTCCAGTATCGATCGGTGAACTGCTCCAGCTCGGCCTCCGGCACGTCGATCGTGGGTGGGGCTTCGAACGATGCCGTCGCAGTCGCGGGCTGGAGCTCGTCCTCCAGGTAGACGTC
Organism: Gemmatimonadota bacterium; assembly: GCA_039591795.1. Lineage (GTDB taxonomy): Bacteria > Gemmatimonadota > Gemmatimonadetes > Gemmatimonadales > GWC2-71-9 > JBDHCY01. The sequence continues at coordinate 9,206 of JBDHCY010000046.1, read as the reverse complement.
GGCGACACGCAGGGCCAGCGACGCCGGGTTCAGTGTTGCGAGGTTGCACAGGACGGCCACCGAGAAATGCTGGTCCGGAAACCGGAGCAGTTGCGCCCGGAAGCCTTTGAACGCACCACCGTGGTCGACCGTCCGTAGCCCGCGATACTCCCCGTGCGCCAATCCGAACGCGTAGTCGAGATCGGACCCGTCGTTGAGGGTGCCCCGTTGGTGTATCAGGGACAGGAGTTCTGGTCCACCGACCGTCGGGTCGTAGAAGTTCTCATCCCACTTTGCGAGATCGCCGACTGTGGTCAGGAGACCACCGGCCCCGTACCCGTCGAACTGCACGAGATACCGCCGGTACCCACCGAGCCCCGGCGCGTAACTGGCGGCTCGGTGCTTCACGACCGTGCGATAGTCATCGCCGAAACGCGTCGCGTTCATGCCCAGCGGCTCGAAGATGTTCTCCGCGGCAAACCGGGCCAACGACTCGCCGCTCACCCGACGGACGATCTCGGCAAGCAGCACGTAATTCGAGTTGCTGTAAAGCTCCTGATCACCGGGCGGAAAGTTCAAGGTCCGTTGACGAGCCAACAGCTCGTATACCCGATCGTTGTTGAAGTAGTCCCTATCCGTCCATCCAGTCAGCCCGAGCAGACCATAGTAGTCTCGAATACCGCTGGTATGATGAATGAGATGCCGCACCGTGACCGGCTCACCGAAGTCCTGCATTTCTGGCAGGTACGTCCGAATGTCTTCGTCGAGGGAGAGATCCCCGCGCAGGGCCAAGAGTGCGATGCTGGCCGCGGTGAACTGCTTGGACGTCGACCCGATGTAGAACACGGACTCTGACCCAATCGCCGCGTCCAGCTCGAGGTTGGCCATTCCATAGCCACGTTCGTGAACGATGCTGCCATCGCGCATGACGGCACACACACAGCCTGGTGAGTCCGATTTGTCCCACGTAGCGAAGATGGAGTCTGTCCGCGCCGAGAGGACCGGATCGGCCTGAGCCGCGGCGGTGGACCACGGTGTCGACGCGAAGAGAGTCGCGGCGAGGAGCACAGCTCGGGTCGAGTGGATCAACGCGCTCATCATCCTCTCCGTGCTGAAAAGCACTGGCATCTCGTCGTGACCACGGGTGGAGCGCTCCGGAATAGACGCCTCCCGTCGAGCTACCCCTCCCACACGCCGCGAAAGTCCTGCACGAACTGCTCGAAGCTCCGCGGCGGATGACCGGTCAGCTTCTCGACATTCGTCGTTGTCGTGTTGGCGAAGTTGTTTTCGAAGCCGACCGATAGCTCGACGAACCCGTCGACGATCCACTCGGGGAAACCCATCCCGACCATGGCCTGCTTCGCCGCCTCGTGCGGCACCGGAATGTAGCTCACGTCCTTCCCGATCGCGTTCCCGATGTACGAAGCCACCTCGGCGAAGCCGATCGACTCCGGCCCCGTGAGCACGTACGCTTGACCGTCGAACCGACCGTCGGTGGCGGTGAGCACGCTGACCGCCGACTCGACGATGTCCCGCACGTCGATGATCCCGGCCTTTCCATCGCCCCAGTCGAAGTAGATGGCGCCCTGGTCCTTGACGGACTGCGCGGTCATCATCGTATTCTGCATGAAGAAGGTGGGCTGGAGGATCGTCCAGACGAGACCGGAGTCCTTCAAGTCTTGCACCGCCTCGGCGAGTTGCTTGATGATGCGGCTCTCTGGAGTGCCGAACGCCGCCAAGCGGACGATCCGCGGCGACGCACCTGCTGCTTTCAGAGCCGCGTGGAAGTTGTTCCACTGCTGGAGCGCCGTCGGCCCGTTCCATGTGCAGAAATACACGTCCGTGACACCCTCGAAGAGACTGGGGGTCAAGCTCGCCGGGTTGTCGAGATCTGCGAGAACCACCTCCGCACCCTGGCCCTTCAGCCCCTCACCCTTCGCAGCGTCCCGAACGAGGGCCCGGACCTTGCGCCCTTGCGCGAGTAGTCCGGCGACCACTCCTGAACCCGTATTGCCCGTCGCGCCCGTCACCAGAATCACCTGATCTGCCATCATCGGCTCCTGTTCAAGTTCATGGGAGTAACCGGCACTTCAGGAAGTGAGTTCCTGAAGCCCGACGGCCCACGGGTTGCTGCTCGAACCCGGCAAGGGCTTCCTTGTCTTGGTTCGGGGCTACCGTCATCGCCGGCAAGATAAGGTCGGAGCCAAGGCGCGGCGAGGTGATGGGTTCACCGCCGAGAGCTGCCTCGGCGAGTGCGCAGTGAGGCGAGGCCTGGCAATTCCGTTACAGCAACTCCCAGACGGGTGGAACCCGAAGGAACGGCATGAACTCGCCCCAGCCCAGGGCAAGCGAGAAGAAGAGGTGAATCAGTGGCGCTGCAAGTACCGCAAGCACGACATATTCGCCGAACTCGCGCCTAGTCATCCGGAAGACGAGTGGAGGCACGAAGACGGTGATGATGGCCGGAATGGGGTAGTAGATCCACCAAGGGAACCCCTGGTTGGCACCTACCTTTCCGAACGCCATTCCGCCGATCACCACCACCAGTGCGGTCACGACTGTTCTCTGGCGGGCCCATCCATGGCGCCGCCGCATGACCAACCTCAACAAGGCCACGAAGACCCCAACGGCGGCCAGAAGCATGACGAAAAATGGGAAGGTCATAGGCCTCGGTCGGTGTGCAATGATATCGTGCTGCCACCCTCACCCCGTAGGCGCGATGCTCAAGACACGAGCGAGTCTACCGCCTTCGTCCCCCAGCGCGCGCCGCACCCGCGCCACGGCTCTGATTGAAGTTCTGCGACCGGGTCGCACCTCGCTGCCGAGACTCCGCGCTGCGATCGAGTTGTTGGCGGTTCTGGACTCCCCCGCTCTGCCATCCGCTGGAACCCCGAGACTGCCAGTTCCCGCCCTGATTGCGGGAGACGTTTCCGTTGCGGTCCGAGTAGACGTCGTTCGGACGAGTCGACGGCCGTTGTTGGGGAGTTGACGGTCGCGCCATACGGTTGCCGACGTTCGGGGTATTCCGGGCGCGGTTATTGGGTCGGTTGTAGATGTTGTTCGTGCGCGCGCTCCGCGTTCCCGCACGGTAGCCGGCCCGGTAGCCCGCCCGCGCCCCGGCCCGATACCCGGCATGCCATCCGCGGTGAAAGCCGTGCCGGTAGCTACGGTATCCGACCGGGCCCCACCACCCCGCGGGCCGGCCGACCCCAACCCGAAAGGTGAACGGCCCCGTGCTATAGCTGAACCCGAAGCTCCACCCCCACCATGGGTTCCAGCGAACATGCCAGCCCCACGTGACCGGCCGGGGATAGAAGTAGACGCGGTGCCACGGATGGTGCCACCAGCCGGTGCCCCATACGACGACGCCGTGAGCGTGATAACTCCCCACGTACCCCGGGTAGTACCCGACATAGACGACTTCCGGCGTGGCATCGAACACGTGCACGTACGTCACGTTGTGGACGGGGCTGCTGGCTGGAATGTCGTACACCTGCTTCGGGACGCTGTCGGCCACGACCCAGGGCCCAGTCGGGCTGTCCGACACGAACCACACCGCTTGATCCACCGCGTAGTACTCCGATCCGACCCTGATGACCGATGTCGGGGAATTCACGGCCCACTCGACCGAGGTCTCATCAATTGGCTCGAACTCTGGCTCGCCGTCGTACTCGACCACCAGGGTCGCCGAATCGCGGACGATGCTGGCCGTTTGGGGAACGAACTGCTCCATCACGGCTTCCTCGGCCTCGGCTGTTCCCGGAACGGAGGCGAGAAGATGGCTCATTTCGGATTCGCCCAGGATGTCGGCAAAGGTGGCAGGCAGATTTCGCGGATCCACGAACGCCCACGGTCCGTCGAGCGAGCCGCTCGCGAACCAGCGACCCGAAAGAATGATGTAATGGGTTTGCTGCTCGATCTCGAGGAGAATGTCGCTCTCTGAGTTCGTCACGTACAGCAGGTCCGTACCGTCGATCGGTGCCCACTGTGGCGCGCCGTCAATCACGAGCAACTCCGTTGGCTCTGTTGCCACGAGGATCGCCGGCGGACGGCCTTCCTCGCCCTCCTCGGCCGGTTCGTCGGACGAGTCTTCAGCTGGGGGGGCGAGCACCGCGATGTCTCGCGGCACACTGGTCACCAGCCGCCACTCGCCATCGATCGCATCGGCTCGATACCACGTGCCCTCGTCCGCGAACAAGAAGTACGGGCCGCTCGAGCTTCGGATCAGGGTGAACGCCGTGTTGACCACTCGTCGGTGATCGGAGTTCTCGACCCGTTCGAGAATCGGGTCGCCGTCGATCAATACCAGTATCGATGGTGCGTCGCGGAAGACGATCACGGGAGGGTCGTTGTTCAGAGTGAGGACTGCGTCACGGCGTTGTTCCAGCTCCGCGAGCTCGGCGAGCACACGGTCCAGTGAAATGGTGAGATCAGCGATGGGGAAGTCCGCTTCGATGAATCTCGCGAGCGTGTCCTCTTGCTCCTCGGTCGCGTTGGGAAAGCGCACGCGTCTTACCAGGATATCGAGTACCGAAACTTCCCGTTCGTCCGTATCCGTGTCGATACGGGCGCTCAGCCATACCGTGCCGAAGACTGGCGCGTTCATTTCGGTCGCTTGTACAGAGACGGCGGCTCGACTGCGGAGGTCGTTACCCTCGAGGCTCTCAATCTGCGGCTGATAGATGATGATGGTCCCGCGATCGGCCTCCAACTCCCGCGGCCATTGCCCTTGCAGCATGCTCGGCAGGGCGATGAGTGCGAATAATCCAGCCTGAGCCCAACCCTTCACGTTTCTTCTCACGGTTTCAATCCCTCTGGTGGCCCGCTTCTATAGCGTATTGGCGACGTGTATGCCCGGTGGTGAATCCCATGCGGCAACTGATCGTCCGCCGTTCTGAGCTGAGTGTGCGGTGACCCTCACCCTGGCTTCATTTCTCCTGCCTCAGGATCTCCTTCCTCAATATGTTTCGAAAGCGGCCCTTACTCACATAATGATCTGATAGCAACCGGCCATTCCACAGCAGATTGAAGACACCGTAGTACGAAGGCGCGCGTTGCGCGTCGCGGGCGCTGCTGAGCACGGTGACCTTCACGTCCAGGCCATGTTCGGCCGCCATATCCGACAGGTCATTCACCGACTTCGGCAGCATGGGGCATTGGGCAGAATACACGATGTGCAGCCCGCGGTGGTCTGCCTGGTTCGCACTGATGTCGCGAAAGCGGGGCGCAGGCCCCTCGCGCAGCCGGTGAATCATCAACTGAAACCGATCGCACTGCGCAATCTGCACAAATCCATTCTTGAGAAACACCTGATTCCCGGCCATCCACGGACCGTCACTCACCATGGTGGCTACGCCTAGGGCGTCCGCCTGGCGCGCTTCCTCCAGGCAAGCGTGGATCAACCGGCTCCCCAACCCGCCGACCTTTTGCCCGCTCGAGTAGACCCAGAGACAGTGGACGAACAGCCAGCCGTCGGCGTCCACCGGCCGCCAGGCGTACTCGCCCGGCACGTACTCGAGGAAGGCGAGCGGCTTGCCCGCTTCGTCACGGAACAGCAAGAAGCGTAGACCCTCTGCGAAACGGGCGTGGAGCCATTGGACCTTCGGTTCATGGCCTTCGTGGTTCGGATTCGTGAGACAGCCGATGCCGCAATCTGACAGGTTTTCCGGCCCCACCTTCTCCAGCCTGACCTCATGGATTGGTTGCTGTTTCATCAGGTTCTCCCTCGGCGAGCCTGGAGGATGCAACGGGACCTTGGTGATAGGTCAGACCGGGCCAGCCGCTCTCAGCATCAAGCAGCTCCTTCGGGCACCGCAGATCATCACGACTCCGCGGAACCCGCGAAGCTCCGTAATCCCGATCCCAGGACCTGCGTGACCTCCCGTGCAATCTGAGCTGCGCGTCGCTCGCTCGGCCGATCACCCAATCGGCCATCGATCAGCAGAGTCGCCAGGCCATGGACCGTGGACCAGGCCGCCAAAGCAACGCGGGGGGGGAGCTCCCCCGGAGGCGTTTGCGATGACCCGCCGACCAGGCGCTGGAGCACCGCGAATGCTGCGGCCGCGCGCCGTTGCAGCTCGGGGTAGGCAGATCGGTCGCCCAGCGGACCGCTGAACATCAGCCGGAAGAGCTCAGGGTTCTTCACTGCAAAACCGACATAGGCGACACCGGCAGCCTGCAGCCTGTCGAGCGGCGCTCCCTCCCGCACCCTCCGGGCGCTGCGTCTCATGCCGTCTCCGAGCTCCTCGAAACCCTCCGCGGCCAGGGCGGCAAGAATGGCCTCGCGATCTTCGAAGTGGTGGTAGGGAGCTGCCGGACTCACGCCGGCTTGGCGAGCGATGGCCCGGAGGCTCGAGCCGCTCGGGCCTGTGCGTTCGATGAGTTGCCGGGCCGCCGTGAGAAGAGCGCGGCGCAGATCCCCGTGGTGATAGGTGCCGCGATCCAAGGGACCTCGAGCTCCGATCTTGACATTGTTCAGATATCGGCCATCTTTACAGTGTAAAGATACACTCGCGATCAGGAGGGGCAATGTCCGGAGCCGGTCTCGCCGTCTCGGCCCGCGTTCTCATCGAGTTCGGTCGCAGTCGCCGCGTCCTTGCCCTCTGGGTCCTGTTCCCCGCCGCCATGTTGGTGCTCTTTGGCTGGGTGCGGGCCGACGAGATGGGCCTCGCCGATGCGTTCACGGTGACCGCGCCGGGCATCCTCGTTGGGGCCGGGCTCTTTTTCAGCTGCCTCGGGGGGCCGATCTCCGTGCTCGTGGTGGAACGAGAGCGTCGCACCTTGCGGCGACTGCTCGTCTCACCCCTGGATGGCGGCTCGTACTTCCTCGGGATCGTCGTTGCACACCTGGCCGTTGCGGCAGCGCAAGTGGCCTTCGTGTACGGACTCACCATTGCGGTCGGCGGTCGTTTTCTCGGCTCGATGGCTCTGGGCGCGGTCATCCTGTTGTTGAGCGTGTTGTCATACGTGGGGCTCGGATTCTTCTTCGCCGGAAAGGTCGCGAAGTCTGCCGAAGATGTGAACGGCGTAGTGGCAGGCATCGGCGTGCCCCTGCTGGTGTTGGGCGGTACGTTCTTTCCCGCTGACGACCTACCGCCAGTGCTCCGTTCCGTGGCCCAGGCAGACCCGGTGTTCCATATGAACCAGGCGTTCAAAGCCGTCGCGACTCGGGGCGCCGGTGCAGGCGAGATCCAGTGGAACCTGGCGCTGCTGGTGGTTCTCGCCTGCGTCGCGATGGCGCTCGGCGTCCGTTCATACCGCCGCTTGCTCGATGTCGAGCGCTCCAGCTGAGAGGGGACGACATGCTACGAGTAAACGGGCTCGCAAAGCGATCGGGTGATCGTGACGCCCTGAAACACGTTGCATTCGCCGTCGAGGAGGGAGAGGTATTCGGTCTGCTGGGTGCCAACGGCGCAGGCAAGAGTACGACCGTGAACATCATTGCCGGGCTGTTGACCGCCGACGCCGGCACCGTCACCCTCGCCGACGAGCCAATGACACGGGAGCGCCGGACCCGCCTCGGTGTCGCCACGCAGGAGATCGCGCTCTATCCGACGCTGACGTGTGAGGAAAACCTGCGGTTCTTCGCCAGGCTGTACGGCCTGCGCCGGGCACACCTACGGGCTCGGGTGGACGGCGTGATCGACCGGATGGGGCTGGCGACCTATCGCCGCGCCCGTGCGGAGACGTTGAGCGGCGGTTGGAAGCGCAGGCTCAATCTCGCTGTCGCCCTGGTGCACGCACCGGCGGTCGTGCTCCTGGACGAACCCACGGCCGGCCTGGACGTGGAAGCCCGACGACTGGTCTGGCAGCAGCTCCGGAACCTCGGCGCTCAGCGAGCCGCGGTAGTGTTGACCACGCACCTGCTCGAGGAAGCGGAGGCTCTCTGCGATCGGGTGGCGATCCTCGCCCGCGGACGGGTGGCAGCGCAGGGGACACTGGAGGAGCTGCGACGGCTGGTTCCGGCCGCGGAGCTGGCAGTCATCGAGTGCGACGATGAGCCGTTGCTACGCGCCCGGGCAGGTGCACTTGGACTCCAGGTGCGGAAGTATGGCGACCGCTTCACCCTGTTGCTGCCAGAGCGCACCACGGTCACCGCATTGGCAGGTCGGCTCGGCGAAGTCGGACTGCACTCGATCGCGTTGCAGCCCGTTTCACTGTTGCAGGTCTACCTGGAGGTTGGTGGCATCGAGAGCCGCGAGGCGGCCGACAGCCAACCAGCCCTGGTGTGACGTCGTCCGAAGCTTGGGTGGCTCCGGCGCTGATTGAGCAAACTCGAATGGGGCTGACCGGAGGCTCAGCTTGCCTCAATGGGCGGATCGTCCTGGGGGTCCGACTTCGCCACCAGCGCGATCCGCGCGGCCACGCCTTCCATCTGACGACGGCGCAGCCGCGCCCAGCCCGGCAGGCGGAGCGCACCGATGCCGAACATGCCAAGTCCAAGAGCCGACAGGAGAACTGTGGCCGAGCCCGTGTCGCCGACCTGCCCGCCCACCGCCGACGCGATCAGCGTCGCCGCCGCGATTCCGAGAAGTCCGAGCCCACCGGTCATGAAGCCACGGGCGTCGCCTTTGACCGTTCGGAGCCGGATCCGGTGCCCAGTGGCGGTCGGCTCGAGGAGAGCCTGCAGGTTGCCGTTGGTCCATTGCCGGAAGGGGCCGTCGTATCTGACCGTGCCCCGGGCGTCGAACGTCTCGCGCAAATCAACAACTAGGCGCTCCCACTCCTTCTCCGAGAGCCGCCGGTCGAGGTCGATCGTCCGCGCGACGCCGATCGGTAGACCGAAGAAGGTTGGCGGCGCCGTGCGCCCCCCTTGATCCATCGATCTCGCTGCCTGGGCCACCAACTCGGGTGGGATTCCCACATCCCGGCCAATCTCCTGCAGATCGGCGAGCGTCATTCCTTCGCCGGGGGGGAGCTGACGCCGGGCTGTTTGCTGCGCCTCGGCGGCGCGCTCGAAGATCGCGGCGACCTCGTCCTCGCTGTATCGTCGATCGGTCATGACAACTGCAAGATCGCTGGACCAGCTGCCCAGGGCAAACCGCCGTCAGCGCCGTGCCCGCGGATCGACTGCCTGCTACGAGGCCTTGGTTGCCACCGGCGCCCTCGCGCGCCCGAGGCCTGGCCGATCTCGACAAGCGCGAACATCAACCACCAGATCGTGCCATACAGCAGCCAGCGTGCAGCGAACACACCGGCAGCGAACCGAAGCAGCAACACAAAGCCGA
>JBDHCY010000045.1:0-22649 GCA_039591795.1 Gemmatimonadota bacterium | reverse complement strand
TACTCGGTTTTGAGGTATTCGCGAGTACCGGCTGGGGCGTAGATGATCTCTCTGTCAAAGAACGGGTCAAGAAGGTCATTGATGCTGGCGTGGATCAATTCGGAGGCAACTCGAATACGGACGCACTTCTCGAATTGATAGGAGAGGGAAGTATCTCGGAGGTACGTATCGACGAATCGGCAAGAAGGATCCTGAGGACCAAGTTTCAACTGGGCCTGTTCGACGATCCCTACGTAGACGTAGAGAACGCCGTGCGCATGGTCGGTCATGAAGAACACATGGCAATGGGACGATTGGCACAGCGCAAATCGATCGTCCTACTGAAGAACGACATGCATGCCAACGGTTCCCACGCGCTGCCCTTGTCCAAGGGATTGAACATCTACGTGGAGAACATCGACAAGGAGACTGCATCTCAGTACGCCAATGTAGTTGATGACTTCACTGAAGCGGACGTAGCCGTGCTCAGGTTGCAGACGCCTTGGGAGCCGCGCAAAGGGTTGATCGAGGGCTTCTTTCACCAGGGCCACCTGGACTTCAAGGAGCCGGAGCTGAGTCGTATTCTCGATATCATCGGGACGGTACCAACGGTCGTATCCGTGTACCTCGAGCGGGCGGCGGTGATACCCGAGATCGTGCAGGGATCGGTGGGCTTGCTGGCGGAGTATGGTGCCAGGGACGACGCCGTCCTGGACGTCATCTTTGGCGAGTTCAATCCGACGGCGCGACTTCCGTTCGAGCTTCCTTCATCCATGGAGGCGGTCGAGAATCAGTATGAGGACGTGCCCTATGATTCGAGGGATCCGCTATTTGAATTCGGACACGGCCTCAGCTACGAGACTGACCCTGACAGTCTGACCATCGAGAGTTCCGGTATGCGCTGACAGTGAACCACGATCGCTGTCGGCCGCTCCTCGGCAGATGCCGACCTCACGTTGCCAATATGATTACAGTCGACCGATGAAGACAGTCGCCCTGCCCCGTTGCAGGCGGTCTTCAAAACGGACAGCGGAATACGAGGTCCTGCAATGAGGTTTGGTCACTTTGACGACGTGGCGAGAGAATACGTCATCACCAATCCAAGAACACCGTATCCATGGATCAACTATCTGGGCAATGAGGATTTCTTTGGCCTAATTTCCAATACGGCCGGCTAGGGCCCATCGCGGACCGGGGTCGCGCCCGCCCTCGTGCGGCTCGCCACGTCTCACGGGTCTTGCGCCACCGCATTCACCGGTGTCTCTTGCACGACGACAACGGAATTCGCTGCGCCGTACCATCCTTCTGACCGCCACTGCGAGTCGAGGAACCGGCCATGAAAGACGTCCGACTGCAACGCTCGTCTGCATACACAGTTCTGTCCGTCTTGACGCTCGCGGCACTCCAAGGTTGTACGGGTCCAAGATGGAGCGAGACGGAATCGGGAACGATCAGAACGGTCACCAACAGGGGTGGGCAGACGTTGCGGTACGTGACGACATCGGGGGTCAGCCTGCTCACCGTCGACCGCTTCGCCTTCAAAGACTTGAACAAGAATGGAGCCCTGGACAGTTACGAAGACTGGCGACTCTCCGCCGACGAGCGGGCGAAGGACCTGGCCTCCAAGATGTCAGTCGAGCAGATCGCCGGCCTCATGCTCTACAGTGCTCACCAGGCCATTCCTGCGGCCGCTCGACGGTTTGGTGCCGGGACCTACGACGGTAAGCCATTTGCCGAGAGCGGTGCGAACGCCTGGGATCTCTCCGACGCCCAGAAGGACTTCCTGACCAACGACAACCTGAGGCATGTGCTGATCACGTCGGTGGAAAGCCCCGCGGTGGCGGCGCGCTGGAACAACAACGTCCAGGCGTTGGTGGAAGGCATCGGGCTGGGGATCCCGGCCAACAACAGCTCGGACCCGCGCCATCGCACGCAACCCGATGCGTATTACAATGCGGGTTCCGGCGGCGACATCTCGATGTGGCCCGGATCGATCGGCCTCGCCGCGACCTTCGACCCCGCCATCGTACGGCAGTTCGGTGACATCGCGTCGAGGGAATACCGTGCGCTTGGCATCACGACGGCTCTGTCTCCACAAATCGACCTGGCCACCGAGCCGCGCTGGTTCCGTTTTAGCGGCACCTTCGGAGCAGACCCGGCCCTCACGACCGACATGGCTCGCGCGTATGTGGATGGATTTCAGACCTCCGATGGCGACGCGGCCATCGCTGGGGGATGGGGCTACGAGAGCGTGAACGCGATGGTCAAGCACTGGCCTGGAGGTGGGTCGGGCGAAGCTGGTCGAGATGCGCACTATGGCTTCGGAAAGTATGGCGTCTATCCCGGCCACGACTTCGATCTCCACCTGATTCCCTTCACGGACGGAGCCTTCAGGCTGGAAGGCACGACCGGTATGGCGGCGGCGGTCATGCCGTACTACACGATCTCGTTCAACATGGACACGACGCATGGCGAGAACGTGGGCAACGCGTACAGTCGATACGTGATCAACGACCTGCTTCGCGGCACGTACGGTTTCGACGGCGTGGTCTGCACCGATTGGGGTGTCACGCGCGATCATGCTGGTCTGGACGTATTTGGCCGGACGCCCTGGGGAGTGGAAGGTCTGTCGGAGGCCGAGCGGCACTACAAGGCCCTGATGGTGGGTGTCGATCAGTTCGGCGGCAACAACGACGCTGGCCCGGTCATCGAAGCCTACGAGATGGGCGTGCAGGAGCATGGCGAATCGTTCATACGCGCGCGATTCGAGGCGTCCGCCGTCCGGTTGTTGCGAAACATCTTCCGGACCGGACTGTTCGAGAACCCCTACCTCGATGTGGAAGAAACGGCTGCCACGGTGGGCCAGCCCGCCTACATGACCGCCGGGTACGAGGCACAACTCAAGTCCCTGGTGCTCCTGAAGAACCAGGACAACGCCTTGCCGCTCGAGCGGAACGCCAGAGTATACATCCCACAGCGCTACGTGCCGGAAAGCCGAAACTTCTTCGGAGCCGTCACGCCCGCTCGGTACGAAGATCCGCTCAATCTGGAGATCGCGAGGACGTATTTCGATGTGACCGACGATCCGGACGCGGCGGACGCAGCCCTCGTCGTCGTCCACGGTCCCACATCAACGGTTGGGTATGACAAGGCGGACGTGGAAGTGGGCGGCAACGGGTACGTGCCCATCAGTCTTCAATACGGCACGTACACGGCCACGCACGCACGGACCACGAGCATCGCCGGCGGAGATCCGCTGGAGTCCTTCACCAACCGTTCCTACCGGGGCAAGACGGTCACCACCTCGAATGCGACCGACCTGCAGGCCGTCCTCGACGCCCACGCCCAGATGAACGGGAAGCCCGTCGTCGTGATCCTCAACATGTCGAACCCGACCGTCGTGTCGGAGTTCGAACCGAGTGCCAACGCCATCGTCGTGAGCTTCGGCGTGCAGGATCAGGCGATCTTCGACATCCTGACCGGTGCGGTTGAGCCCTCTGGCCTGCTGCCGTTGCAGATGCCGGCGAACATGCAAACCGTCGAGGAGCAGCATGAAGACACGCCGCACGACATGCGACCGTATGTCGATACCGAGGGCAACGCCTACGACTTCGCGTTTGGACTCAACTGGGCCGGCGTGATCGAGGACGGGCGGACGGCGACCTACGGGAAAGGGAGGGCAAGCCACTGACGGCGACCCGTGGCCGGGCCGCCCTGGGCCTCGCGCGCTTCGCGATCCAGATTCCGATCCCGACAGTCGCCACGATGTACGCGGCGATGATCAGGAGGTCAATCGGATGGAGGGTCATAGGCGTGTCAGCGAGCGAGCCACGCCTCGAAATCGTTGTGTTCCTCTAGAAAAGACGTTCCCAAAATGTGCGTGGCGAGGCCGAGCATCATCGAGGAGTAATCGATCCCCTGGATTTCCCTCGCAGCCCAGAGGGGATCCGACACACTGTAACGCCACAAGAGATTCCCGCTCACACCGTCAATCGAACGCACCGCTCTACTCATCATCGTGTAATGCTTGCTGAGGTCGCTCGAGCCCCGCGAATCGACTGGAAGGAATCCTGCAATGATGTGAGGAGAGATGATCTGGTCCTGGTTGTCGTTTATGGCGTCGGCGTGATAGCCGACCGAACGTGCGCTACCTGCTCCGAGACCCCACTCGTGATCCAATGCCTCCGTCGACTGCTGCCACCATGCACGGTCGGCAAGTTGAGCGCTTCGCATGAAGGATCGATACTGCTCCCCCGTTGTGAATGGATGACAGAGGTAGTACGCAAACTGAATGACGAAGCTGGAGAGGAAAGCACCTGGCCGGTCTGTGAGTACGACATGTCCCGAAAAACTGGAAGTCGGGAGACTATCAGCTCTGGCATAGAACCGCTGCCAGAGAGCCGTGGCTGGGCCGGCCCCCGCTTGCTCCGCCAGCTTGGCCAACCACGCTACCAGCATGTATTCATTGAACGGCAGGGTGAGCGATCCCGGCTTACCGGACCCATCTCCCAGCATCTCGAGATAGATTGCCCCAGTCTCCGGATTCGCGATAGCCTGGGCCCAGCCGATCGATTCCCAGAGCTCCAACACGAGCGAATCGAGTTCGTCGTCTCCCGCAAGGCACGATGCCGCAAACAGAGCACCGCTCATGAGAATGGCGGTATCGATGCTCGAGTATTCGCTGTCCCCCGCCCTGCTCCCCGTTTCCATGTCGACGAAGTGGTAATAGAAACCTGAAGCGTTACGAGCGTGCCCGATGCCCAGCATGGTGCGCACGGTCGTTTTCGCATGCTCTGTCGCGTTCTCGCTGGTGCCCATGCGGCTGCCAATGCACAACGAGATCAGTCCCATACCCGTGGTGGCCACGGAGGCTGGCGCGTCATGAATGCCGTTGAAGCGCAGGCGATCCCGATACAGTCCCTTATCGTTGCGCGAAGCGCCGTAGAAGCTCACCGCGCCCGCAAGCAGTTGGCTGTCAGCGGGCGCTCGCGGTGAGAGCGGTTCAGTTGCACCATTGCAGGCACTCGTTCCAACGAGCGCTGCAACGCCCAGAATCAGCCGCACGGGTGTGCTTCCCATCACTTCCATAGCCGCATGTTCATCGTTGTAGGGCCGCCCTGATCCGCCCAAGCATATAATCCCGTCGGCAAGCTCGCTATCGCGAGGCGGGAGGGCTGGGACATCGAAGGGTTGGACGAGACTCAACGTCAATGGCATGGTCGTGATAGATTCTGGAAATCCAACAAGGAGCGGCCGTGGTGTCTCAGTTGCCTTCCCTGCTCGTGCCAATGGCGGCGGCGGTTGCCCTGCTCACGAGCCCGCCGGCCGTCTCACCACTCACGGGCCAGGACGACCGACTGCGTGATGATTGGGCGTCCCTCGCTCGATACCGCGAAGCCAATGCGCGACTCGGTCTGCCGCGGCCGGGCGAGCGCCGGGTCGTGTTCTACGGGAATTCCATCACGGACGGGTGGGCACGGTACTTCGACACGATGTTCCCGGGCAAACCCTACGTGGGCCGGGGCATCAGCGGACAAACCACCCCGCAGATGCTCGTGCGCTTCCGCCAGGACGTGATCGCGCTCGAGCCAGCCGTCGTCGTGATCCTTGCTGGAACGAACGACATCGCGGGCAACACGGGCCCGTCGACACAGGCCATGATCGAAGACAACTTCATCTCGATGGTCGAGCTCGCCAAGGCCAACGGCATTCGCGTGGTACTCTCGTCGGTGCTGCCGGCGTACGACTACCGGTGGCGGCCGGGACTGGAGCCGGCAGGGAAGATCGTCGCGCTCAACACCTGGATGAGGCACTATGCGTCAACGCACGACGTGGTATATCTGGATTACCACTCCGCGATGGTAGACGAGCGCCAAGGCCTCAAGGCCGAGCTGTCGGAAGACGGTGTGCATCCCAACGAGGCTGGATACCGTATCATGGCGCCGCTCGCAGAACGGGCTGTCGCAGAGGCGCTGCAGCAGCGGTGATCGGCCGCTACAGCCTCGCCTGAGCGGGCAGGCGATCGTCACAATGGAGGGAATGGTATGATGCGATTCAGCTTCGCGGTGCTCTGCCTCTCGCTCGCAAGCGCCGGAACACCTTCGGACGCCACCGCCCAAACCGGCGGCCGGAAGCTCGTCGCCGTGTTCGCCCATCCGGATGACGAGCGGATCGTCGGGCCGCTGTTGGCTCGCTACGCCCGCGAGGGCCACGACGTGTATCTGGTGATCGCCACGGACGGGAGCAAGGGAGTTCGCGAGCATGCAGGGGTGCCGGCCGGCGACTCGCTGGCGCGCGTCAGGGCCGACGAAACGCGGTGCGCCGCCCGCCAGCTGGGCATCCATCCCCCCATGCTGCTCGGATTCGAGGATGGGGGCCTGGCGTCGTTTTCGAGCCTGGGGCAGCTGCGGGAGGACGTCCGCCGCGTGCTGCGCGATCTGCAACCGGACGCGGTGATCAGCTTTGGTCCGGAGGGTGGGACCGGACATCCGGACCACCGCCTCGTCGGTGTCGTAGTAACCGAGATCGTGCAAAGCGGCGGCATCCCGCGGGCACTGTACTACCCCTCGTTGCCGGCCGAGCGTATGGAGGACGCTCCGCCGGCTCAGCCGAATGTGACTTCAATGCCGCAGCGTTACCTACCGATCGCCGTGCCGTTCGCACTCGGGGACCTCGAAGCGGGGCGTCGCGCTTTCGCGTGCCACCGCACGCAGTACACCCCAGAGGAGATGGACGCCATCATGGGTTACCTCAGCCACGGGTTCGACGGCGCCGTGCATCTGCGCCCCTGGTTCGGCGAGGCGATGAGCCGAACGGATCTCTTCGAGAACTAAAGGGGACGGTGCCATGATGCTCATGAGACTACCTCGCGTTCTTCTCCTCTCCGGCGTTATCGTCCCGAACAGCGTGCTCGGCCAAGCCGACGGGACCATCCGTAGCACACTCCGCACGGTGGAGATCCAATCCGGACGGATCGAAACCGTCCATAGCGACGATCGGCACTTCGAGGCGCCAAACTGGTCGCCTGATGGGCAGTTCTTCGTGGTGAACAGCCAGGGCCGGCTCTATCGCCTCCTTGCTCGCGGGGAGAAGCACCTCGAGGAGATTCCCACCGGGTTCGCCACCAGAGCCAACAACGATCACGGGATCTCGCCTGACGGCAGGTACCTCGTCCTGAGCCATCACGCCGAGGAACACATCGCGGACCCGGAGCAGGATTGGCTCGCCTCGAGCATCTACATCCTCCCGATTGCGGGTAGCACGACCCCGGTGAAAGTCACCACGAAGGCCCCGAGTTTCTGGCACGGGTGGTCTCCTGATGGAGAGACGCTTGCGTACGTAGGGCTACGAGACGACGAGTGGGACATCTATGCGATCCCCGTGGGCGGCGGAGAGGAAAGACGACTGACAAGCTGCCCGGGCCTCGATGACGGGCCGGACTACTCGCCCGACGGAGCGTTCATCTACTACAACTCGTTCTGTAGTGGGAAGATGGAAATCTGGCGGATGCGATCGAACGGCAGTGAACCCGAACAGCTCACTCGCGACGACTACTCCAACTGGTTCCCGCACCCGTCCCCCGACGGGCGCTGGGTGGTGTACCTCGCGTACCTCGAAGACCAAGGCGAGAGCCATCCGTTTGGCAGGCAGGTGAAGCTTCGTCTCATGGACGTGCGGAGTGATTCCGTGCGCGACCTGACGCCGCCATTCTTCGGCGGGCAGGGCACCCTCAATGTCCCGTCATGGTCGCCCGATAGTCGCCGCGTGGCCTACGTCACGTACGAACGTCGGCAGGATCCGTGACCGGCGTTCAGCGGTGCGGGCCGGAACGACGGCCCAGCGCAGTTGGTCGCCGGATCAGCGGTTCGTCATCTCGGAGCGCACGCGCACCAGCAGTCGCTTCGTCGCCCTGATGCCCTCGCGCTCCGAGAGCCGGTCGCCCTCATACTCGATGCCGACCCACGAGTGGAAGCCCGCGTCCAGCACGATCTTCATCAACCGGCGGTAATCCATCTCGATTTCGTTGCCTGACTCGTCGAAATCGTGCGACTTCGCGCTGACCGCTTTCGCGAACGGCATCAACTCAGTGACGCCGAGGTATCGGTCGTACGTCTCGCCATTGCCGAGGTTGAAGTTGCCGAAATCGGGAAGCGTGCCGCAACGCGGGTGGTCCACCAACCGCATGACCTGGGCGAGCCACTTGCCGTTGGACGAGAGCCCGCCGTGGTTCTCCACGATGACGTTGATGCCGATGCGCTCGCCGTACTCGCTGAGCCGGTGCAGGCCGTCTGCGGCCAGCTTCGCCTGCTCGTCCCACGTCCCCTCGCTCGCCGCGTTCACGCGGATCGTCGCGCAGCCCAGCGTCCGCGCCGCATCGATCCAGCGGTGATGATTCTGCACGGCCTGGAGGCGCGCCTTCTCCTCGGGGTCGCCGAGCCGGCCCTCGCCGTCGCACATGATGAGATGCTGGTACACGCCATGGTCGGCCGCGCGCCTGTTCAGGTCCGCGAGGTAGGCGGCGTCGGTGGCCTTGTCTTTGAAAAAGCTGTTCACATACTCGATAGCCGCGATGTCGAACTCCTCGCGGGCGATGCGGGCGAAGTCGAGATTGTCGATCTCACCGGCCCGGAGTGCCCTGTGAAGCGACCACTCGGCGAGCGAGATTTCGAACAGCTGGGTCTGCGGTGTGGCGGCCATGAGCTGGCCGCGGGTGAGGCTGCCTGCCGCGGCGAGCCCGGCGAGCGAGCGTCCGCCAACGGCGATGAAGTCGCGGCGAGAGAGGCGACCGATCATGAGGAAGCTCCCAGATGGTGGAAATCCGCACGCTGTCGTCCATATAGTACGACGGGCGACGAACCGACGCCAACTCAGGTTTGCCGAGGCCCTGGTGGTTCTTCTTGGAGGCTCTCAGACTAGCTTCTTTTTCCACCTGTACTCCATCGAGCGCTGCTGATAGCTTCTCCCTCCATGGCCAGAGTCGGATTCCTCCTTTGTCTGCTTGCAGCCGCAACGGTGCTGTCCGCGGATTCCGGTCTCGCCCAGGGCGGCGAGAGCCAACTGCGGATCTTGGTCTTCGGTGCACACCCGGATGACCCCGAAAAGGTCGGTGGGACCATGGCCAAGTTCGTTGAGAACGGTCATGAGGTCCGACTCGTTTCATTGACCAACGGGAACGCGGGTCATTTCGAGATGGGCGGCGGCCCTCTCGCTCAGCGACGTTACCTGGAGACCCAGTGTGCCGGCCGGGCCATCGGGGCTGAGTACATCGTCCTCGACAACGACGATGGAAAGCTCATGCCCACTCTGGAGAATCGGGAGGAGGTGATCCGTCAGATTCGCGAGTTCCAGGCGGACATCGTCATCAGCCCCCGTCCCAACGACTACCATCCGGATCACCGTAATACGGGACTGCTGGTGAGGGACGCGGCCTACATGGTTACGGTGCCGAACATCGTCGCCTCGGTTCCCCACCTCATGAAGAATCCCGTCTTCATGTACATGTCGGACAGGTTCACGGAACCCTCTGCCTTCGTTCCGGACATCGTCGTGGCAATCGACGATGCCATCGAAAAAAAGATCGACATGTACCATTGCCATGAGTCGCAGATGTATGAATGGCTGCCCTACAACCGAGGGGCCCTCAACTCGGTGCCAACTGATCCGTCGAAACGGCGCGATTGGCTTGCCGAGACTCGAGGATTCAGATCGTCCCAGCCCGGAGAGACCTACCGAGAACTGCTGATCCAGCTGTACGGACAGCAGAACGGGAGCCAGGTGAAGCAGGCGGAAGCGTTCCAGGTTTCGGAGTATGGCTCACAGCCATCCCTCGAGGAGTTGAAGAGGCTCTTCCCGTTCTTCGATTGACCGCGCTCGCTGTTTGAGCGAATCGCGGGTTGGTGAGATCGCCGGCCAACCGCCCCTAGTTGCCAAGCCGCAAAGACCCGAGCCTCCAACCCAACCCGTCCAGTCGTCCCGAAAGCGCCCTCAAGGGTAGGGTTGACATACAGTACGAAGCGTACTATTATGACTAGTACTATGACGCGACGTACTACTACGCCGCTCGACTACGCGCTGCTCGGATTGCTCCATCAGTCGCCCCAGTCGGGCTACGACCTGAGGAAGGTTTTCGAGACGACGGCCATGGGGAACTACAGCGGGAGCCCCGGCGCCATCTACCCAGCGTTACGGCGACTCGAGCAGGAGGGCCTCGTCGAAGGCGACGTCGACACCACGAAGGCCCTGCGGCCCAAGAAGGTGTTCCGTCCGACCAAGGCAGGCAGCGAGACTCTCAGCGATTGGCTGGTGCGCGAGATCGAACGCGAGGACGTGGAGCGTCGCATCGACGAGCTGATGCTGCGGTTCGCATTCCATTGGGTGCTCGACAGCAAGACGGCGACTCACCGTTTCCTCGAGAGCTTCCTGCGTGAAGTCGACGGCTATCTGGGCGAGCTGAACCGTCAGCGCGACCTGTTTCCGGCAGGAGCACCACTTCAGCCCCGATTGGCCTTGGCGGCCGGCATCGAACAATACCGGGCCTGCGCGCGCTGGGGGCGGAAGGCCATCAAAGAGTTCATGGAGGAAGGCTCATGATTGCCCGACAGACCCTGGTTCGCTGGTTGTGGAGAATCCCCGTCTGCATGGCGGTGTTGATCGCCGGCCAGATGCTCGGCACTGCGCTCGTTTCGGCCCTGGGTCTGGAGTTGTCGGCGGCGCCGGTGTCCGTCGACGAGGGGATCCAGTTCCTGCTGCTCTTCCCCGCGGCGATCGCCATCGCCGTGGCGCTGGCCGGAATGGCGGTCGGACTCGCTGGCCGCTGGTGGGAGCGGGGGGCGATCCTGGCAACCTTCGTCTACGGGGTGTACGGCGTCAGCAACGCGATCGAGGTGAGCATCTTCACCACCCTCGGCGGAGAGGTGGCCCTGGCGGTGATGCATCTGCTGCCGTCAGTTCTCGGCGGGATGGCGGTGGCTCTCCTGTTCGCGGCCCCGTCGGGTGAGGGCTTCAGAGAGAGAGGAGCGGCGTTCTTCTCTCGGTGGAAGCCGGGGACGCTGGCTGCTCGGCTCGGACTGGCGGTCCTCGCCTTCCCCTTCTTCTACTTTCTGTTCGGCATGATGGTCGCGCCGATCGTGACGCCACACTACACACAGCTCGACTTCCTCGTCATTCCACCGCTACCGACGCTGCTGAAGGTCCTCTTCACGCGCAGCGTCCTGTTGCTGCTCGTGTCCCTTCCGGTGATCGTCGGTTGGCGGGAGTCACGAGGCAGACTGATCCTCGCGTTGGGTCTCGGGCACTTCGTCGCCGTCGGCTTCGCCGGACTCGTCCAGGCGACGTTCTTCCCGGCGGTTCTCCGTTGGACTCACGGCATCGAGATCCTGGCCGATTCGATCTGCTACGCGGCGGCTCTGGCCTGGCTGTTGCTCCCGCGCCGGAGTGGCGCCGGTGAGGAGCAGCCCGCACTCCAGGAGCGCTTCGCCTGACCTGCACTGGACGGCAGGAGTCTAACCGCCCCTATGTCTGATCGGTTCGTGAGATCCTTCTCGGCCGTCGCTTGCTCCGGGCTCATGTAGTGGGGTGTGCCGAGCGACAGGCCCGTCTCTGTCATCCGCCCGCCCGCCGCGGCACTCACTGCCAACGCGATGCCGAAGTCCGCAACCACCGGGCGCCCGTCATGCAGCAGAATGTTCTCGGGTTTGATGTCCCGATGGATCACGTTGTGGCGATGGGCGTAGTCGAGTGCGTCGGCCACCTCCATGGTGATCTTCACCGCCTCATCGACGGACAGCTGCGTTTCGCGACTCAGCTTGTCCCGCAACGTCTCGCCCTCGACGTAGGGCATGACGTAATAGAGGAAAGAGTCAGCTTCGCCCGAATCGAAGAGCGGCAGGATGTGGGGGTGCTGGAGACTCGCGGTGGTCTTGATCTCCTGCACGAAGCGGTCGGCGCCCAAGACGGCAGCCAGCTCGGCTCGCAGCACCTTGACGGCGACGTTGCGGTCGTGCTTCAGGTCCTCGGCGAGGTAGACCGTGGCCATGCCGCCTTCGCCGAGGCGACGGAGGATCCTGTAGCGATCGGCGAGGGCGGAGGAGAGACGGGCGGTGACGTCAGCCATGGCCGGAGAAGATAGGCCCCAGGGCGCGAGCCGGCGAGGCACCACGTCTCGCTCGGCGCACGCGTGTGGCGCGACGAAACCCGACAGAGTGAGTGTCGATCCGCTAGTTGCCGCTCACGACGAAGCTGCCCTCCAATCCCTCCTCGGAGCTCCAGCCGATCCACACCTCGAACACGCCGGGCTCGACCACCCACTGCATGTCCTGATTATAGAATCCGAGCTGCTGCGGACCGAGCGTGAACCGAACGGTCTGCTGTTCGCCCGGCTCCAGTTCTACTTTGGTGAAGCCCTTGAGCTCTTTGACCGGACGAACCACGCTGGCCACGAGGTCGCGGATGTAGAGCTGCACGACTTCTGCTCCGGCGACCCGGCCCGCATTACGCACCGTGGCGCTCAGCGATATGGTCCCATCGCGCGAGATCGTGTCGGCGCTCAGCACGAGATCGTCGTAGTCGAAGGTGGTGTAGCTCAGTCCGTGGCCGAACGGATAGAGCGGAGTATTGGGCGAGTCGAGGTATTTCGACGTGAACTTGGAATCGGTTCGGGGACGTCCCGTGTGGTCCCGGCCGTAGTAGATGGGGATCTGACCGACCGAACGCGGGAAAGAAACCGCCAGCTTGCCACTGGGATTGAAGTCCCCCCAAAGCACGTCCGCCACCGCATTGCCGCCCTGACTGCCAGGGTGCCACGCTTGCAGGATGGCCGGCACGTGTTCCGCCATCCAGGGCATGGTGAGCGGCCGACCGCTCATGACGACCGCCACGACGGGCGTGCCGGTCTCGTGGACCGCCTCGATCAGGTCTTGTTGTACCCCGGGCAGGTCGAGGAACGCGCGGGACGCCGCCTCTCCCGTTTCCCCCTCTCGTTCGCCGATCACGACAAGCGCCAGGTCGGCATTGCGCGCGGCCTCCACGGCTTCGGTGAACCCATCTCGTTCCGGGCCGGTGACGGTCGAGCCTCGGACATGGGTGATGGTCGTGGTCGGGGCAACGCGATTCTGCACGCCGGCCAGCACGGTCACGACGTCCTCCGCTCTACCCCGTGCGTGCCACGACCCCAAGATCTCTCGTTGGTCGTCCGCGAGCGGGCCGATCACGGCGATGGAACCGATGTTCTGCGAGAGTGGGAGGAGTGCTCCCTCATTCTTGAGCAGGACCATCGACTTCCGAGCGGCGTCCCGCGCGGCAGCGACGTGATCGTCACGTAGCAGGACGGCGGCCTCGGTTTCGGGATCGGCGTATGGATTCTCGAACAACCCCAACATGAACTTCGCTCGCAGCACTCGGCGGACCGACTCGTCCAGCGACGTCTCCGTTACGACGTTGGCCCGCACCACGTCTGCGAGCTGACGCGCGTAGACATCGCTCATCATGTCCAGGTCGACGGTGGCATCGAGTGCCAACCGTGCGGCGTCCCGAGCGTCGGCCGCGTACCCGTGGACGACGAGCTCACCGACGGAGTTCCAATCGCTCACGATCAACCCGTCGAACCCCCACTCGTCGCGCAAGATCTGATTGATGGTGAAGGGGTTCGCCGTCGTCGGCACACCGTTCAGCAGGTTGAACGCGCTCATGATCGTCGCCGCTCCGGCATCCACGCCCGCCTTGAACGGCGGGAGGTAGATCTCCCGCAAGCTCCGCTCGGATATGTCGACCGAGTTGTAATCGCGCCCTCCGATCGCCGCGCCGTAGGCGACGTAGTGCTTGAGGCAGGCAAGGATGTGGTCGGGAGCGGCGACATCGTCGCCCTGGAATCCCCTCACGCGCGCAGCCGCCATGACCGAGCCAAGGTAGGGATCCTCACCCGCTCCCTCGCTGATCCGCCCCCAGCGGGGGTCTCGGGCGATGTCGACCATCGGGGCAAAGGTCCAATGGACGCCGGCCGCGCGAGCCTCCCTCGCGGCGATGGCCTCGATGCTCGTCACCAGTTCGGGATCCCAACTCGACGCGGTCGCCAGCGGAATGGGAAAGATGGTGCGGTATCCGTGGATCACGTCGAGCCCAAAGAGCAGCGGGATACCGAGCCGGGACTCCTCCACGGCGATGCGCTGAATCCGGTTCGCGTTCTCCGCACCGGGCACGTTCAGGAGGGAGCCGATCCGCCCCTCTCGGATAGCCGCTGCCCTGTCGTCGTTGAACCCGCTGTACTGCACCAACTGACCCACCTTCTCGTCGAGCGTCATCCGGGACAGCAGGTCGTCGATGCGTTGATCGATGGTGTTGGTTTGTGAGGTGGCTGCTCCTGGAAGGCTCGACGCCAGAAGCAGGACGACTACGAATCGGCTCGCGTCAGCGCGCAGTGTCATTGACAGCCTCCACCGTAAGACATTGCTAGGAGTCAATCACAATCACTTTGTCACGAACACCGCGGTCAAATCCTCATCCCATGCTCGACCGGAACGAGAGCGCCGCCGCTAGCTGAGACGATCCGCAGCAGCAGTCACGGCAGCCATTCGTCGGCAAACATAGGGTGCCGCCGGCAGCATGGCGAGAACGCCATTTGAAGTCGGCCCGCCACTCAGGACGGTCTGCTAGTTCAGTACGTTGAACAGGTGAGTGTATTTGACGATCAGCGTCTTGTTGTCCACGCCGGGGACCAGAGCCTCCTCGAGGCCGTTGGTCTGGTTATAGACAACGAAGAGTCCGGTGCCGGCGGTTTGCAGCCAGCCCAACCGCAGGTTGGCCGACCAGAGGTCGGCGGCATCGTTGAGCTGCATCAGCGCTTGCAGGTAGAGCCGCGGAGTGAACGAGTAGGACAGCCGAGCCCGGAAGAGGTTGGTCGTGAAGCTGCCGTCCGGAAGATTGGCATCGTTGCGCTGTAGACTGAATTCCGAGTTGAAGGCCTCCCCCGCGCGCACGGTCAACGCCGGCGACAGCGCCACTCGGTTACCGCCGAAGAAGCCACCGATGTTGGCGCGGACGCTCAGGCTGATCCATTTCCTCTGGTCGGTCATTCCCACCAGCGAAGCTTCGACGTGGTCGTACGACCCTGCCGCCACGGTGACTGGATCGACGATGTCGAACGGCTCCCGGACGCCTTCGTGCGTGAAGTTGACGCCGGTGTGCACCTCGTAGCCGCTCTCCCACTCCCAATGGTTGTCTACGTGCAGGAAACCGCTCTCGTAGAATCCGTCCAGGCCCCAAAAGCCGTTGTAGCTGGTGTGCGGTCGGAGCTCGTGGAAGCCCCCGAAGTCCGGGCGAACGCGGTGAAAGACAAGGCCGTTGACCGACCGGTAGGCGGTGCGCTGGAGGAAGCCAAGCTCGGGGTTGAAGCCTTCGGCGAGCTCGGAGTACCCGGTTTGGAGCATCCACCGCTCGGAGTCGTACCCCGCCTGCAGGCGATAGGCGTGCTGTGAGGCCGTGACGTCGGGTGTGAAGGAGCGGGCGGCGAACCCGGACACCTGTCCATACTGCCCGATTCCGAGCTGGCCGTCGATCGCGACCACCCGGTTGTAGTCGACGTCGGCGGCGTAGTCCCCCATGCCTTGCCGGTTGGTGAACAAACCGCCGATGAACGTACGATTGGGCAGCTCGCGTTTTAGACGCGCAACGGTAAAGTTGTTCGCCGGGATCCCCGCCGTACCCACCTGCTCCGTCTGCATGTTGAGCACGCCGACCTTCATGCCAGCGAGGTCGCCCGAGGCGCGCGCCCCGGCAATGATCGGGACCTCTTCGCCTTCCGGCCCGATACCGATCCGCCGACTGAAGAACAGCTCCACCTGTCCAGGCTGGCCCGCCGTGAAGAGCCCCGCGTTCTCGAGGAAGAAGGGCCGCTTCTCTGGGAAGAACAGGTTGAAGCGGTCGAGATTGATCTGCTGTTCGTCGACCTCGACTTGGGCGAAGTCGGTGTTGTAGGTCAGATCGAGCGTCAGGCTCGGCGTGATGCTGTACTTGAGATCCCCGCCAAAGTCCGCATCGGGGCCTGTGTTCACGAAGGCGTTCGTTTCCACCTCGCGGGCACCCTGGACGAGGCCATAGGGAATGAGCTGGAGGTTCTGGGGCGTGGGAGTCTCGAGCCCCTCGAGCGAGCCCGCGAGCGAGACGCGTGGCAGGCCGTACTGTCGGGGAAGCGCCGCCCAGTATGCGGTCTCACGCTTGCGACGGATCGTCCGCTCGAAGTTGACACCCCAGACCTGGGCCTCACCGCTCGCGAACCGGAGCGTGCGGAAGGGGATCGCGAATTCCGCACTCCAGCCGTAGCTGCCCGTCCGGACCCTGACGGTCCACGAACCATCCCAGTTCACGTTCAGCCCACCGCCGGCTCCCCGCTGCGCCCTGCCGCCGCCCCCGAACCCTCCCCCCTGGCCTTCGTTGACGACCTGCGCGTCGTACTCCACTCCGGCGGGATTCGTGCCGAAGATGAAGCCGTTTTGGCGATCCCTATAGGTGTCCAGCACGATGCGAAAGCTGTCCATCTCATCGAGCGATGCGTCGCGGCGGCTGTCGGTAACGATGAGCTGCGACGGATCACGGTCGTAGCACACGACGCCGATGTACAGCGTGCTGCCGGTGAACAACACCCGCACTTCCGTTTCCTCGGTCGCGGCCTGGCCTTCATCCGGTGTGGTCTGCCAAAAGCCCGTGATTGGAAGTGCGTCTCTCCAGGCCGGGTCCCCCTCCACGTCTCCGTCCAAGGTCGGCGCCTCGGTCGCGGCCGCCGCCCGGGCCACGGGTCGATCCGCAGGGGACCGGTCACTCGCGGCCTGCTGGGCAGCTGCACCCGCTACGCCCCCGAAGAGCGCGAGGAAGAGGATCAGGCCGGGTGCACGGTAGCGATTGCACATGGCAGGCGATCGGGTCAATCGACAGAACGCATCAGGTCAATTGAGGGCAAAAGTGGTGTGTCAGTCTGGCAGCAAACGGGCATGGCAGAACAGACCTTTGGTGCAGGGTTCATCTCGTCGGGCTGAGTCGCACCGGCCCGTTTAGAAAAAGTACGCATTGCCGCATAGGTCCGTTGGCGCTTCAGTGCTGCTCGGGTGTCTCTCGCATGTGGTTGATCACACATCGGTGCCGCTCATACTCGCTGCGTGCGCCTCACGTCGAAGGCGTGACTTTTGGCGACACCGAGGTAGAATGGTCCGATGAGATACACAGTCGCTTGGCATTGACGGATCACGACATCCAGCGCGCCTGAACCCACGCATCGGAGGTCCCACGTGTCTTCGTTCACACGCTTCGCGCTCGCCTGTGCGATCGCAGTCCCCGTCCAAGCGCTCCCAGCGGCGGGGCAACAAGCGGGCGCCTCGGGTGCCGCTGCCCGATCGGCACGCGCCGAAGCGCAGGGCCTCGCGGAGGCGTTCGTCGGCATTACGACGGATGGGACCCCCGAGTCCGGCCTCTTCGGCATTCGCTCGACCGGTGTGACGACCGCCCCGGTCGTCGAGGCCGCGCGGGCGTTTCTGGCCGCATTGTCCGATGAGCAGCGTGGGCGCACGATGCATCCGGTGGACGACCCCGAATGGCGCAAGTGGATGAATCAGCATTTCTACGTGCGGAACGGCGTCGGTTTCGATGAAATGAGCACCGTGCAGCGGGAGGCCGCGTTTCGTCTGCTCGGTGAGTCGTTGAGTGCCAAGGGGCTGAGACTGTCGCGCGACATCATGCGCCTCAACCACACACTCGGTGAGCTCAAAGACGACTTCGAGGAATACGGTGAGTGGTTGTACTGGATCACGGTGATGGGCGAACCGTCCGCAACCGAACCGTGGGGATGGCAGATCGACGGCCATCATCTGATCATCAACTACTTCGTGTTGGGCGATCAGGTCGTCATGACACCGATGTTCGTCGGCTCCGAGCCGGTCGTGGCCGAGAGCGGAAAATATGCGGGGACGGCAGTCCTGCAAGCTGAACAGGCCGCTGGTCTCGCCATGCTCCGTTCCCTGGACGACCGACAGCGCGAGCACGCGATCTTGCAGTTGGAGAAGGCCCGTGGCAACAACCTCACCGAGGCCTTCAAAGACAACGTGATCCTCGACTACGCCGGGATTCCGGCGTCGGCCTTGACGGGCTCTCAGCGGGAGCGACTACTCGATCTCGTCGAGTTGTTCGTCAGTAACCTGCGCGAAGGACACGCGGAGGTGCGCATGGACGAGGTTCGCGCACATCTGGATCGCACACACTTCGCATGGATCGGCGAGTATGGGGACAGTAGCGTGTTCTACTACCGTATCCACAGTCCTGTGGTGCTAATCGAGTTCGATCACCAGGGGCCTATCGGCCTGCGTCACCTCTTCCCCCCCGGGGCGAACCGCCAGCACATCCACGCAGTCGTCCGCACGCCGAACGGAAACGACTATGGAAAGGATCTGCTGCGGCAGCATTACGAGGCGCATTCGCATAGCCACCGTTAGAACGGTCATCGGACTCGGGAACCTCCGCTTCCGACGCCGGTTCACCGACACCCATGCCCTAGGAGCACCGACATGGAGCGGTTTCATGCCTTTCTCACCAAGCTGCAGCCGCTGGCGCTCAACGCCACACGGATTGCCGTGGGATTTATGTTCTGGACGCACGGCGGCCAGAAACTCATCATCGAGTTCTTCGGCGGTCTCTTGATCATGCTCGGCCTGTTCACGAGGCCCGTTGCATTCATCATCTCGGGTGAGATGGCCGTGACGTATTGGTGGATGCACGTGGCCAGGAACGGGGAGTTGTGGCACTGGGCCAATCGCGGTGAACTCCCGGCCGTATTCGCATTCATCTTTCTGCTCTTGGCCGCCTACGGCGGTGGGCAGTTCAGTATCGATGGCGCGCTGGCGAAGCGGAGAACGGATCGGGCGCCGGTAGCTACGTGATGTGGAGGGTCGCTCCGTACTGGATCAGTCCGAGCGTCCGCGCCACTGCCAGCGAAGCGGTGTTCTCCCACGATGTGCTGTAGAGGGGCATTCGGCCCAGGTCGCGCACTGCTCGGGCCCAGGCGGCCACGACCTGCGCAGCGTAGCCTCGTCCGCGAAAAGTGGGGTGTGTTTCCACTCCTGCTTCGTGTGCGGTCAGGCCAGTGCGCACCGTGGCGCAGAGCGACACGGCGTGTCCGTCACGCAGGAGTGTGGCGAACGGCTGGCACTCTCCCACGTCGTCCAGCCACTCCGCGCAGTACGGCTCGAGGAGAGCCCGCTCGTCCTCTTTGATCAGCACCGCGTCCGCAGGCGGGCCGACGTCGGCTTGAACCCAGTACGTCGGGCCAGTCCATACTTTCGCGACCGGGGCGTGCTTGGCCAATAGGTCTGCGTAGGGGTCCGGCCGAAGCGACGGCCCTGAGACGTCGCGGACGACGGGCTCCTCCTGACATCGGGCCTCCAAGACCCGAACGAGATCGACGTCGAGGTCGTGGCGGAACCACCATCGGTTCCCCTCGGGCGTCTGGCCGATGAAGAATCGCGGCGCGGCGCCTCCTCTGGGCTCATTGACGCGGTGTAACCGACCGTCGTCGTCTACTGTGAACGCCGTCTCGACTCGGTACGCGTTGTCCAGCACGCCGGTTTCCTTCAGCTGTTTCTCCAACTTGGTGATCTTGGCCATCGCGCTGAGGGCAAAGACGAAGCCCGTCATGCCGAACGTCATGCCGATGATGCCAAAGGCTTCCATTGGCTCTCCCTGGCAAGAGTGGGCGGCGACATCGCCGATCGTACGCGCGGCTAAGGGACATGACAGCCGCGGAGTTGGGGTGGTGCACCAACGGGCGGGCAACGACCCGACCTTGGGCCTTACCGCCCCAGCAAACTCAGCAAGCCGAGCGTCATCGCCGGAACGTACGTGATCAGGGCGACCCCGATTGCCATGATCAGAAGAATCGGCAACACCGATCGCGCGACCTCGCCCAGCGTCCGGTCGAATCGGTACGCCGCGAGGAAGAGGTTCAATCCGACCGGCGGCGTCATGTAGCCCAATTCCAGGTTGGCGATGAAGATGATCCCCAGGTGGATCGGGTGGATGTCGAACGCGAGGCCGAGCGGAACGAGCAGCGGCGCCACGACGACGGTCGCCGAGAAGATGTCCATCAAACAGCCCACGATTAGCAAAAAGACGTTGAGCAAGAGCAGAAAGGCGAGCTTCGAGTCCACCCGGGTCTGGACCCACTCGAGCGCGAGGGTGGGCACACGCGCATCGACCAGATAGCTCGTCAATCCCATCGCGACGGCAAGGATGATCAGCACGCCGCCAAGCAACACGGCCGCATGGGTGAGCACCCGTGGAAGATCACGGCGCACGGAGACGTCGCGGTGGACGAACACCTGCATGAGGAACGCGTAGCCCGCGGTAATCGCGGACGCCTCGACGAGCGTCGCGAAGCCGCCGAAGATGGCCACCAACACGACCAAGGGGAGGAGCAATTCCCACTTCGCGGACCAGAGCGCCTTCCCCGCTTCGCGCGGCTCGAACGCCTGGCGGGGAATGCCGGCCCGCCGACCCTCGCGCATCCCCCACCCGGCGACGAGCCCGATGAGAAGAAGCCCGGGCAGGAATCCGCCGATGAAGAGATCCTCGATCGAGACGCCCGCGACGATGCCGTAGAGGATCAGCGGCAGCGCAGGCGGCAGGAGCAGACCGAGCGACGCCGAACCGGTGAGCAAGCCCACGCTGAAGCGGGAGCGGTAGCCGTCCGCCTCCAATGCTTGGTAGGCAAGGGCGCCCAGCGCCAAGATCGTGACGCCGGAGCCACCGGTGAACACCGTGAAGAACGCGAAGATCAGCGCGACCACCACAGCCGTTCCGCCCGGCAACGAGCCGAAGAACGCGCGGAAGACACGGAGCAGCCGCTGAGATGCTTGCCCTTCGGCCAGGAGAAACCCCGCGAGCGTGAAGAGCGGGATTGCGGCGAGCGGCACGCCGTCGATCAGGAACAACAGCGCCGCCGCCCCACCGATGGCAGCGAACAGCGGCATGCCGAGGGCCGTTGCGGCGATCACGAGCACGAGCCAGGGCCAGGCGGACCGCGTCTCGAGGAGGCCCGGGAACTGCCCCAGCACGAGCCCAAAGACGATCCCGAGCCCGGCGATCGCGCGGCCCGGCCACGCATCGTCCGCGCGCCACGCCACGCGGACGGCGATCGCGGCGAACGTCACCGGGATCACCGCCTGGGCGATCCAGGTGGCGATCCCGAGCGCGAAGGTGCCGCCGGCGTCGCGCTCGATCAGGACCAGGTCGAGCGCAGCGCGGCCCAGGAGGATCGATACGGCCGCCGCACACGCGCCGGCGGCGATGCGGGCACCGCGACGCCACCCGCTCGGCAGGAGCTCAGCGGTCGCGACGGCGAGCAGGCGCCGCTCGCGCGCCGCGAGCGCGGCACCCAGGAAGGCGATCCACAGCGTCAGATGCTGGACCACCGGCCCCGATCCCGGCACCCCGACGCCAAAGGCTCGGCGCGTCACCATCTCGGCGAGTGGCAGCGCCACCATGGCCACGAGCACGACGCCGGCCAGCGAGTCTTCGCCCCGGTGCAGGAAGCCGAGTACTGCCGCGGCGCGCGACGGGCGCCTCACCGCGGGTCGAGCCTCGGTGTCGGGTTGGGTCACGGCGCGGGGCCGACGATCAGCGGCGGAACTCTTCGAGCGCGCGGCGCGCCGCGGCGAATACCTCGGTGGGAACCAGGGCCTCGCCATACTCGCTCGCCAGCGCCGCCGCGTTGGTGCGCCACTCGGCTTCCGCGCTTTGCGCGATGCTCGTCACCGTGAGGCCACGCCCGCGCATCGCATCGAGCGCGCGATCCTCGGCCTCCGGGACCTCCGTGCGGAAGCGTTCGCCGGCCTCGGTGGCCGAGGCGAGCAACGCCTCACGATCTTGATCCGGCAGCCGGTCGAAGCCGCGCCGCGTCATGACCGTGGCGCCCATGAGCGGCGCCAGCCCGCCGTCGAGATGGTGCGGCACCAGCCGGTACCACTGGAGGGAGAGCGCGGCGAGGGGCGTCGTGGCCAGAGCCTCGATCATCCCCGTCTGCAGCGCCATCATGATGTCGGTCGCCGCCAACGCCACGGGCTGCAACCCATGTGCACGCCAAAGACGCAGCTGGCGGTCGTCGGCGCCCCACATGAAGAGTTTCTGGCCGCGAAGGTCCGACAACTCGGTGATCGGCTGCTTGCTGTACAGGTGGACCCAGCCGCCGTATCCCCAGTTGAGCAGCACGAAGCCCTTCTCCTCCAGGCGCGCGCGCAGCATCGGCTCGAGTTGCTCGATCACATAGAACAGCTCGTCGATCGATTGGAAGAAGAGCGGGATCTGAAAGACATTGAATGCCTCGTCGATGTCGGACAGACCCTCGACGCTCAGCGCGGCGGCCTGGAACTGTCCGAGCCGCATCTTCCGGACCATGTCCGGGTCGTCGCCGGCAACGCCGCCGGGATACAGTCGCAGTTCGACCCGGCCGCTCGACACCCGCCGCCAGTCGACGGCTTGGTCCTCGAGGATTCGGTGCCAGACGGAGCCGTCGGGTGCAAGCGTCGCGAGCTTGACGACGGTCTGTGCCGGCGAAGTCGCTGGCAGGGCCGCGAAGCCGACGGCGGCAACGAAAGCGAGAAAGAGGACTCGGCGCCCTGTCATGGCCATGGTGACTCCTGTAG
>JBDHCY010000044.1:0-19307 GCA_039591795.1 Gemmatimonadota bacterium | reverse complement strand
CGACGGTGGCGATCTCAGGTGAGCTGCTCGCCCACGCGACGGGGAGGTCGAGGAGCGCGCTCCCCGCTGTGTCCACGACGACACCACTCACGGTCGCGGTGTCGCCGACCTGCAGCACGACGGTATCGGGGGCCAGGCGAATCCCGGCCGCGGCGCGCGGGCCGAACAGGAGCTCCTTCTCGCACGCCATGCCGAGGGCGACCGCGCCGGCCGCCACGAACCACCCCGTCCAACGCCGCATGCTCACCTCGTTCATCGGATGCCGGTGATGGTCCACCCTGTTGTCTCCCGGACCAGTCTCGCAATGATCGGCACTTCGTTCTGTTGCCGTTCACGGGAGCGGGCGTTCACGAACTCGTACAGCAACGTGGCTCGAGCCTCACCCCGGTCGCCCGTCAACTCGATCGGACCCGGCGTCACGGTCACCTGCAGATTGCTCATGAACTCGAACGAGCGCTCCAAGTTGGCCGCTTGCTGCGCGGTGAGACCAGGATTCGCGCGACGCACTTCAGCGAGATTCATCGTCTCGAGCGCCCTGGCGTAGGCCTCGAGCGTTTGTACAATCTCTATGCGATCGCGGGCAGGATCCGGGGCGGGCTCAGGCTCGACAGCGGGAGGTTGGACCGGGGGAGTGACGACCGTATCGGCCGCTCGAACCCGCGCCGACTCGGCGGCGGTGCCGAACAACGTCGCCGCACCGCTGAATCGCTCGAGCGCCTCGGCTCGTCGTCCTTCCTCGACGAACGCCCCAGCCACTCTCAGCTCCCGATCACCAGCAGCGAGGTCTGCCGCGGTGGCGCCTGCGGCAACGGCGAGCTCTCGGGCTCGCTCTGCCTCACGCTGAGCCGTCTGGAGGACCGGATCGGGACGCGGTGTTTGAACCGGTTGCCGGGCGGGCTGGCGCCTTGGCGTCGAAGGGCGTGGGGTCGGCCTCGCCGGCTGAACCTCCGGTTCAGACGGCTCCTCCGGAGGCGGCACGGTGGTTTCAACCGTGTCCGCCGAGTCGACGACCGCCGCCACGGGAAGCAGGTCTGGCGGCGCCGCCTCTTCGGCAGGGACGACCGGATCGGCCCCGGCCGGGGCAGCGGTCGGCGCACCCGAAGCGCGCCAGGGCCCGAGCCAGAACGCAGCCGCCGCGACGCCGACGACCCCGAGACCGCCGAGGAGCCAGGACCACACCGCGCGGGCGCCGCGCACCCGCACTCGGACGCTCGCGGTCAAGGCCCCGACCTGTGCTGTGACCATCGTCGCGCCGCTTCCGACCCCCCGGACGGTCCCGTCGCCCGAGACGGCCGCGATGCTCGGGTTGCTCGAGACCCAGGTCGCGCGCCCCTCCTGGACCTGGCTCCCCTCCCCATCAGGGCCGGTCAGACCGAGGCGCACGCTTCGACCGACCGCGATCGGACCGGGCGGGGGCTCGATGGTGAGCGACGCCGTCCGAGGGCTTTGGTCCGGGGCCGGCCGAACGGGCACCGGCGAGATCGGTGTCATGTAGTCGGCAAGCAGGCGCCGGCCGCTGCTGTCGCGGGCCAGTCCAATCATGCGCGTACGGATCGGGTGGTCGTGCGCGAGCGACGCGCCGCCGATCGCTTTGGCAGCCTCGTCTACCGACGGCCAGCGGTCGCCCGGCTCCTTCTCGAGCATCTGCATGATCGCCGCAGCAATCTCCGGCGGACAGTCCGCCCGGCGCTCGGTGATGGACGGGGGCGACTCGTTGAAATGCGCATACATGACCGCCATGATCGACTCGGCGGTGAAGGGGACCTTCCCCGCGAGCATCTCGTACGCGACTACACCCAGCGAGTACTGGTCCGACGCACCGGTGATCTCTTTCGCGGCACATTGCTCCGGGCTCATGTAGGTTGGGGTCCCGACGGTCGCACCCGTGATGGTGAGCCCCTGCGCCTCGTTGACCTTCGCGATGCCGAAATCGGTGACCACGGCCCAGCCGTCTTCGTCGATCATGATGTTCCCGGGCTTGACGTCGCGGTGCACGATGCCGTTGCGATGCGCGTGCCCGAGCGCGCCACCGACTTGGTGCAGAATCGTCTGCACCATCGGGATCGGCATCGGGCCGAGCTCGCGAATGATCGAGTCGAGCGGGCGCCCCTTCACGAACTTCATGATGAAGAAGAAGAGCTGATTGGCCTCGCGGACGGCGTAGATCGGGATGATGTGCGGATGGGAGAGCGATGCTGCCGTCCTGGCCTCGCGCTTGAAGCGCTCCAGCATCCCTTCGCCGCTCAGCAGCGTCGGCGACATCACCTTGATGGCCACTTTCCGGTCCAGCGCGATGTCGTGGCCCAGGTAGACGGTGGCCATGCCCCCGCGGCCGAGCTCGCCCAGGATCTCGTACTCCCCGAGGGTGGCGTCGCGAACGGAAGTGAGGAGCTGCTTGTGGCTCAGGGTCGCCCGGAGCGTCTTGGCGGCTGAAATGCGCTCCGTGCGGACGTTGTCCTGCTCACCCGAGGTATCGGTACCACAGCGCATACAGAAATTGGCGCCGGGATTGACCGGCGCACCGCATTTCGGGCAGGCGGGCGCGTCTTTCATGAGTCAGTCGTGAAGCGACAGCCGGGAGACAGCAAAGGTTAACGTCCCCCGAGTCCTACCCGCTAGTGGCAAATTTCGGGCCCTCTGCGCAACGGGAGGCGCCGGGGCGAGCCCGTGGGCGGCGACCGGACCGCTCGAACGCAGCAACCGGAGTGGCACCACCGTCTCTGCCCGTGCTCCGCCATCCTCAGTCCATCTTCGGACGATTGCAGCGGCAGCAGGCCGGCTCTATATAGCTTGTGAGGTTAGCTGACAACGGTGCGGTCGCCAGAGGGGAATCCGAGTGAGTGACGTGACCGACGGACAGATGGATGCGGCGCGGGCGAGCTACGATCGGTGCTGCAAGCAGGCAGGGTTCCCGGAGGGGTTTTACGAGCACTTCTTCCGATTGAGCCCGCAGGCAGAGCCGCTGTTCGCGCAAACGGATTTCGACAAGCAAGTGAAACTGCTGCGGCACGCGCTCGGCTCGCTGCTCATCTTCCCGAAGTACCGTGATCAGGAACCGAACCTCCTGACCCGCGTGGCAGAGCGACACAGCCGCCAGGAGCTGGATGTCGATCCATCGTACTACTCGGTCTGGGTAGATGCGCTGGTTGCGACGGTGCAGGAGCGTGACCCGGAGTTCACCCCCGCCGTCGAAGAGGCGTGGCGAGCGACCGTCGCCGCAGGTGTTGCCTATATGCAGTCGAAGTACTAACCGCCCATCCCCGCCGCAACGAGCGACGCTCCCCAAACGATCATTACCGCACCAACTACCCGGCTCCATCGCATGCCGTGGCGGGTGAGCTTTTCCACCCCGATCACCACCGTCAGTACCGCCATCCATACGAGATTCATCGCGCCCAGGGCGAGCGCCAGTGTCATCAGCGCCCAGCAACAGCCAAGGCAATACAGACCGTGAAGCCACCCGAGCCGGAGGGCGCCAACGGGCCCGTTCTCCCACCGGTGAAGCAGAACGCGCAGCGGGTTTCGACAATGGCTGAGCGTCGCACACTTGAACCGCGTGAACTGAAACGCGCCGGCCACGGCGAGCGATGCTCCGGCTAACCACGTCGCCGATTGCGCGATGGGGATGCTCTGCTGCATCCCCACTTGCACCCAGGCAGCGACGAGCGAGCACGCGCCCCACACCGCGAGGTACCCCACCACGAAGAGATGGGTGTGCAGTACCGGCGGTTCATCCCGTCGCCGGCTGAGCGCTGCGAACCCCAGAATCCATGGCACGAGCGGTGGGAGCATCATCGCCACGGCCATGGCGAGCCACATGACGAGAGCGGCCGAGTAGCTGGCGAGTCCAAACGAGCCCTGGTGGGGCGTGAGAACGCTGTGTGCGACAGACCCCGTCGGGGCGAACGCCAGCAGCATCCACGCCACGAGCGTGACACTGCCAAGCGAGCCGAGGACGATCGCTTGCTGGATTGCCGGGGTCGATCGAGCGGCGGACGTCATGAGTCGGCGACCGCCCACCGGAAGTGAGACCAGAGGCCGTGGGTGCGTTCGGTGGCAACCACGATCTGGCCGTCGTCATAGTGCGACGTGCCCTGGGCGACCACCATCGTCTGCGCATGAAGTTGATTGAACATGTTCTCGAAGGTGACTGGAGCTTCCCGATCGCGCCCACGAAGCCAGGTCACCTGCCCATCGAGCACCCCATCGACCTCGATGCGGAGCGATCGCCCCGCATCTTCAACGCGCACCGGCAAATAGCGCGTCGGAAGCCAGGTGCCAACGAACCGTGCGAGCACGGACCACGGCCCGCCCGACCGACCGGTCAGGATCGCTTCGATCGCGCGGCGCTGCGGCTCCGTCGCCGTGTCCCCAACAATGATGACCTCGGTCCACCCACCGTCGATCATGTGCTGCGGGCTATCGTACGCGACGACGGCTACGGTGCCGCCGAGCGGGACGCCGTCGAACTCGCCGTGATCGAACCGGATCGCCCACCACCCGACGCAGCGCTCGTGCGTGCAGAGCTGGTCGAAGTGCACGTGCCCGGGACAGACCGTCTGGCAGTTGCAGTTCTCGAAGAGGAGCCCGTCGGCCCACCACGCGACCGGCGCGGACACCTGGTCGTTCATGATCCCTCGCTGTCTTTCGGGGGTCGCAAAGATGGTCCACGGAACCGCCGCGGGCGAGGGGCGAGTGGCTTCCATTGGTCCGCCACCTTCGGCCTCACCGTCGGCACCACTAGCGCGCGCTGGGTTGCCTCTCGTTGCATTGGTCGGATACCATTGGCATCGTCCATGCTCGAACCCAACGACTCGCGCAAGCTATGTCCGCCGGTGCGACGCCGTCGAGCAACCCTGCCATGCTCGGCGCTCTTCGCGATCGCCGCCGCCCAGGGAGCCCAGGCCCAGGTCAACGCGGGCGCGGCTGATGTCTTCCGCGAGTTTGCCGATCGCGTGCTCGAGCTCCAGGTCGTCGAAGTCGCATCGGGAGCGAAGGCGGAGGTGGGCTCCGCGTTCTATGTCTCGCTTCAGGGCCATCTCATCACGAATTACCACGTCGTGGCCAAGGTGGTGCACGACGCCGAGCGCTATCGTGCCGAGCTCGTTGACCGAGATGGTGCCGTACGGCCGGTCGAGATCGGGGCGCTCAACGTGGTGGACGATCTCGCGGTGGTGCGGGTCGAAGGAACACCGCCAGGGCACTTCGGCCTCGAGGGAGCGCCAACGGCCCATGGCGCGCGGCTCTACTCGCTCGGCAATCCCTTCGACCTCGGCATCGCAATCGTAGAAGGCACCTACAACGGGCTACTGCAGCATACGCTCTATCCCCGTATTCACTTCAGTGGTGCGCTCAACCCAGGGATGAGCGGCGGCCCGACGATCACGCCCGCTGGCGCCGTCGTCGGGGTCAACGTCTCGACCGCTGGGAACGAGGTGAGCTTTCTCGTCCCTCGCGAACGGGCATCGGCACTCCTCGATCGGGTCCTCACGCCGGGCTATCGTCCGCCCTCCGATTTTCTGCCGCTCGTGGCCGAACAGCTCCTCGCCTATCAAGAGGAGTACGTCGGAGCCCTCTTTGGAGAAGGCGGAGACAGCGTCGTCCTGGGGCCGTACCACCTCCCCACACAACCTGCCGAGTTCTTCAACTGTTGGGCCGACGCCGAACGCTCCGATGACGCGCCGTTCGAGATCGTGACTCATGCCTGCTCGACCGACGACTATGTCTTCGTCTCGCGCGATCACGCCTCGGGAATCGTCGAGTTCCGGCATCGCGTTTTCGAGAGCGAACAGCTAAACCGGTTCCAATTCGCCGCCCTTGCCTCCGCCGAGTTCCAGGGCGCCGAGTGGGTCTCCATGGCCGGCGTCGAGGACGTCACGCCGTTTCGGTGTCGCACCCGCAACGTGGAACACGAAGGCCTGCGCCTCCGCACCGCCTTCTGCCTGCGCAGGTACCGCAAGCTCGATGGGCTCTACGACGCAGTTCTCCGAGCCGCAACGATCGGGGGAAGCTCCCACGGCCTCGTCACGACACTGACCCTGTCGGGGGTGAGCCGGCAGAACGCCGCGCGCGTGGCCCAGCGGTACTTGGAGAGGATCACGTGGACCGGCAACTGATCGTCGAAGTGCTCGATCGCCGCGGACAGGTCGCGAGCCGCCACCGCCTCACGACCCTGCCGGCGACGCTCGGTCGGGGCTACCGCTGCGCCGTGATCCTCGACGACCGCTATGTGTCCCCGGAGCACGTGCAGCTCGACGTGGACCCAGATGGCGTGCTCGTGGCCACGGATCTCGACAGCCTGAACGGACTGCGAGAGGTAGTGAGTCGTCGGCGCGTCCAGACGGTCCCCATCCAGCCGGGCACTCGCATTCTGGTGGGGCAAACGGTGTTGCGATTCTGTTTCCCCGACCAGCCGGTTCCGCCGGCGGTGCGCGAGCGCGCGGGGGCGTTTGCCGTTGGTCCGCTGACGCTGACGCCTGCACGCGGCCTAGCCGTCGGCGTCGCCGCGGCCGCGTGGATTGGTCTGGATACCTTCCTCGCCAGCTTCGACGCCGAACGCGCCGCCACGGGGCTCGCGGCCTTTGTCGGCACCGGTGTCGTGATCGCGATTTGGGCGGGCGTGTGGGCACTCTTGGGACGCCTGCTCGTCCACCGCCCGCGCTTCGCGCTTCACGTGGGGCTCGCAGGGTTTGCGGTGGTCGTCACCGCCCTGATGGCCACCCTCGCGGGGTACGCCGAGTTCCTCGCTCCAGATGGCAGCACGGCGGCGGGTGTCGAAGGCGGCGTGGGACTGATCGTCTTCGGCGGCCTCATCGCGGGGAGTCTCGCCCTATCGACCTCGCTGTCCCGAACGAGGCGTCTCGCGATCGGATTCGGCCTCGCCATCTCGATCGCAGCGCTCGTCGGACTCGCAGTGTTGAGCTTTGACAGCGACAGCGGACGCGCCGCGAGGTTCGAAGGCGACATCAAGACGTTCGGCCGGAGTTGGCTTCGAGTTACCACACCTGACGCCTTCTTCGCCGATGTCGAGGAGCTCGCGACCGAAGTGGACGGGCTTGCCGCCGAGGACGGCACGGGTGGAGTCACCGGATCTCCCGCCGACTCGATCGGACTGGAGCAGCAAGGCCGGACCAGATGACTGCCTAGTCGGGCTGGCGGAGGTGCCAGTCGGTCTCGCGTTGATAGGCCGCGCCAACGGCCAATACCACATCGTCCCGCCCCGCGCCAGCGATGAGCTGCAGCCCGATGGGAAGCCCGCGTGACGAGAAGCCGCACGGCAATGCGAGCGCGGGCACGCCAGCCATGTTCTGTGGTGAGTTCAGGCGCGTGAAGCTCTCGACCGTACCCGCTTCCTTGCCGCCGATGGTCACCGACTGCTCGCCGATCCGATGTGGAAAGGCGGGGATGGTCGGTGCGGCGAGGCAATCCACCTCACGAAAGGCGCGCGTCATTGCGCTTACCGCCTCGAGGCGCGTGCGCTCCGCGCGCACGAGATCGACCGCCGTGAGCGCGTAGCCCGGTTGGAGCCGGTCGCGGATGAGGGGCCCGAACCCGGCCGGATCCGAGCGAAGCCGTTCGTCGTGAAACGTGAGGGCCTCGGCCAGGGTGATCACGGTCGAGGCCTTATGAGCCCCTTCAAGCCGTGGAATCGCTACCGGGCGCACCCGAAACCCCGACGCCTCGAGGACGGCAACTGCCGCTCGCACGGACCGCTCGATCTCCGGATCGACGTCACGGAAGTAGTAGTCGCAGATCCCAACCGTGTAGCGCGGTGGTGCGTCGTCAACTGCCGCGAGAAGCTTTCGGAGCAGCGCCTTCCGGCCGGCCATCACACCGAGCATGAGCGCGGCATCTTCGACGGAGCGCGTCATGGGTCCGACGTGGTCGAGGGCCCAGCTGAGTGGGACCACGCCCTCCGTTGGGACGAGTCCGCGCGTCGGTTTGAGTCCCGTGATGCCGCAGCATGCGGCGGGGATCCGAATCGATCCGCGCGTGTCGGTCCCCACCGAGCCAAAGCCCATGCCCATCGCGACTGCGACCGCCGATCCGCCGCTCGACCCGCCGGCGATGCGCTCGCGGTCCCACGGGTTGCGCGCCGGGCCAAAGTGCTCGTTGACCGTCGTCACGCCCATGGCGATCTCATGCAGGTTGGTCTTGCCCACAATGATCGCACCGGCCCGACGCAGCCGCCGGACTACGGGAGCGTCGGTCGGCGTCTCGATCCCGCGGCCGAAGGTTCGTGAGCCAGCGGTGGTCGGGCCGTCCTTGGTGAGCACGATGTCTTTCAGGGAGATCGGAATGCCGTGCAGCGGCCCGGGGAACCCTTTACGCTCGCGGGCGCGCGCCGAGTCTAGGGAATGATCGAAGACGGTGAGAAACGCGCCGAACAAGGGGTCGCGTGTGTGAATGTCGGCGAGCGTCGCCTCGAGCAGCTCGGTCGCGGAAATGTCACGCGCTGCCAGGCGGCGGGCCAGGCCCCGAAGGCTCACCTCGCGGGCGCGGCGCTCGAGCATGTGCGCCATCGACGATCTCGACCCGGCCTTCCCAGGCGCATGGCTCACGTTACTCGAGCATCGTTTCGGTCGCCTGCTCCGTCACTGGCCGCACGTGGGGATGCTTCATGATCAGGCGCGCGCAGGCGTTCCACCGGAGGAGGGCGTCGTCGTTGCCGGGTGGCCGGATCCGTTCGGCAAGCTCGTAACGCTCCATCGCCTGATGGAGCCAGTCGTAGACGGCGGGCCCGCTGCCGGGGGCTCCGCGCGAGAGCAAACTGTTGCCGCGCCGCTCGAGGATGATCCCCTCGTAATAGTACCGGTCGTATTCGCTCTCGAGTTGCGGCAGGAGCTTGCGCGCCGCCGCGACCGCACCGCTCGCCTCGGTGGCGAACCGATCGGTGAGGGAGAGAATCGAGGTGACCAGCGCCTCGCGGTTTCTGGGATCGACCTCCAGCACGTCGCGGCAGATGCTCTCGGCCTGCCAAGGCTCGTTGAGGAGGCGGTAATGCTGAGCTTTCTTCAACGCCGCGTCGATGCCGTCTCTCGAGAGCCGCTTGAGCGTGAACATGGCCAAGTCCTCCGTCCGGCTCGATGAATCCCTCGCGACGCGAGCGCGTCGCGCTGGATCGCCTACCCCCACACGATGAAGGCGCCAACCGCGGTGAGCGCCGTCGCCGTTCCGTATGTGAGCACGGCAATGAGTCGGTTCAGGTGATAGAGCTGGAGCCCGTCATACAGCGTGTATCGAAAACGGTGGGCCCAATGATACAGCGAGAGTGTGACCAGGACGAACAGCAGGAGTCTCACGAGGACGTGCCGGGCGAGCGGTGCAACGGCGGCGTGTGTCAGCGGCTCCATCCAGCCGAGCGACGGTGCGACCCACAAGACGAAGACGAGCATTGGGAGCAAGAGCGCGGTGAGAGTCCCACCGGCGCTAAAGAGGAGCCAGAGGCCCGGCTCGCGCGAGCGATGTGGCTTCATGCGCTGAGAACCGCCCACAGGAGCAGTGCCGAGGCCGCAATCCAGGCGGCGTAGTGTCCGAGGAGTACCGCCGCATCGGGGAGGCGCCGGCCGCCGAGCCGCACGACCAACGCACGCGGTGCGAGGTGGAGCCAGGTCAGCGCGTGCCAGATGAGGGCCGCCAAGGCGAACACGTGGAGCACGGTGGGAATCGGAGATCGGAGCCAGGCCGTGAACCGGTCGAACGCCTCGGGCCCGAGGCTGATCGCGCGGAGCTCGACGAGGAGGAGGACGGCAGCGTATGCGACGACCACACTCGTGAGCTCGCGTGCAATGAACCGGGCGTACGAGAGTTGCCGGAGCCACCAAAAGATCGGCATCCGGTCTCGGTGCCACTTGGGATGGTAGCGCCGATACGCCGGGTTCACTGGCGCCCCCATGGAAGCACGACGGACTTCGCCCAGTCCAATGCTGCCTCGAGCTTGTATCGCTGGATCGCGCCGGCCGGGTCGACGTTCTTGGGGCACACCGTGGAGCACTCCCCGACGAAGGTGCACGCCCAGATTCCGTCGTGCGTGGAAAGCACGTCCATTCGCTCCTCGTGACCCTCGTCGCGCGAGTCCAGGTTGTAGCGTTGCGCGAGGGCGATAGCCGCCGGCCCAAGAAATTCCGGCTCGAGCTCGTAGATCGGGCACGCCGCGTAGCACAGGAGACAGTTGATACACATGGCGTACTGTTTGTACGCCGCGACCTCTGCGGGTGTTTGGAGGTACTCACCCGCGGCCGTCGGGCGCTCCTCTTCCCGTTCGATCCACGGCTTCACGCGTTTGAGCTTCGCAAGGAAGTCCGAGAGCTCACCGACGAGGTCGCGAATGACGGGGAGCCCGCGAAGTGGCTCGACGCGGATGGGACCCGGTAGCAAGCTTTCCAAGTAGGTCGCGCAGGTGAGCGTAGGCTGGCCGTTCACCATCATGCCGCAACTCCCACACACGCCCATCCGGCACGACCAGCGATATGCCAGCGTGCCGTCAACCTCGTCTTTGATGTAGTTCAACGCATCGAGCACCATCCACTCGCGCCGGAACGGAACGTCGTACCGTTGCCAGTGAGGCTCGGCCTCTTCCTCGGGTCGGTAGCGCCGGATATCAATGGCGACGGCCTCGGGCACGGTCACCTCCCGTACACGCGCTCGCCCGGCGGCCAGCGAGTGATGGTCACCGGTCGAAGTTGCACGCGCGGTGGGCCATCGGGCGCGCGGTAGGCAAGCGAATGGGCGAGAAAGTGCTCGTCGTCGCGGCCGGGATGGTCGGTGCGCTGGTGTGCGCCGCGGGATTCCCGGCGTGCGAGGGCCGAGTAGATGATCGTCTCCGCCACGTCGAGCAGGTTGTCGAGCTCGAGGAGCGCAACGATCTCGGTATTGAACGTGAGACTCTGGTCGTCCAGCGAGGCGCGGCGGGCGCGGTCTTGGAGATCGCGGATCGATGCGGCCGCTGACTCGAGGCCGCCAGCATCGCGATAGATCCCCACACCCGCCTCCATCGCGCGTTGCATCTCCGTCCGCAGCGCCGAGAGACGCTCGCCACCGCGGCGGCCCAGCATGCCCCGGAGTCGCCGTTCCTCATCGAAAGCCAACGTTCGCGCCGCGGGAGTCGACGATCTGACACTGGCAGCGTAGGCTGCTGCAGCCTTCCCCGCGCGCGCACCAAAGACGAGAAGCTCGGTCAGTGAGTTGGAGCCCAGCCGGTTTGCACCGTTGATGCTCACACAGGCGGTCTCGCCTGCGGCGTAGAGGCCGGGAAGCGTCGTCGCGCCAAGCGTGTCGGTGTCGACACCGCCCATCATGTAATGGACGACCGGGCGGACCGGGATGAGCTCGGTCAACGGATCGAGATGCTCGTACTTGCGGCACAACTCACGCACGAAGGGGAGCTTCGTGTCGATCACTCTCGCACCGAGGTGGCGAATGTCCAAATGCACGACGTGCCCGTGCGGTGTTTCGATCGTCTGCCCCTTCTCCACTTCCTTCACGAACGCCTGCGAGAGCCGATCCCGTGGACCCAGTTCCATCGAGCGCAGGACCGGTTCGGGTTCCGGCTTCCCGAGATCGTAGTCCTGCAGATATCGGTATCCGTCCTTGTTCAACAGCCAGCCACCCTCGGCACGGGCAGCCTCGGTGATCAGAATGCCGGTAAATGGGAGCCCGGTGGGATGATACTGCACGAACTCCATGTCTTTGAGCGGAACGTCGACACGATATGCCAGACCCATCCCGTCACCCGTCTTGATGCTGGCGTTCGTAGTGAAGGGAAAGACGCGCCCGCCACCACCGGTGGCCAGCACCACTGCTTTGGCGAGGAGGGCGTGCACCTCTCCCGTCGCGATCTCGAGCGCAACGACGCCCTGGCAGCGGCCACCGTCCACCAGCAAACGCGTGACGAACCATTCATCGTACCGTACGATCTGGTCGTACTTCAGCGAGGTCTGAAAGAGCGTGTGGAGGAGGTGAAACCCCGTTTTGTCCGCCGCGAACCACGTGCGCTTGATCTTCATGCCGCCAAACGCGCGCACGCCGACATGACCGTCGGGTGTGCGGCTCCACGGACAACCCCAATGCTCGAGGCGGAGCATCTCGTGCGGCGCTTCCTCGACGAAGGCCTCGACCGCGTCCTGATCACACAGCCAGTCGGCACCGCTGATCGTGTCGTAGGCATGAGCATCGAGATCGTCGTCGGATTTGATCACGGCCGCGGCGCCACCCTCCGCCGAGACGGTGTGGCTGCGCATCGGGTACACCTTTGAAACGACCGCCACCGACAGAGCTGGATTCGCCTCGACGACGGCGATGGCGGCGCGCAACCCGGCCCCTCCCCCGCCAATGACGAGGACGTCGTGTTCACGGCTATGCATATCGTTCACTCATGGGCGCGACCCCGTTGCGGGCGGGCTCGACGGCGTGCCCGGGCGCAACGATAGGTCACGGCGGATCGGCTGGCCAGGGGTCCGGAGATTCCGGAGGATCGGCGCCCGGCGAGGCTCGATGGGAGGACTCCGGCACTGGCGGCCGATTCGGCGTCCAGGACCAGGCCCGCCCCCACGAGCAGGCGTTGCGCCACGCCAGCCAGTTTCGCAGAACGCGACAGCCAGCCGAACGTGCCTGCTGCGATCCAATCACATAACTCGATGCGCGATATGGTGTTATGGAACAGACACGTTCGGAGGGCGCGCGGCAAGTCCCCTGCTCTTTCCTCCCATACAATCCCGACACCGAGGCCCGGTTTTGGACGACCCGCCTGCTGTTCAAGCCCCCCTGCTCCTCGTCGCCGACGACGACGCGCTGAG
Organism: Gemmatimonadota bacterium; assembly: GCA_039591795.1. Taxonomy (GTDB): domain Bacteria; phylum Gemmatimonadota; class Gemmatimonadetes; order Gemmatimonadales; family GWC2-71-9; genus JBDHCY01. Next base: position 6,513 of record JBDHCY010000044.1, on the reverse strand, counting down.
CCGTCGCGTCGTGGTGGACGGCTTGATCGCCGACGGATTCCGGGTGGTCGAGGCCGTCGACGGTACCGAGGCGCTCGAGTTGTTCGGCGCGCAACAGCCGGACCTCCTGGTCCTCGACGTCGTGATGCCGGGGCTCGACGGTTTCGCGGTGTGTGCCGAAGTTCGACGCACGCCCGCGGGCGCCACGATCCCCATCATGATGCTGACCAGCCTGGAAGACACGGGCGCTCTTTCGCAGGCATTCGAGGCCGGGGCGACCGATTTTGCGACCAAGCCGATCAATGCGGCACTCCTCGCGCACCGTGTTCGCTATATGCTGCGCGCAACCGAGACGCTCGACGCCCTCCGCCGGAGCGAGGCTCGGCTCGAAGCGGCGCAGGCAATCGCCCGCGTGGGCCACTGGGAGTGGGACTCCACGTCTGACGAGCTGCTCTGCTCGACGGAAGCTCGGCGAGTGCTGGAGCTCCCGCAGGACGGCGATCGGATTTCGATGGACGCGTTCCGCGAACGGCTCCATCCCCTCGATCGCACGCGGGTGCTGGAAGCGTTCGGCTCGGCGAGGCAGGAGGGCGAGATCGTGCGGCTCGACCACCGCATCGTCTTGAGCGACGGCGTCGTGCACACGGTCCACCTGGAAGCGACGCTCCTGTCGGCGCGCAATGGCTCCGGCATCCGGCTGATGGGAACGGTCCAAGACGTCACTGATCGTGCGGAGGCCGAGGCCCGCATCCGATCGCTGGCGTACTACGACAGCCTTACCGGGCTCCCGAACCGTGTGATGTTCGGCGACCTCCTTCGCGCCGCACTCGCGCGCGGGACCCGGAAGAAGCACCATGTCGCAGCCATGTTCCTCGACCTCGACAACTTCAAGCGCATCAACGACACGATGGGACATAGCGCAGGAGACAAACTACTCGCCGAGGTTGCGCAACGGTTGCGCCGAGCGGTGCGCGAGCACGATCCACTCGGCCGGGGCATCGACGACGAGGCGAAGGTCGCGGTCGCTCGGCTCGGCGGCGATGAGTTCCTCCTCGCCCTTACCGACCTCGACCGCCCCGACGACGCCGGTCGCGTCGCCAAGCGCATCCTCGAGTCGATGAAGGCGCCGTGCCAGATCGGGACTGCCGAGCTGTATATCTCCGCGAGCATCGGCATCAGCGTTTTCCCTCAGGACGGCATCGACGTAGACGATCTACTCAAGAACGCCGACACAGCACTCTACCATGCCAAGGAGCTGGGCCGAAACACCTATTCGTTCTACGACGAAACCATGAACCGCATGGCTCTCGAGCGCCTGCTGATGGAGGGCCAGCTGCGCAGAGCCATTGAAGAAGACCAGTTCGTCCTTCACTATCAACCTCTGGTCGACGTTGCGACCGATCGCATCATCGGGACGGAGGCGCTCCTCCGGTGGCAGCACCCCGACCACGGGCTCCTCGCTCCGGCTCACTTCATCGACGTCCTCGAGCAGACGGGGCTGATGCACACGGTGGGCGACTGGGTCGTGCGGACTGCGTGCTCCCAACTCCAAGCTTGGCGAGAGGCCGGCCTCCCCGACACGCGGGTGACGGTAAATCTGTCTGCCCTGCAGTTCCGTCAGCCCAAGCTCCTTCAGACGCTGTTGGACGCGGCTGAGGCGGCGAGCATCGATCCCCCGGCGCTGGAACTCGAGATTACCGAGCGCGTCTTGCTCGACGGTGGGCCAGACGGCATCAAGATGCTCGAAGCGCTTCGGAGCCACGGCTTCCGCATCGCACTCGACGATTTCGGAACGGGGTATTCGTCGCTGAGCTATCTGCGCCGGTTTCCGGTGGATCGCCTGAAGATCGACCGGTCGTTCATTCGCGATGCCACACTCAGCGACGACGACGCCGCAATCGTCGTGACGATCCTCGACCTCGCGCGCGCGCTCGGCATCGACCCCATCGCCGAGGGGGTTGAGCTGGAAGAGCAGCGAGAGTTCCTACGCGCTCGTGGCTGCGTGCAAATGCAGGGCAACCTGTTCGGCCGGCCTGTGCCTCCTGACGAGCTGGGCGAGCGATTGGCGTCCGGCGGGGCGCTGCCCCAAGACACGCCAGTTGAACCCTCGAGGCACACCTCCCTGTAGCAGACTCGCCACGGGATAAGGTCGCACTCCCCGCCGTCCCAGCGGCGCTCCATTGCCGTTGCACCCCACGCTGCATACCGTCTCTCGGCGGGTCACACCGGTCGAAACGGCAACCATGGGCTGCCGACGTGTGGTCCGGGCATTGGAGCGAAAGGGCAAGCGATGCGATTCCCCCCGAGGCGCCATTCCTTCGACTTCCGGCATGATGCTTCTCGCGTGACCATCGGCGTCGCTGCGGTCCTCCTCGCACTCGCGTGGCCGGCGACGCGAGCGATAGGACAGCGACCCGACTCGTCAGCGTCCGACTCGGCGCCCAAGCGCCCGGCCATTACCGAGATCCATCTGCGGGCGGCACTCGACCTCATCGGCCTCAGATACACCGACGCGGAAATCGAGCTGCTCCTCCGGGCGCGCGGTCGGTCTGGGAACGATTTCTCGGGACCACGGGATCGCCGCAACGCCTACGACGCGCTTCGGGCCGCGCCCCTTCCCAACTCCGTCTCGCCCGCACTGCTGTTCGACCCGCTCCCGCCCGCCGTCCCCATCCCGGACCGTGCGCCGCAGTTCGAAGCTCTTCCAGATGTACAGAGGCCGGCTGCGTTGGAAGAGGTGGCGTTCTGGCCCGTGACGCGGTTGGCTGCCTTGCTGCGCACCGGCCAGGTGACGTCGGAGGAGCTCACGCGAATGTACCTCGACCGACTTCGCCGATTCGACCCGCGGCTGCTCGCCGTGGTGACCCTCACCGACAGCCTAGCCATCGACCAGGCACGGCGAGCCGACCGGGAGCTTGGGGCTGGGCGCGACCGCGGCCCTCTCCATGGGATCCCCTACGGCCTCAAAGACCTGTTCGCCGTGCCCGGCTACCCCACGACCTGGGGCGCGGGACCCTACCAAGACCAGGTGCTGGACGAGACCGCATCGGTGGCGCGGAAGCTCGAAGAGGCCGGGGCCGTACTGGCGGCGAAGCTCACGCTGGGAGCGCTCGCGATGGGCGACGTCTGGTTCGGCGGTCGGACGCGCAACCCATGGGATACCGAACAGGGCTCGAGCGGATCTTCGGCGGGCCCGGGCTCGGCCGTGTCGGCAGGGCTCCTGCCCTTCGCGATCGGTACCGAGACGCTCGGCTCGATCGTCTCTCCCTCCACTCGCAACGGAGTGACCGGCCTCCGGCCGAGCTTCGGCCGGGTGAGCCGGGGGGGGGCCATGGCGCTCTCGTGGTCGATGGACAAAGTCGGGCCGATGTGCCGCAACGCCGAGGATTGCTCCATCGTCTTCGACGCCATCCGCGGAGCCGACGCGGCAGACCCTTCTTCGGTCGACGTACCCTTCCCCTACGATGCGGACACGAAGCTCGGCGATCTGACAATCGGGTATGTCGCCTCGGCGTTCGAGCGGGAGCGTCAGGGTGCTGACCTCGATCGGGCGGTGCTCGACGTACTGCGAGACCTCGGCGCCAAGCTCGTGCCGGTCGAGTTGCCCGAGGTGTCGACGCGGCCGCTCCTCCTCACACTGGGCGCCGAGGCCGCCGCGGCATTTGACGAGCTCACACGCTCCGGCCGGGACAGCCTCCTCGCCCGGCAGGACCCTGGTGCTTGGCCCAACTCGTTCCGATCATCGCGCTTCATCCCGGCAGTGGAGTACATCCAGGCCAATCGGGTGCGCCGCCTCCTGCAGATCGAGATGCGACAGGCGATGGAAGGGATCGACGCCTACGTCTCCCCGTCATTCGCGGGTTCGAACCTCGCGATCACCAATCTCACGGGACATCCGTGCATATCGCTTCCAAATGGGTTCGGCGAGAATGGGAGTCCCACGAGCATCACGTTTTGTGGGCGGATGTACGGCGAGGCCGAGGTGCTCGCCGTCGCCAAGGCCTATCAGGATGCAACCGAATGGGACGACCGGCATCCGGAGGCGTTTGGCGGGAAGTGAAGGCGCCATCCACCGGGTCGCGGCGCTCTCGTCTTCGGAGAGAGGAGCTGGCTCGAGTCCGGGCGGTGAGCCCGAAACCGCGGCTAGTGATCTGTGACCTGATGCCCTCGTGACGCAGTCCACGTCGGCCCGGAACCTGCGTCCTAACCTCGAACGGGGCGCCGTGCCCTGCGGCAGGCGCCCAGCCGAGGGGAAACGAAGGGACAACTGTGTCGCACCTGGACGACGCTCAGCTCGACGCATATCTGACCGGCAAAGCCGAGTTCGCCGATTTCGCCAACAGGCGTGAGGCGGGCCGGCATATCGCCGATTGCGCCGACTGTAGTAGTCGGCTGAAGCACGCCTGGGCAGGCCACCCGGACTCCATCGACCATCCAACTGGGCCCCCGGGACGGCCTTCATGGCCGCTCCTCCGGCCAACCCGCCCGATCGCGCCGCCGGCGGTTCCTTCGCGCCGGGGTCGTCCGAGCGGGGCAAGTCGAGCATCCGGCCCAGTGCGCGCCGTGCAGCCAACACCACCCTCCAGTCCGTCACCGCCCGACGAAGACCCCCTCGAAGGGACGCCCTGGCCCGGGTTGATCGCCGCGCTCGAGGCGGTCCTTCGCCCCCCGAAGTCTGAGCCCTTCACTGAAGTACCAGAGCCCGCTGAGCCAGATCCCAAGCCGGATTCGGCGCCCGCGGACTCCGTCCCCCCCGACGTGGTGGCGGACCGGGCCCCACTTCACATCGAGCCAAAGGAGCGACCGGGTCCGCCGGTCGAGCCCGGGACCGCTGGAGATCCCAGGCCGGATGAGCTCGAGCTGGAAGAGGTCGATGCGCCGCCCGTCCTCGATCTTGATCTCGAGCGTCGCTACGCAAGCATGGCCAGTCACACGCGGCGCCGGTCCCGCCGATTTCAGGTGCTGGCCACGGCGGCGACCCTCGTTATGGCCGTGGGATTGGCTGGCGCCGTCTTGCGGCTCGGCGCCAAGGCCCCGCTCGTGGGCGAGTCCTCGGTTGCCAGGCCTTCGCCGCTCAACGACTCCCGCAATACCGCCCCAACGTCGATCCTGGAGAGCGCGGTCATCCCCATTGCCCTGGCCGACTCCCTGAGATCGGCGCACGATTCCAGCGATTCGAGCGCCACGGGTGATGCAACCACGCAACGGTCGGAGAGCGTTTCGACCATCGGCCGGCGAAGCGGAATAGCCGGGCAGACCCCTGTTGGGCGTGAAGGCCCCGCCGCCGATCCAGCTCCGCCACCGGCGAAGGAGCCCGCTCGCTCGGCCGGCAGTGCCAGATCGACGAGGGCTGCCAGCACGCCACCGGCTCCGGCCGCCAGCAAACCCGCCCCGCCGGCAGCGAAGCCCGAGGCGGTCCCGCGCCGTCGGTCGTCTTCCGACACCGGGCTCACATCGGGCTATTGGGCCGAGACGACTCGCGCCACCGCCGAGAGGCTGCTCCGCCACCGGCTGGTGCTGATCTCGGGCCTGTCGGTCGAGAGCGTTGCGAAACCCACCAACACCACGGGGGCGTTCGTCCGCGTCGCGCAGATCACCGAGTCCGGCAAACGAGTGGCGCTCGTCCTGTCACGAGCACAGTCGAGCGGTGACTCGCCACCCCCGGCCGGACTCAGCTCCATCCGTGTGGTCCCGGCGAGCGCGACAAGTCCGACTGCGATGGGGGCCGCCAGCTGGGGACCGCTGATGGTCACCGTGCGAGCGGAGCTCAGCACCGACGAGCTCCGCGCACTTCTCACGCGTCTCGAGGCTCGTCGCTAAGAACTCTCGTGACGCAAACCGGGGCCCGGCCGGCGCTCACCCCGCCGGCCGCGTGCCCCGAACCGCACGCCACACCTCTCCGAACTCCCTGTCCGCGCCGTCGGGCGGCCTCGTCACCAGACTCACGACGACCGTTACGACAAACCCCACGGCAAACCCCGGGATCATCTCGTACAGGTCGAACACCATCGCCTTGAACGGCACGACCCACACGACGGCCGTGGCGAACCCCGCCACCATCCCGGCGACGGCCCCGGCTCGGGTCGTCCGTTTCCAGAAGAGCGAACACAAGACGACTGGGGCGAAGGCGCACGCGAGACCCGACCAGGCAAACAGTACGAACCAGAACACGAGGCGTACGTCGCGCAGGGCGAAGGCGATCGCCAGTGCGCCGATCACCACCGTGGTGAGCTTCCCGAGGAACGCCACGCGCCGCTCGGAGAGCTCCGGGTGGAAGATCTTCTGGACCACGTCCCGTGCGACTGACGATGACGCGAGGATGAGCAGTGAGTCGACGGTGGACATCGACGCCGCCAGCACGATCGCGAGAAAGACCCCCGTGAAGACTGCGGGAAGCAGTTCCGACGCCAGCACGGGGAGGATCGTCTCCTGGTCGGCGAGGCCCGGGAACAGGGCACGCCCGGCGATGCCGGTGAACACGGCACCGAGATCGAAAACGATGATACAACCGACGGCGATGAGGCTGCCGTCGAC
>JBDHCY010000043.1:0-19486 GCA_039591795.1 Gemmatimonadota bacterium | reverse complement strand
TGGAAAGGGAGCACCTTCATCTGAGCGCTTCCGTCAGGGCCTCCGCGAGGGCCAGGTCGTCGGGGGTCGTGATCTTGATGTTCGTCGTGCGGTCGGCCACGATCACGAGCGACTCGCCCGCTTGCTCCCATCGTTCTGCATCGTCGGGCAGCGCAGCGCCTTGGGCCGTGCGCTCGCGACAGAGGTCGCGAAACCGTGCCGCCGGAAAGCCCTGGGGTGTTTGCGCCCGCCAGAGGTGAGCGCGGTCGACCGAGCGCACCGGCGTGTCGCCACCGGGCCACCGTTTCAGCGCGTCGGTAACCGGGACGGCTGGCACGGCGCCGCGGCCGGCGCGCGCCTCGGCGACGACGCGATCGATCGTCTCGCGCGCGACGAACGGGCGCGCGGCGTCGTGCACCAGGATGACGGCGAGCTCCTCCGGGAGCGTCGCCACCGCGCGTGCCACTGAGTCGGAACGCGTTGAGCCACCCGCAGTGAGGCGGAGGCGCTCACCCACGAGCGGCTCGAGGAACTCAGGCGGATGCGAAGCGTGCTCGGCCGGCAGCGCGATGACGATGGCGGCGACCTGCGGATGCCCGCCAAAGAGCCGGATGGTACGTAGGAGCATCGGCACACCTGCGATGGGCCGGAACTGCTTGAGGGCGCCGGTGCCCGCACGCTCACCACTCCCGGCGGCCGCGATCACGACGCCGACGTCAGGACGCAAGATGACCGGCCAGATCGGCGACGCGATCGAGCGGCACGAGCGTGATGCCGTCTGCGGTGACATTGGCCCTGGCCGACACGTACGCCCGCCGAAAGCCGAGCCGCGCACCTTCGCCAAGCCGCCTCTCCAGGGCAACCGCGGGGCGCACCTCTCCGCCCAGCCCCACCTCCCCGACGAAGAGGGCGTCTGCCGGGACGGCGCGATCGAGCGCCGCCGACGAGAGCGCTGCCACGACGGCGAGGTCGGTACAGGGCTCTTGGAGCCGCACGCCACCGGTGACGTTCAGAAAGACGTCCAGGTGCCCGAACGGGAGCCCCGCGCGCCGCTCGAGCACGGCGAGCAAGAGCGCGAGGCGCCGATGGTCGAGGCCGGTCGCCACTCGCTGCGGCGTTCCAAAGCCTGCCTTGGTGGCGAGCGCCTGGACTTCCACGAGGAGCGGACGCGTGCCTTCGATCAGGGCTGTCACGGCGCTCCCGGAGACGCCCGTCGCCCGGGCGGCGAGAAACGACGCGCTCGGGTTCTCCACACCGCGGAGCCCAGCACTCGTCAGCTCGAAGACGCCGATTTCGTCGACGGCGCCGAAACGGTTCTTGGTTGCGCGGAGGATGCGATGATCTAGTGCCGACTCGCCCTCGAAGTACAACACCGTGTCCACGATGTGCTCGAGCGTCTTGGGGCCCGCGATCCCTCCCCCCTTCGTGACATGACCGACGAGGATGACCGCGGTGCCCGACTCTTTGGCGAACCGCATGAGCGTCGCGGCGCACTCACGCACCTGTCCCACGTTGCCGGGCGCGCCTTCGAGCTCGTCGGTGTAGGTGGTCTGGATCGAGTCCACGATGGTCACCTGCGCCGCCAACGCCGTGGCCTCGGCGATCATCGTCTCGACGAGCGTCTCGGCGAGCACGTGCACTCGCCCTGCTTCCGGCCCGAGGCGGTCTGCCCGCAACCGCAACTGCTCGACCGACTCCTCGCCCGATACGTAGAGCGTGGCGACTCCCTGGGCCTCGAGCCGTGCCACGCACTGGGTGAGCAGCGTCGACTTGCCGATTCCAGGCTCCCCGCCGACGAGCACGACGGACCCCGGCACGACGCCGCCGCCGAGTACGTAGTCGAACTCCGCCACCCCGGTGGCAAGTCGCGGGGTGCGCTCAGCCGTCACCTCGGCGAGGCGCGCGGCTCGGCGTGGGCCGACGCTCCGCCCGGTCGCCCCTCGGCGCCGGGCACGCGCCGGAGCGCGCATCTCCTCGACGAGCGTGTTCCACGACCCGCAGCCGTCGCACTTCCCAGCCCACTTGGCCGTCTCGGCGCCGCACTCGCCGCATCGATAGACCGAGCGAGTCTTAGGACGCACGTCGATAGACCGAGCGAGTCTCAGGACCCACGTCTGTCGCCGTCCGACTCACGGAAGCTCCGGTTGTCGAAACGCGTGAATTCCTTCTTGAAGTAGAGCGGCACGGTGCCCGTTGGCCCGTTCCGCTGCTTGCCGACGATCATCTCCGCCAAGCCTTCGAGCGAGTTGCCCTTGTCGTCTTCGGGCCCCTTGTAGACCTCGTCGCGGTAGATGAACAGCACGACGTCGGCGTCTTGCTCGATCGCGCCAGATTCCCGCAGGTCGGACAGCTTGGGCCGGTGGTCGCCCGACCGCTGCTCGGGAGCGCGGGAGAGCTGTGAAAGCGCCACGACCGGCACGTCCAACTCCTTGGCGAGCGCTTTGAGCGAACGAGAGATGTGTGAGATCTCCTGCTGTCGGCTCTCCGCGTCTGGAGGCCCCTGCATGAGCTGGAGGTAGTCGACGATCACGATGGAGAGACTCTCGTGCTCCGCTTTGAGTCGGCGCGCCTTGGAGCGCATCTCGAGCGGAGACAGCATGCCCGAGTCGTCAATCCAGATGGGTGCGGTGCCAAGAAGCCCGGCGGCGCGCGCGAGCTTGGGGTAGTCCTCGTCGCGAAGCTGCCCGCGCCGCAAACGCTGGGCATCGACGAGACCCTCGGAGCACAGGAGGCGCTGCACCAGGGCTTCCTTGGACATCTCCAGCGAGAAGATCGCCACCCCCGCCCCGTGCTCGATGGCCGCGTGTTGCGCCACGTTCAGCGCGAACGCCGTCTTCCCCATCGACGGGCGAGCCGCGATGACGACCAGGTCGCCCGGCTGGAAACCGGCCGTCAGCTCATCCAAATCTAGGAAGCCCGACGCGACGCCTGATACCGCACGGCCTCCGCGCTGGAGCATTTCAATGCGCTCCATCGTCGGCCAAAGCAACTCCTTCAGCCGCACGAAGTCCTCGCCATGCCGCATCTGCGAGACCTGGAAGACCCGGTGCTCCGCGGCGTCGAGGATCTCGCCAGCGGGATCGGTTCCTTCGTACGCGAGCTGAATGATCTCCGTGGAGGTCTCGATCAGCCGTCGGAGCACGGCTTTCTCGCGAACGATCCTCGCGTGATACGTCAGATTGGCTGCTGTGGGGACGACGTCGATGAGCGTGGCGATGTACTCCATGCCGCCCGCCCCGTCGAGATCGCCACGCCGCACGAGCTCGTCCCGAAGCGTGACGGGATCGATCACGTCACCCCGCTCGGTGAGTGCGGTCATGCCACGGTAGAGCCGGCGGTGCGCTTCCTGATAGAACGCCGTGTCGTCGAGCAGCTCGACGGCGCGGAGCGCCGCGTCTTGGTCGAGCATCATGGCGCCAAGAACCGCCTGCTCGGCCTCCCGACTCCACGGGGCTTGGCGCCCCGCGAAGACGTCAGGCATCGAGGAGCTGGCGTGCGAGACGGATGTCATCCCAGGTCGGCCGTTTCCAGTTGGGATTTCGAAGAAGGGCAGCCGGGTGGTAGGTCACTACCAGGGCCGTGCCGCGGAATCTGTGCACTTTGCCGCGGAGTTGACCAAGCGCGGCGCGTGTCTCGAGCAGGGCGTTGGCCGCCGTGCCGCCCATGGCGAGAATCAACTTTGGGCGAATCAGCTCCAGTTGGCGATAGAGATAGGGGAGACAGGCTCGCATCTCGTCGTCCGTCGGCGATCGGTTCTCGGGAGGCCTGCACTTGACCACGTTGCAGATGTACACCTCCTTCCGGGGCAGGTCGATGGCCGCAAGGATCTTGGTGAGGAGCTCGCCGGCACGGCCCACGAAGGGTCGTCCCGTCTCGTCCTCGACCCGGCCCGGGCCCTCTCCCACGACCACCAGCCGCGCGTCGGCCCGTCCCTCGCCCGGGACGGTGTTGGTGCGCCCTTCGCACAGCGGGCAGCTCGTGCACTCTCGGACCTCGGCGGACACGGCGTCGAGCGACGCGAGCTGCTGAAGTGGCGAGGCGGAGAATAGCTCGACCGGCGGCGCCTCGATGGTGAGGCCGGGGGCGACTGGGGCGGCGGCCGGCTCTCGATTGTCGGGCGGCCCACTCGGGCGGCCGCTCGCCGGGCCCGCGGGCGCACGGTCGTCGTTCGCGTTGGCCGGTGCGCCGGTTTCCCCGCCGCTCTCCCGAGTGCTGTCTCGTGGTCGTTGGGTATCGCTCTCCGCCGCCGGCTCACCTAGTCGAACGGAGGTCCCCGGCGGGAGGACGACTCGCGTTGGGCTCAGGGATGCCTGGCGCCGGAGGTAGGTTCGGGCCAATTCGCGCGGGTCGGTCACAAGGCGGATTCTACTGCGTCGAGGATCGCTGCGGCCACCTCGGATTTGGGAAGGAGCTGCACGGGCTTCGCCCGGCCGGTCTTGCCGATGATGGTGACCTTGTTGGTCTCGACTTCGAAGCCCGCACCCGGCTCACGCGCATCATTGAGAATGATGAAGTCGAGCGCCTTTTCCGCCAGCTTCGCACGCGCCGAACGGACCCCGCCACCAGCTTCGAGGGCGAAGCCGACGATCACGGCGCCGCGGCGGCGTGCCTTTCTGGTTGCGCTCAGGACATCGGTGGTTGGGGTGAGCTCGACCACGAGCTTCTCGCTGGCTCCGCGCTTGATCTTGGTGCCCGCTTGGCGCCGCGGACGGAAATCGGCGGGCGCGGCGGCCATGAAGAGCACGTCGGCGCGTCGAAGGTGACGCGCGACGGCGCGTGACAACTCGGCCGTGGTGACCACGCGCACGACCTTTGGGCCGACTGGGGGCTCGAGGCTCGTGGGCCCGGTGACCAGGGTGACGTCCGCCCCGCGGAGCCACACCGCGGACGCGAGGGCGAATCCCATACGTCCGGACGAGGGGTTTGTGAAGACGCGCACGGGGTCCAGTGCCTCTCGGGTCGGCCCTGCGGTGACCACCACCTTGCGGTTCCGCCAGGGCGACTCGCCGGACAGTGCTCTCACGACGTGGGCGAAGAGCGTCTCGGGCTCGCTCATGCGGCCGGGGCCCTCGGCAGCCCCTTCCGCGAGCGGTCCCTTTTCGGGTCCGACGGCGAGCCATCCGCGGTCGACCAGCGACTCAAGATTCCTTCGGGTGGCTGGATGAGCGAACATCCGGTCGTTCATCGCGGGTGCCACGATCACGGGGCCGGTCCGCGCGAGGAGGATGGCGGTGAGGAGGTCGTCGGCCAGGCCCTGCGCTGCCCGCGCGAGCACCTGTGCCGTGGCGGGCGCTACGATCACGAGGTCGGCTTCGCGCGCGAGATGGATATGCGAGAGGGCCCTCCCAGGCTCCCACAGCGAGCTGATGACGGGGCGACCGGTGAGGGCCTCGAAGGTGACTGTTCCGACGAACTCCGTGGCCGCGCGCGTCATGACCACGTCGACACGTGCGCCGGTCTCGGTGAGGCGCCGTGCGAGGGTGCAGCTCTTATAGCTCGCAATGCCGCCCGACACGCCGAGCACGACGTGGCGGCCGGCGAGCGCGGTCACGTCTCGGGCCGCCGCTGGCGGATGAGTTTGTAGGAGAGCTCGCCGTGCACCAGTTGCTCCAGCGCTCGGGTCGTAAGCTTTTCCTCCCACTCGAGTGAGCGATCGCGCGGGAATTCGTTGATGAACCGCGCGAATCGCGCAGCCACGAGCACCCCCACATACTTGTTGCCAGCGGGATCGGCGACCTCGCCGGGTGTCCAGATCTTCATGGGCTACCTCTCCAAGGGTCGACCGCGTGCGGCAGGAGCCCGCCCTTCGAGCTCGCCCGTCAACGCAGCCATTTGTTCGCGCAGCTGAGGAAGGTGGCGCGGCCGCCGTCCTTCGCTCCGAATGATCGCCCGAACGTCCTCGACGGTCCGTTCGAGCAGGTCGTTAACGACCACGTAGTCGTACTCAGGTACGGCCTTCAGTTCCTCCACGGCGATCGCGAGCCGCGCCTCGCGCTCTTCAGGCGGCTCCGTGGCGCGCCCTCCGAGCCGCCCGACGAGCGTCGCAATGTCGGGCGGTAGCACGAAGACGGTCACCGCGTCCGGTCGCGTCGCACGGAGTCGTCGCGCTCCACGCACCTCCAGGTCGAGCAGGGCGTGCCGACCGGCGGAGTGCAGCCGATCCAGCTCGGCGTGCAGGGTGCCGTATCGCGCGCCCGCGTAGGTCTCCGACTCAGCGAACTCTCCTGCCGCCACCCGCCGATCGAACTCCTCGGGGGACAGAAAATGGTAGTTCACGCCGTCTCGCTCTCCCGGCCGCGGCGAGCGCGTGGTCGCCGAAACGGCGTACCCCAGGTCGTCACCCGTTTCGATCAGCGCCTGAGCAATGGCGTTCTTGCCGCCCCCCGAAGGCGAGGACAGGATGACGACCAAGGGGACCGTCACTCGAGATTCTCGAGCTGTTCCCGCACCTTCTCGAGCTCACCCTTCATCGCGATCACGTCCTTCGCAATATCAGCGTCGTTTGCTTTGGAGCCGATCGTGTTCGTTTCACGCAACATCTCCTGCGCGAGAAACCCGAGCTCCTTGCCCACGGGACCGTCGCGGTCGAGCGCAGCCCGGGCCCCGGCCACGTGGGCACCCAGGCGCACGATCTCTTCGCGCACGTCGAGGCGGTCGGCGAGGAGCGCGATCTCCTGCGCGAGCCGTCCCTCGTCGACGGCGACACCGTCAGCCAACTCGGCGACGTGCTTGCGGATCCGATCGCGCTCCCGCGTGAGCCGCGCCGGTGCTCGGCGCTCAACCGCGTCGGCCAGCGCGGCCAAGCTCGCAAGTCGCTCGCTCAGCTCTGCTGCGAGCGCAGCACCCTCGCGCGTGCGAAGGCGACGGGCATCCTCGAACGCGGCGCGCACGATGGCTTCGACCTCGGTCCAGGCGACCGGCTCGCCTTGCGCTTCACGTCGCTCGAGCACCTCGGGCTGTCGTGCCACCAGCGTGAGATCAACATCGCCCGGCAGGCCGAAAGCTGTTTGCAGCTCCCGCAAGGCCGCGATCACTTCGCGGGCGCGCTCGTGGTTCACCCCAAGGGCCGCGCCGGCCGCCGGCACCTCGTCCCATCGCGCCGTCGTCGTCACCTGCCCGCGGTCGAAATGCTGACGCGCGAGCACCCGGAGCTCGCCTTCGTGCGGCGCGAGCTCGTCGGGCAGCTTGAATTGCAGCGTGAGGTGACGGTGGTTGACGGTCCTCACGTCCACTCGCAGGCGACCGCCTCCGGCGGGTCCCGCGGCTGCGCCGAATCCGGTCATGCTGAGCGGCAACGGCGCCTCCCACAGCGCAAACCCCAATAGTAATCGAAAGGTCGCTCTCGCCTCAATTGTCGAACACCCACCGCGCTCCGAAGCGCTGGAGCGCGGCGCCGTAGGGGTACCCCGGCACGAAGCTCTCTTGGGCTCCCGTAAAGTTCCGCATGTGCCAATAGATCTGGAACCCCGCGATCTGCACCTGGATTGACGTGTTGATGAACGACGCACCGGGCAGCACGATCGGCCCGGCCGCGTCGACCCCGGCCGTCCCGGTGCTCCACGACTCGAGCTGCACAGCCAACCGCATATCGAAGACGCCGCTCCGAAACGTACGCCAGAACTTCGAGCGAAAGCTCGCCGTCACCGTGCCGTGGTTCGGCGGTGCGAAGTCGGCACCGCCGGCGACCGGGTGTTCGTACCAACCGCCGAGGGTGACTCCGGCGACCGGAGAGAGCGAACCCGAGAGCGTTGCGTAGTTGGATTCGGCGGCGGGGGCCAGCGCCGGGATCTGGGCCAGCTCCGGTGGCGCGAGCGGCGCATAGGCGTCCCGCCGCGTCATACCGGCCTCGAGGTGGAATCGGGACCGGCTCCAGCCCACGAACGCCCCCACGTCGAGGGTCTTCCTGCTCGTGTCGGCTTGGAGCGCTGGCGCCTCGAGCTCATCGCCGACGTCGACGGCACCGCGGAGCCAGAGACCGAGTGGGAGCTTGAGTGAGGCGGTGCCGAGCAGACGCGCTCCCGTCCACCCCGTGCCGTAGCGAGCCGCTTCGAGGCGCGCCCCGAGCGTGAGCGGGGTCCACGGGGTCCACCCCAGCCCGATCTCGGTGGCCAGCGGGATCCGATCACTCCGCACACGCGCCGTCCCCGTCGCCGACCAGGTGGGGGTTCGGTAGATCGCGGTCAGTGCAGCGTGACGCATCGTATGTGGATCGACGACGCTGTCGCCGTCCGCCGTCGTGGAGCCGACGAACCCCTCTATGCGCAGACCACGCCCGTCCACGATGCGATCGACGAACATGGTGAGCTGCTGGTATCGCCGCGTCACATTGCGTGCCAAGAGGGTTCCCCCGGAGGGGACGTCGCCACCCTCGCGTTCCGTCGTCGCTTGCCAGTACTGCATGGCCGCGCCGATCCCTGCGCGGGGCACGTACTCGAGTCGGAGCCAAAGGTCGAGGCCTTGGAAGCCACTGGCGGACGTGGCACCGTTGGTCTCATTGGCATCGGCGCCCACGGCGAGGCCAAGCCCCGAGGCATACCGATGGAGGAAGAGCCCTCGATACCCCGCCCCGTCGAACTCGCCGCGCTGGATCCTGACGATCGACTTGGTCGCGCGCGCGGCATGCCGCTGAGAGACGAGGTCAACCCGCAACCCGGCGGGACGGTAGAGCACTTCCACCCGCTCCACGAAGGCAAGTGGGACTCGTGTGGCATCGGCATACAGGGAGTCGCGACCGAGTGCGTCGAGCGGCACTCCGTCCCAGTAGATCTCGAGCGTGCGGGCCCCCCGCCCCCCGAGCATGGGGACCTCGGGTCGTCCGTACGATCCGCCCCGTGCGACGAACACGCCGGGAACCCGCGCGAGGAGATCGGAGAGCGTCTCGGCTCCCAGCCAGGCGAGCGAATCGGCCGTGAAGATGACCCGACTGCCGATCGGGAGCGGTCCGGGAATCACCTGGGTCGGAAGCGGAGCGACCCGCGTGGCGGTGTCCGCCGCGGCGGAGTCGGGATCCTGACCGCCGAGCGTCGTTGCCGCCGCGGAAGAGTCGGGTTCCTGGCCGGCGAGGGTCGCCGCCGCGAGCGCCGCGACCGCTACGGTCGCGAGCGCCGGGCTACGCCCTCGCGCGCGCCAGGAGGAACTCGGTGAAGAGCCGGACACCGATGCCCGTGGGCCCTTTCGGGCTCGCTGGCCGGTCGCGGTCGGTGTACGCCGTTCCGGCGATGTCGAGATGGGCCCATGGGAACCCCTCCACGAACTCGCGCAGGAACCACCCAGCGGAGATCGTGCCCGCCGGCCGTCCACCAGAGTTCTTGACGTCGGCGATATCGGACTTGTTGAGCTCCCGGTAGTCGTCCCAGAGTGGGAGGGGCCAGCACCGCTCGCCGGCACGCTCGCCGGCGCCACGGACTTCGTCGAGCAGCGCGTCGTCGTTGCCCATCAGGCCAATGGCGTGCGGACCGAGTGCGATGACCACGGCCCCGGTGAGCGTCGCCGCATCGAGGACGCAGCTGGGCGCGTGACGGCGTGCATACGACAGCGCGTCGGCCAGAATCAAGCGGCCCTCGGCGTCGGTGTTCACGATCTCGATCGTCTTGCCGAAATGGCTGCGAACGACATCGCCGGGCTTCAGTGCCGTACTCGAGGGGAGGTTCTCCGCTGACGGCACGAGGCCCACGACGTTGATCGGCGGTGCCAGCCGCCCCAGCGCCTCGAACGTGCCCAGCACCGCGGCGGCGCCGGACATGTCGTACTTCATTTCTTCCATACTGGGCGGTGGCTTGAGCGAGATCCCGCCCGAGTCGAAGGTGATCCCCTTCCCCACGAGCACGACGGGGGCGGCGTCGCCGGCCCCGCGGTAGCTGAGCTCGATGAAGCGCGGTTCCTGCGCGGAGCCCTGTGAGACCGCCAAGAGTGCCCGGAAGCCTTCACGCTCGATAGCGGCTCGATCGAACACGGTGACGTCGAACCCGTGCGTCTCGCCAAGCGACTGCGCATGTTCCGCCAAGAAGGACGGCGTGCACACGTTGCCGGGCCGGGCCTGGAGTTCACGAGCGGCAGACTGTCCGGTGGCCACCGCCTCGCCGAGCGCCCTGCCGGCATCCGCGTCCGAGTCCGCCAGTGCGACGACGGCTTCGGCCGGGGGTGTTGAACGCTCGTCGTCTGGTGATCGGTACTCGTTGCACAGCCACGCACCGTGCGCTGCTCCTTCGACGAGCACCTGTCCGACGTCACTCCCCGTGAGCGCGGACCGCGACGCGTGCTCAACGGCGAGCGTGAGGCTGGGGGCGCCGAGGCTTGCCGCGCGGCGGGCCGCGATGGCAGCACCTCGCCGGAGCACGTCACGGGCGACCGCCCCCCGTTCGCCCAGCCCCACCAAGAGGAGCCGAGACGCCCCGATCCCGTCCGGATAGAGGAGGAGCGTCTCGTCGCGCTTGCCGCGGAAATCGCGAGAATCGACGGCCCGGCGCAGCATTCCTCCCAATGCCTGATCCAGCGGCGCCAAGGCGTCGGGGAGGCCCTCGGCGAGTTCGGCCACCGCCACGGCCAAGAGCGGCGTCGTAAGTCGATCGAGTGGAGCCGCGTCGACGCGGCTCCTCACCTGAGATGCCCGATGATCTGATCGGCGAAGGTCGAGGTCGAGACCTGCGTGGCCCCCGTCATCTGGCGGGCGAGGTCGTACGTGACGTGCTTGGCGGCGATCGCTCCCTCGATCCCGCGCACGATGGCGTCCGCCACGTCGGTCCACCCCAGCTCCTCGAACATCATGACGCCGGAAAGGATGACGCTACACGGGTTGACCTTGTCGAGGTCGGCATACTTCGGTGCGGTGCCGTGCGTCGCCTCGAAGACGGCGTAGCCGTCGCCCACGTTGCCACCGGGGGCCATCCCGAGCCCGCCCACTTGGGCTGCGCAGGCATCGGAGAGGTAGTCGCCGTTCAGGTTCGGCGTCGCGATCACCGAGTATTCGTTCGATCGCAGGAGCACCTGCTGGAACATCGCATCCGCGATCCGGTCTTTGATCAGGACCTTGCCTTCGTGATCAGCCCCTGCCGCCTCGGCTTCGGTGAACGTGTGAGCGCCGAATCGCTCCTTGGCAACCGCGTAGCCCCAGTCGCGGAAGGCACCCTCGGTGAACTTCATGATGTTGCCCTTGTGGACGAGCGTTACCGAGTCGCGACCGCGAGCCAGGGCATACTCGATCGCCTTCACCACGAGGCGCTGTGTGCCGAACTGGGACATCGGCTTGATGCCGAGCGCGCTGCCCTCGCGGATGGTGGCGCCGAAGTGCTCGGTCAGGTATTGGCGAAGGGCGTTGGCCTCGTCGGAGCCCGCCTCGTACTCGATCCCGGCATAGACGTCTTCGATGTTCTCGCGGAAGATCACGACGTTCAATTGCTCGGGCCGTCGCGTGGGTGCCGGTACGCCGGCGAAGTAGCGGACGGGTCGGACGCACGCGTAGAGGTCGAGGAGTTGCCGGAGTGAGACATTGAGAGACCGGATCCCGCCTCCGACCGGTGTCGTGAGCGGTCCCTTGATAGCGATGCGATGGGTCCGGATCGACTCGAGGGTATCGTCCGGCAGCCAGCTGCCGGTCTCCTGATGCGCCTTCTCGCCGGCCAGGACCTCTGTCCACTCGACGCGGCGGTCGCCGCCGGTGTGCTGCACGGCGGCGTCGAAGACCCGGCGAGCGGCGCGCCAGATGTCCCGGCCAATGCCGTCGCCTTCGATGAAAGGAACGATGGGCCGGGTGGGGACTTCCCACCGGCCGGCGATGTAGCCGATGCGCTGAGGTTCGGTCGCAGTAATCATGATATCAGGTCGGGTTCGGGGATTGTGGCCGGCCGGAGGCGCGGCGCTGGATACTATACGATTGTAGCCCGCTGGCCGCGATGAGAGCAAGCCGCAGCGATCCGGCCGATCTTCAGGAGCGCGTGATCACGCGAACGGGGTGACCGAACCCACGTCCATACCGCGGAGCCGCGTAGTGGTGGCGCAGCCCCATCGCGTGGTCGGGAAAGTGGTCCCCCAGACAGTCGTTCCTGATGAAGAACGCGTTCACCCCTTCGGGGCTGCACGCCACGAGGGAGTAACGATGTCCCGACGCGAGCTGCACGAGCGAGGCCAACGACGCGCCCTGATGGACGGAACCATCCCACCGGTGATTGGGCCGGTAGGGCATGATCCACTCCTGGGGGGGTACCCAGCGCCCATTGTACTCGATCACGACGACGCGAGGTCGATACGACGGGAGGAGGCGTTGCCAGACCCAGTAGTCGTTCCCGTCGATGTCGATCACGAGGAGGTCCGGCGCCGTGGGGACCTCATGTGCCGCGAAGAGATCGAGCACGTTCTCGACGGTGACGGCCTGGCACACGACGCGCACGCCGCCGAGGCCTCCGAAGCGCGCTGCCGCGCGTGCAGCCAGGGTGGGGTCGGCCTCCATGAGCAGCCCATTCCAGCCGTGGTTGACCAGCAGATTGCGCGTGCAGCACTCGCTCCCTTCGCCGACGCCGAGCTCGACGGCGTACCGGTTCCCTCCCCCAAGGCGGTGGAAGACCTCTGCGAGCATGCCGTCCTCGCCGAATTGCGAGTAGGTCTTGGAGGCAAACCGGGCGAGCGCTCTGGGCTGAGCGGCTTGACGCCGTCTCCAGAAGAACCGATGCCATCGCATCCTGGGACGATGGATCGTCTTGTCGAGCACCCAGGCGAGGGGCCGCCAGCGGACGAGGTGCCACTCGAGGCGAGCGACCGGGGGAAGCGGTGGTGGGCGGTCGGTCACCTCGTTGCGACGAGGGGGAGGCGCCGTCGGTCGGCGCTACCGCGTCCCAAAGACGTAGCTCTCCAGGTAGCGGATCGTGTCCTCGTGCTCCGCGACACGGTGCGCGACGATGTCGCCCACGGTGACGATCCCGCGTCGTCCGTCGTCGTCGATAACCGGGAGGTGGCGGATCCGCTTGGCGGTCATGACGCTCCGACACTCATCGATCGTAGTCTCAGGACGGCAACAGGCTACCGGGGTGGTCATCACCTCGCGAATCGGTGTGGAGGCGGGGTCGCGGCCCGCGGCCACAACCCGCCGGAGGATGTCTCGCTCGGTGAAGATGCCGAGCAGTCGGTCCGCGTCGGTGACGACGAGGCCGCCGATGCCTCTCTCGTTCATCACGCGAGCGGCTTCGAGCACCGTACCGTCGGCGGAGATGGTGATCACCTCGGTGCCCTTCTTGTCGAGGATCGCCTGGACCGTGGCCATGCTCGCCTCCCGGGGTCGGTCGCTGGCTGTAAAGATGTCGTGGGTGGGGGGAGGACGGTAGAGGACGCGCTCGGCCCAGCCCATCCCGATGTGGCCACCAGCCTCGAAAACATGGCCGCGCTGTGTCGGGAGACTGGGCGTGCCGAGCAGGCGGAGCAGCTCGAGAGCCGCGCCGCCCGCATTCGTGCAGTGAAGCGATGAGATTCAACGTTCTACTGATCGCACCTTCGGCCGCAGTCTAAGTTCGAACATTTGGTCAGCCGCACCCTTCGTGGCTGGGTCGCACGCGAAGCCATTCTTCTCCAGCACACGCCGGGACGCCACGTTGTCACGCTCCACGCCACCCACGATCGAGGCTACGCCCGTCTGACGGCTCCAGCTGACGAGTCCGTCAACGAGCTCGCTCGCAATACCCTTGCCCCACGCTGACTGCGCGAGCAGATAACCGAGCCGCAACTCGATTGGCGCGCTGGTCTCCTGCGCCTCAAACAGAATCACCAACCCCACGGGCAATCCCGACGAGCGCTCCACGACAAGCAATGTGGCTCCCTCAGCGTCGCGCTCTTCGACCCAGGATGCAGCTCGCTCCATTGTAAAGGCGCCGCGCCACGCCTCGGGGAGTGATTCTGTCACCGGCTCGGTCAACATGGTCGCGACGACTTCCGCCAAATCCTGCTCGACCCATTCACCGGGGTTCAGGGAGTGCCATTCTCTGACGAGGAGCCGCTGGGTTGTGAAACTGCATGTCTTCGACAACAATACTGAGCACCTCGCGATCGTGAAGGTCAACGCGTATCATGCGCGGCCGAACTCACCATACACTGCGCCCTATCCTCCCAACGCGAGCTACAGTGCGCCATACATGGCCGACTCCGGTAACGCGAAGAGGCGAGGCAACCGCAAGGAAGGTGACCTGGACTTCACCTGGTCCACTGTGTTGCAACGAGATGCCCGAGGAGAGATTTGAACTCTCACGCCGTTGCCGGCACGGGATTTTGAGTCCCGCGTGTCTGCCATTCCACCACTCGGGCGACTACCGACGTACGCTAACCGGCGCGCCTATGAAGAGACAACACGGGTGGTGGCGAGAACGGAGCGCCGGCGGGAGAAGCCGTCAGTAAGCCTGGACCCAACCGCGCGATCGGAGCATTGCCCCGGGCGACCCGGCCTGCAACGCACGCCCCACAGCGCAGCTCGAGTAGTTCAGCTGCGCATTGCCCAAGATCGTGGTCTGATCGCCCGACTGATTGGCAGCCAGCACGCCGCCGTTGAAGTGGTTCCCGGATCCGGCCGTCCGGAGTGTACCCCTCACGATGGCAATACCGAAGAACTGGAAGTTGCCCTGTACTCGGAGATCTCCGTCGATCAGAAGGAGCCCCTGGCCTGCGTTGCCGTTGATGGCGATCGACCCCGGTACATGGATGATCGGGAAGTAGTTGTAGCAGGGCGACTGCTCGTCCAACGGGGCGCCCCAGTTCCCTGCATCGCCCAACTGGCACTCGCCGTTGGTGACCGTCGGGTTGACGCCGGTATAGGTGCCGGGCGTGAGGACTTTCGTCGCCATGGTGACGAGCTGGGCCCAGGTGAAATCGCCGTAGTTGAAAAAGGTGGAGTCGCCCACCGTCACGTCGTTGAGCACGCGGGGGGTACCGGTCACGCAGCTGCCACCGGCGCAGCGGCCTTGGAATCGCACGCGATCCACGGCGGGGAGTCGAATCCCGGCAGCGCCAGGTCCCGGGGGCGGGCAGTCAGACCACGGGCTGTGGTCGGTCGCGTCGATCTCGGCGGCTCCACCAACCCGAGGCTCGCCACGCGTTGTCAGCGCGGCCTGCACGTCGATCATGAGCGGTCGCAGTCGGACGAACCCACCCAACCGCTGGCGCCCGCGGCCCCCCGCGTCCCGGCCGGTGACCTCCACCAAGAAGAGCTCTTGATTGAGCCGGCGCACGGTTCCCGCGTAGAGTCCCGTTCCGCGCGGGGAGCTGCCGGCAACGTCGGCGGACCCGCCCACGGGAAGCTGATTGAAAACGCCCGTGTTCCACTGCGCGATGGTCTCACTCAGTCCATATTCGGCCGCGGCGAACGACCGCTCCATCCAGCGGGTGTTCTCGCCGATCCGCTGTTCGACGATGCCCGACGCGAAAACGCCGCTCACGAGCGCCCCCACGACGACGATGCCGATCAGCGACACCATCAATGCGATCCCACGCTCGTTCTTGCACTTGGCAGTCATTGGGCGCCTCCTCTCATGAGACTACCCCCGGTAGGACCAAACGCAAGGCGGGCCACGCGAAAGTACTCCTCGCGCTGCCCGCCTTGCGCCTGCATCTGGTGCCTCGCGGCCGCACCCGCTAGTGGCGGATACCAGCCCGTACGCCGCCGGGCGCAAAGTCCTGCCATGGTTGGGACCCCAGCGGACGCTGGCGGGGCCACACTTCGTCCAACGTGTTGGCATCGTACAGTCGCCCGTTCTTCATCACATACTGGAGGCGCGTCGTGTTCCGCAGCTCTTCGAGCGGATCGGCGTCGAGCACCAGGATGTCGGCGAGCTTGCCCACCTCGATCGTTCCAATGTCCTTCTCCAGCCCGATCGCCTCGGCGCCGAAGATGGTTGCCGCGCGGAGCGCATCGTGATTCGACAAGCCGCCCCATGCCATGGCCCAGAGCTCCCAGTGGTAGCCGAGGCCCTGGAGCTGGCCGTGGCTCCCGACGGCGGCACGGCCGCCGCCCTCAATGAGCTTCTTCACGAACTCGGCGTGCCGTGGGAAGACGTATTCCTCGTCGAGGAACCATCCCGCCTGCCCCGGGCTACCACCCGCGCCAGGCCCGCGCCGGCGACTCTTGGCGTCGAGGTTCGCCTCCGGCACGAAGCGCTGCATCTTCGGATTGTCGTGGACCTCTTCTTTGGCGTAGAAGTAGTTCTCGCCGAAGGGTCCGCCGTACGACACGAGCAGCGTAGGGCTGTTGGTCGTCTTCGAGGCCTTGAACAGCTCGAC
Organism: Gemmatimonadota bacterium; assembly: GCA_039591795.1. Lineage (GTDB taxonomy): Bacteria > Gemmatimonadota > Gemmatimonadetes > Gemmatimonadales > GWC2-71-9 > JBDHCY01. Next base: position 3,262 of record JBDHCY010000043.1, on the reverse strand, counting down.
CACGTCCTCGAAAATCGGCGCGATCGGAAGCGAGTGCTCGATGCCCGAGTAGCCGTCGATGGCGTGGGTCAGCTCGAGCTTGAAGTCGAGCCCGCCCTCCGTGGTGGGCATGAGCTCCAGCTCCTTCGCCGCCTTGATGATCCACTGTCGTTGCTGTCGGTTCCCACTCATGTACATCTTGAGCGTCTTGGTGTCGTAGTACTCGCTGTACCGCTTGAGGACGGTCTTGGCCTGCTCTTGGTTCCGGATGTTCTCCGTGAGGAACACACCCGGACCCGTCGAGTAGATGCGCGGGCCCACCATGCCGCCGGTCTCCACCCGGTCCTGATAGCTCAAGACGTCGGTTGAGCCCGTCTGCGGGTCGCGCGTGGTCGTGACGCCGTACGCCAGATTGGTGAGGTACTGCCACGTTTGCGTCGGGTGGACCTCGGGGATCAGCCACTGCGCGTGGTAGTGCGTATCGACGAACCCCGGGATCAGGGTCTTGCCCGAGGCGTCGATGATCTGCGCACCCTCGGGCACCTCGACCGAGTCGCGCGGACCAACCGCTACGATGCGGTTGTCGGTCACGACGACGTCGGCGTTCTCGATGATCTCCTGCTCCTTCATGGTCAGCACGCGCCCGCCCCGGAGCACGACCGTGCCACGCGGCACGTCCCGAGGCATCGTGACCTCGATCCGTCGCTCGCGGGGCTTGTAGGCCGTCTCGTCGGCCCGCGCGCTGTCGAGCCCGGCGCGCACCGAGTCGGCGTGCGCTTCGATCGCGTGTGCCTTGGCCCGAAGCTCGTCGGCTGCGTGGATCAGGGAATCAGCCCGGACCTGCACCGAGTCGCCCACCAGCCGGTTGAGCTTGTTGGTCAACGAATCGGGGACCGTCTCGTCGGCCTTTTCGAGGCTGTCGACCACCTTGCGAGTAGCCTTCAGGCTGTCCAGCAGGGCGCGCGCCCGGAGTGCCCGGCCCACCGTCTCGCGGCCCGCCAGCTCCGTGCTGTCTTCGATCGCCTCCGCTCGGGACAGGTCGTAGCTGAACATCGCGTTGCCGATGGCCCAGTGGACTCGTTCACCGTCGGCGCTCCAGGTGGGGAACTCCCCGCCGATCTCCGTCAGCTTCCGCACGGTGACCGGTGCCGCGGCCGGATTCGCCACGGACACCGTCGGAGTGGGACCGCCCACCTCGGGAATGTCCACCGTGTAGATCTGACTTCTCACCTGTGCGATGGCTCGGCCGCCCTCCGGTGAGATCATGACGAGGCTAGCAGGAGGAGGCGCACCCGCCTCGGTCGGCTCCAGCGCAGTCTTCGGCACCGGGAAGATCCTCCGCGGCATGATCACCCAGTCCTCTTCGTGCGGGTTGCCGGCGCCCGCCGTGGGGGCGCCACGCACTCGAAGATGCCGCTTCACATCGGTTCCGTCCCATCGGAACGAGACGAGCCCCTCCGAGAAGCTGTAGGCGTAGATCCGATCGGGCTCGTTCCTCGCGAAGTGCGCAACGTCGCGGTTGCCGGTGGGGGCGATCACAGTGACGTCGCCACCGTCAGACGGCACCCAGACGAATTCGCCACCGAGCGGCCCGAAGAAGATGCCAGCCGCTTCTTTGAGGTCGCGGGCGGCGCCGCGCGAAGCGACGATCCGCTGCCCATTGGGTGACCACGCCAGGTTGTAATAGAGGGCGGCGACACTGCTGAGCTGGACCGGCTGGCCGGAACCAGTCACCGACGCCTTCATGATGTGACCACCACCACTGTCGTCCCACGTGACGTACGCGACCGAGCGCCCATCGGGCGACCAGGCCGGGAAGTACTCGCCGACCTCGGCGTCGCTCAATCGGCGGGGGGATCCATCCGGCAACTCCTGCACCCAGATCCGGTCGAAGGCCGTAAAGGCAATCAACTTCCCATCGGGTGAGGGCACGGGGTGCCTGATCTGCCGCGCGGTGACCGCGGTGGTCGTATCCACACGATAGGCGAACTTGACTTCGGGGCCGATGTCGAGCTTGACGTCTGCCTCGAAGGGGATCTTGGTCGCGGGACTCTTGTCGAGTGGCACGCGCCAGATCTCGCCACCGTACGAGACGACGATGGCCCTGGAATCGGGCGTGAAGGAGTAACCCGGGAGGACGTCGAGAGGAGCACGCGACTCCATCTCGTCGCGCTGGACGGGATGTGCCAGCCAGTCTTCCTCGCCGGTCTGGAGGTGTCGGAGCCGGAGCCCGGTTTCGGCATCGAACCGCGAGCCGTAGACCAGCCAGTTCCCATCAGGTGATACCGCCGGCCGGAAGCCGGAACCGTAACGCGCGGTGAATCGAGTCGAGGTGCCGGTCTCCCGGTCGTATCGGTAGACCTGGTATTGCGGGAAAAGCGCGTTGTACGACCAGTCGCTACTCCGGCCTGCGTACCAGATGTAGCGGCCATCGGTGCTCGGCGCCGCGCCGATGGTCTTGAACGAAGTCGGCGTCCGGATCACCGGAAGCGGGCTCCGCCGCTTGACGTGGTACATCTGAAGCTTGGCCGCCCCGCCGAGGCCGCCGGCGCGGCTCACCACGACGTGCTCGCCGTCGGGCATCCATTCCGGCGAGAAGTACAGGCTGGTGTTGCCGCGGGTGACCTGCGTCGTGTCGGTGAAATCCAGTCGGATCGTCCATACGTTGTCACCGCCCGACCGGTCGGAGATGAATACGATCGTCTCGCCGTCGGGGCTGAACCGGGGCTGCGCGTCGTATGCCATCCCTTTGGTGATGCGCGTGGCCTTCCCGCCGCCGATCGGCATCGTGTACAGGTCTCCCAAGAGATCGAACACGATGGTCTGGCCGTCCGGGCTCACGTCGAGCGAGATCCAGGTGCCTTTCGTGGCCGTGAACTCCGCCTTGCGAGCAGCCGCGAGGGGAAGCGGTTTCTCCTGTTGGCGACCGCTGGATCCGGCGGAAGCGCCAGGCCGCTGGGCCGCAGCCCGGCCCATGGGGAGAGTGAGGCCCAAGAGGATCAAGGCAAAAGCGGCGGTGGAAATCGAGTGGCGCATTGCTGCACTCCGAATTGTTGTCGAGCCGGTCATCGCGCACCTCCCCGGACTCCCGCCTGGACGGCCGGCGCTACGTGGCGCCACGGCTCGTCGGGGGCCGGACGCTCTCGGGGCCACACTTCGTCGAGTGTGTCTCCATCGTAGAGGCGGCCGTTTTTCATCACGTAACGGATCGTGTTGGTATTGCGGATATCCTCGAGCGGGTTCGCGTCGAGGACGACGAAGTCGGCCAGTTTGCCAGCCTCGA
>JBDHCY010000042.1:0-20273 GCA_039591795.1 Gemmatimonadota bacterium | reverse complement strand
TCAGCTTCGGCTCGGCGCCCGAACGTGTGGAGGAGCTGACGGAAGTCGTCTTTCGCGAGATCGAAGCGTTCAAAACCGAGGGACCGGTCGGGGAGGACGTCGAGAAAGTGCGCCAGACGGGGCGTCGCACCAAGGAGACGAGTCTCCGGGAGAATAGGTACTGGGCGTCACAGCTACTCAGCGCCGCCCGGTTCGATCGCGATCCCCGGGAGATTCAGAGCTACCACCTGCTGGATTGGTTCAGCGTCGACCAGGTACGCGAAGCGGCCCGGCTGTACCTGCGGACCGACAACTATGCCCTCTTTACGCTGTATCCGGAGAAGGCCGAGCAGCCGCGGCCCTAACGCCCAACCAGCACAGCGGGTACTTCCAGCTCCCGGTAGAGCGCGTTGAAGGCAGCGAGCTGCTCGCCGAGTAGTCGCTCGAGCGCTCCCGGGTGTCGCGCCCACTCCGCCGCGAGATCGTCGTGGCGGCGCCGCTCGCCCTCCGTCACCGGCCCGACACTGCTCCCTACAGCTCCCTCGAGCGCCACCGAGCGACCCCCGCGGAACGGGCCGATCGACCGCCATGCGAGCGCGTGGTACTCGGTCGTGTCGACCTGTCCGGCGGCGTGGAACTCGTGCGGGTGTGTCACAAATGTCGCAACGAGGAGGGTGATGGCTCCACACTGCGTAGGGATGCCTGAGCGCGACATACCGGGGCTACTACGATGGATGGGGCCGCAATGATACGCGCATCCGCGCGCTGCCGCCACGCGCTGGCAGCGGCGCCCCGAGGCGGCTTGCCGCGCGTTCAGCGCGCTCAGCGTTCCCCCCTCGAGGCACCTCTGTCGCTGGCACACTTCTCGCGTTTCACCGACATGACACTGATTGTGGAGCAACAGGTGATCACTCGGGACTCGCCACTTCCGCTCAGCGCAGGCGCACACGGGCCACAGCCTCAGGTCGGCGCAGGCTCGTCGCTTCTCCCCTCAGTGATCGACCTGTTGCGTCGCCTCACGGCGACGGAGCCCACCATCTGGGAATCGGACAAACGGACGACGCGTCTCGCGGTCGCGCTCCGCTTCTTCGACGGGGTGGGTCGCGCAGAGGTTCTCGCCGATGTGTTCGCCTACCGTGGTGCGCTCGTCCTCACACTGTGGATCGACCACAATCGCGTCTTCGCCACGCGTGACGGACGCCCCACACCGTTGCGGTGCTTCCTCAACGACTACGTGGCGTCGATCCGATTGACCCCGAATGCCAGCTCGCTACCGGAGGACTTCGTCCGCAGCGTCGTCGCGGGCGTCGGCGCGGCGCGTGATGGCGTGCGACGCTACAACCACCGGTGCGACTCCCACTGGTTCCGCGTGAACGTCGCGGAGCGATCGCGCTGATCAGTCTCGTAACGCTCGTCTAGCCAACTCGGAACAGCTCGACAGCTCGGGCGTGTCGGCGGAGCAGTCGCTCCCTGATCGCTCGGTGCTCGGGGGCGGTGAGACCCGGATCGCGGGCGATCACCCGAGCGGCGACCGCGCGCGCCCGCTCGAGGAGATCGAGGTCCCGCACGAGGTCCACGAACTTGAGGTCTGGAGCCCCCGACTGCCGCGTTCCTGCGAGCTCGCCGAACCCGCGCTCGGCCAAATCGAGCTCCGCGATCCGAAAGCCGTCTTCGGTCGCCGCGAATGCGCGTAGCCGTTCACGGCCGGGTCCATGGGGCGCGAGCAGGATGCAATGGCTCGCGTCGTGGCCCCGGCCGACGCGTCCGCGCAGTTGGTGGAGCTGCGCCAATCCAAAGCGTTCTCCATGCTCGATGACCATGACGGTGGCGTTCGGCACATCGATGCCGACCTCGATCACGGTCGTCGCGACGAGAAGCGCGACCTCGCCATCACGGAACGCCCGCATCGTCCGCTCACGCTCCTCCGAAGGCTGGCGTCCATGGACGATACCGACGGTGAGTCCGGAAAAGCGCTCCGTTAACTGGGCGTGAGCCGTCGTCGCTGCCCGGAGATCGGCCCGTTCCGACTCCTCGATGACCGGGTAGACGACATACCCCTGCCGCCCCGCCCGACACTCCTGCTCGAGAAAGGCGTAGACACCCTCGCGCGCCTGTTCCGTCCGCACGGCCGTCCGTACCGGCTGCCGGCCCGCGGGACGTCCATGCAAGATCGTGACGTCGAGGTCGCCGAACCGCGCGAGTGCGAGCGAGCGGGGGATCGGCGTCGCGGAAAGGAGCAGCACGTCGGGCGCCTCGCCCTTCTCGATGAGCGTCGCCCGTTGCTCGACTCCGAACCGGTGCTGCTCGTCGATCACCACGAGGCCGAGGCGCCTGAAGGCTACGTCTTCCTGAATAAGGGCGTGCGTGCCGACCACGAGGCGCGCCCCACCATCGCCCACACGCACGAGCGCCGCCCTCCGTTCCGCGCTGCCGAGGCGCCCGATCAGGAGCTCTGGTCGAATGCCGAGCGGTGCGAGCAGACGGGTCAGCGTCGCCGCGTGTTGCTCGGCGAGTAGCTCGGTGGGAGCCATGAGTGCCGCCTGGTATCCGTTCTCGGCGGCGAGGAGCATGGCGAAGAGCGCGACGACCGTCTTCCCGCTCCCCACATCGCCGAGGAGGAGACGATGCATGCGCTCGGACGCGGTCATGTCAGCCACGATCTCGCGCACGGAAGCCCGCTGACCGGTGGTGAGCGAGAATGGCAACACCTTCCGAAGCTCTGTGGTCAGTGTGCGCTTGAGCCCGAAGGCAATCCCCGAGCGCGGCCGTTTCGCGAGCGCCCGCGCCCGCGCGAAGACCAGTTGCTGTTCGAGAAGTTCGTCGAAGGCGAGGCGTCGTCGTCCCACCTCCGCCTCGTCGAGCGAGCTTGGCTGATGCAGTCCCCCGAGCGCGGACGCAAGGTCGGGGAGCTCGGCGCGCAATGTGTCGTCGAGGGGATCGACGACGAGGGAAAGCAGATTCGAAACGTGTTGCTCCGCGAGCCGACGAATCTGTCGGTGCGAGAGCCCCTCGGTCGCCGGGTAGATGGGCACGACGACTCCGGCCCGACCTTCGGGGGCCCGCGAGCCGCCCTCTGGCCGCGCAGCGGCCCCGGGGGAGCCCCCCGACCCGCTCGCGCTCCCCTCGTCGCCGTCGTCGAGAATGACGAACTCGCGCGGTGCGAGCTGCCGGCCGTGATAGTGACGCACCGGCCCTGACACGAGGAGGCGCTGGCCGGCCCGGATCTGGCGCTCGAGAAACGCCTGGCCGGGCCACGCGCACTCGAGCCGGCCCGAGTCGTCACGGAGCACCGCGTGGAAGATGCGGAGCCCCGCTCGCGTCGGGAGCACCCGTGTCGCCTCTACCACCCCGACGCACGTGACGTCGTCCCCCACCCGCACCCGCGCGACCGGCGTCACCCTGGTAGCGTCGAGATAGCGGCGGGGAACGTGATAGAGGAAATCTTCGACGGTGGCCACGCCGAGGCGCCGAAACGCTTCTTCACGCCGCTCGCCGACGCCCTTGAGGAACCGAATCGCAGTCTCGAGGGAGAGCCGAGCCACCTACGCCGCCGCGAGTCGCTCGGCGAACGTGCGGGGGTCGAACGGCTGGAGATCGCCCACTCCCTCTCCGACCCCTACGAAGCGAATCGGCAGATCGAGCTCGCGCCGCAAGGCCACCACGGTTCCGCCACGCGCCGTGCCGTCGAGCTTGGTCACGATCACGCCGGTGAGCGGGACCGCCTCACGGAACACGCGCCCCTGCTGCAGCGCGTTCTGGCCGGTCGTCCCGTCCACTACGAGGAGAGTTTCATGCGGTGCGTCCGCGCGGCGTTTCCCCGCCACGCGTACGATCTTCGCGAGCTCGTCGAGCAAGTGCGTCTTGGTGTGGAGGCGCCCGGCGGTATCGGCGATGACGACGTCGGCACCGCGCCGCTCAGCCGCTTCGATTGCATCGAACACGACGGCAGCGGGATCGCCACCCGGGGCTCCGGCGACGCACGGGACCTCGAGGCGCTCAGCCCACACGGTGAGCTGCTCAACGGCAGCCGCCCGGAACGTGTCGGCCGCCGCGAGCAGCGGTCGGCGCCCCTCCCGTACGAGCCGCGCCGCGAGCTTGGCGGCGGTGGTGGTCTTCCCCACTCCGTTCACCCCAACGATGAGGATGACTGCTGGTCCACGACCGTCGCCGAGTTCGAGCGCCGCCGGCTCGCGCTCGTCGGCCAACAATTCGGCTAACTCTCCGACGACCGCTTCGCGCAACGCCGCCTCGCTACCGAACTCGGCCCGGCGGCGGCGCCGGTCGAACCGCTCGACCAGGTCGAACGTCGCGGCCGGTCCGAAATCCGCCTCGAGGAGCACCTGCTCGAGATCCATCACGACGTCGCGGGCGGCACCGCCAACGAGAAGCGTGCGAAGGCGCGACCACAAGGTGAGGGCCATGCAGCAAGCTAGGGGAGCCCGCGCCGGCGGCGCCACGCCCACTCCCCGATCAGGAGGGCGAGCACGAGCGCGAAGAGGCCGACTCGCTCTCGCGCTGAGCGGGCGACGGTGGCAGCGATCCTGGGTGGCGAGCGCCCGGCGAGGAGTACTGCGCGCGGCCGAAACTCGTCCGAGTACTCCTCCACGGCCACGACGCCCCTTCCGGCACCACCCCCGAGCACGTACGCATACACGCCGGCTGGCAACCGGAGCTCGGCGACCCCGCCCGGGCCGAAGCGGAGGGTGTCGACCACCTCACCCTCCGGCCCGGTGAGTCTGATCGGGACCAATCCGACGGCGGTGTCTGAGCGGGCAAACGCGAGCGGCGTCGCGAGCGGTACGGCATTTCGCACCGGACGAACGGGGTCGCGGACCACCGCTCGCTCCCCGAGCAACCAGTCGAGTGCAGCGCTCACAACCGCACGATATGCCTGTGCATCGGCCCCGCCTCGGAACGCCCAGTTCCACATGCCCGACGCCGCGATGGTGACCTCACGCCGTCCGCCGGTCTCCCGAGCGACGAGCACAGGCCGGTCCTCGCCCCGTCTCGATTGACGGGCTGTGAGGCCGACCCAGGCGTCTTCTCCGAGGGGCACAGAAACTGCGCCGGCGAGCGGCGGAAGCGAGTCCCAGCGTACCCCCGCCAGGGCCCGGGCTACCGGCGAGGGAGGTGGCGAGCTGACGTACCAGTCGTCGCTTCCACCCGCCCGAGGCCACACCCAGCGCAAGAGACCGCCGCGAGCCGGCGTGGCCGGCGGCTCCGCGCCAACGGGAGCGCGCCACACCACGACCGCCGCCTGACGTGCTGCCTCGCGAACCTGCGCGTCGGGCACGGCACCGAGGGTGGCCGCATCGCGCCACTCGTTCGCACGCACCCGGACGTACGCGCGACCGGGGACCTCGAGCATGTCTCGAAGTGCCGAAGCGAGAAAGCGAGCCTCCCAGTCGGCCGGTGCGGCAAGCACGACGACTTCGGGGATGGGGCTTCGTGTGATCACGCGCGTGCGGGCGTCATCTCGCGGTTCGCGATCTGCCGACCCCGCTCGCAATCGAATGACGAGCGCCTGTGCTCCCGGCCGAAGCCGCGTGGCGGGAAAGGTCACCTCATGTCGGGCCGTGCCGCCGGGCGGTGGGAGCGGCACCGTCGCCGTGACGAGCGTTCCGGCGACGCCTTCGATCGAGACTGTTCCTGTGCCCTGGGGCACCGGGCCCCACGCGCCCAACACCAGCCGGACTCGTACCGTGTCGCGATCACTCACGCTGGCGGGGAGGTGCACGTCGAGGAGGGCGGCAGACGTGACCGTGTCGCGCGGCACCAGCGACACGCCCACCCGGGCAAGGAGATCGGGCGGCACGTCGGGCAGGTCGTCCACCTCGCCGTCGGTCACGACCACTGCAGGCCCACCCCACGCAGCAGCACGTATGAGAGCCGGAACCAGCCGGGAGGCACCGACCGGGGTGGTGGCGGAGTCGAGGGGGGCGACGTCCTCACCGAAGGCGAGGACGGTACCGGCGCCTCCGGCAAGCCGGCGCGCAGTGTCGGTCGCCGCCGGCTTCATCGAGAGAGAGCGGTCGAGCAGCACCAACGTTGGGCCGGTGCGCGTGGTCTCTTCGCTCGTTGGATTGACAAGCAGCAGAATGAGGAGGAGGAGCCCGGCGAGACGGAGGAGGATCACTCCTCGTCGGCGCGGGCGAGGGTCGGGACAGGAGGCGGCACGGTCGCGAGCACACCGAGGTATGCGGTTTTCACGCTATCGAACTCGGCGCGGCGCGTAGCGGGTACGGGGGTGCCGTCGCCAAGATCGACCCTGCGCGAATTCAGGGGGACGCCATTCCTGCGAAACTCGTAATGGACATGGGGTCCGTTGGCCAGCCCGGTGGCGCCCACGTAGCCGATCACCTGCTGTTGGGTGACTCGAGCGCCTCGCCGGACGCCGCGGGCGAAGCTGCGCAGGTGGGCGTAGGTCGTCTCGAATCCCTTGGTATGACGGATCCGCACGACGTTGCCGTAGCTGCCGTCGCGCCCCGCGAAGCTCACGCTCCCGTCGCCCGTGGCCCGGACCTCGGTGCCATGATTCGCCGCGTAGTCGGTGCCGAGGTGATTGCGCCATCTGCCGAGGATCGGGTGTCGACGCATGCCGAAGCGAGAGCTGAGACGCCCGAAACGGAGCGGTGACTTGAGAAAGGCACGCCGGAGCGACCGACCTCGGTCGTCGTAGAAATCGAGTCGACCGTCTTCGCCGGGCAGCCCGAAGGCGTAGTTCGCACGCCCACCGGCCTCGACTCCGGCCGCGACGATTCGTCCGAACCGAACCTCGCCCTCCGCCGAGACGAGGCGTTCGGCGAGCACGTCGAACTGATCGCCCGCCCGCATCTCGCGATCGAAGTCGATCACCCAACCGTAGACGTCGCCGAGCGCCACGGCGAATTCGACGCGCGCGCTGCGCGGCAGGTCATCATCGGTCATCCCTTCGACCAACGCCATCCACATCGAGGTCCCCACGGTTCCCGTCACCCGCACGCCCTCGGCTCGCCAGGCGATGTACTCGACCGTCGAGGACCATGCTCCACCTCGGCGTTCGAGGAGCAGACGCTCCTCGCGAGCGAGCCGGATCGTGACGCGCTCGGGCATGGCTCCGTAGGGGACGCGCATGTGGAAGACCTGACCAGCTCGCATGCGCCGCGCATCGATCTGCGGCGCGGCTGCAAGCATGGCATGCACCTCGCCGGGCCCGAGCCCGTGCCGGGCGAACAGCTCGGACAACGTCTCATTCAGCGCGAGCGTGTCCGCGACGTACGTGAATGCTTGGCGCACGACGATCGGCTCGGCAACGGGGAGGGGCGTCGCCCGGGCGGCGTGTGCCACCCAGGCTCCTCCGCCGATCAGGGCGGCGACCGGGAGGATGAAGCGGGCGCGGGGTGCCACGAGCGAGCTCAGTCCATCTGCCGTCTGATGAAGGTGGGGATCTCCATTTCGCTGACCTCATTCGCGGTCGCGGGGCCCTGGGACGGGGCCGGGGCCACGCGGGGCTCGGACGTCGGCGTTTCGCGGGGCGAGGTTGGACGAGCGCCTGCCCGCGGCTGGAAGGCGAGCACACCGCTTGCTGCTGCACCGCGCGCTCCGACCTCGGCCATCGGGCGCTCGAAGCCCGTGGCGATCACGGTGACCCGAACCTCACCCTCCATGGCCGGCTCGTGCACCGCGCCAAAGATGATCTCGGCTTCGTCGCCAGCAGCCTCGTGTATCAACTCGGAGATCTGGTTGACCTCGCCGAGCGTGAGGTCTTCGCCACCGGTGATGTTGATCAGGACGCCGGTGGCGCCGGTGATGGACACCTCGTCGAGCAGGGGCGAGCTGATCGCTTGCTGAGCGGCTTGGGCGGCTCGGTTGTCACCCTTCCCCGCCCCAAGACCCATGAGCGCCGACCCGCCGTTCTGCATGACCGTACACACGTCGGCGAAGTCCAGATTCACGACCCCGGTGACGCTGATGAGGCTGGAGATGCCCTGCGTGGCGTGCAGGAGTACCTCGTCAGCGTGCTTCAGTGCCTGTTGAAAGGGGATGCCCTTCCCGACGACGCCCAAGAGTCGCTCATTGGGCACGACGATCATGGTGTCGACGTTCTGCGCCATCTCGACGATGCCCATTTCGGCCTGCCGCATCCGCTTCCGCCCCTCGAAGAGAAACGGTTTCGTGAGGATGCCGATCGTGAGCGCACCGATGTCGCGTCCCATCTGTGCGATCACGGGGGCGGCGCCGGTACCCGTTCCACCACCCATCCCGCACGTCACGAACACGAGCTCGGCACCCTGCAGAGCATGGAGGACTTCGTCGCGATTCTCTTCAATCGCTTGGCGGCCAATTTCCGGCCGGGCCCCCGCCCCGAGTCCGCGCGTCAGACGCTTCCCGATCTGCACCTTCAGATCGGACTTAGAGTGAATGAGCGCTTGCGCGTCGGTGTTCACCGAGATGAACTCGACGCCGCTCAGCCCTTCGTCGATCATCCGGTTGACGGCGTTGCCGCCGCCTCCGCCGACGCCGACGACTCTCATCTGCGCGTGCTGTCGTGCCGTCTCTTCGAGCTCGAAGACCATAGTGCGCTCAGGCTCCCTGGTCAGAAGAATTCCTGCAGCCAGCGCTTGACTGAGTCCAACAACCGTTCCGCATGCAGTGCCCCGGCCAGCGGCGCCGTTGCCGCTGCCTCGCCCACCCCGCGCAACACCAGGCCCACGGGGACCGCGTACCGCGGCGCTTGTACACTATCCACGAGACCAGCGATGCCGCGGCTCGGCTCTCCCAGCCGGACGGGCACCGCGAGCGTCTCGCGAGCCAACTCCACGATACCCGGCAGCTGGGCCGTTCCGCCAGTCAGCACCAGCCCAGCCGTCAACCGCTCTGCGTATCCGCACTTTTCCAATTCCTCCCGCACGAGCCGGTCCAGGATCTCGTGCAGGCGTTGGTGGATGATGTGCGCCACCAACTCACGCGGCGCCTGGCGCGTCCCCTGCGCCGCCGTGCTCGGAAGGTCGACGGACTCTCCCGGATCGACCAGCGGCTCGTACGCCACGCCGTGTCGTTCCTTGATCCGCTCCGCGTCCGCCTGGGTCACGCCGAGCCCGTGCACGAGGTCGCTCGTTACGTGCATGCCCGCGAACCCCACTGCGCCCACATGCCGCACCTTGCGGTCGTGGAAGACCGCCACCGTGGTGCTCCCCCCCCCGATATCGACCAACGCGCACCCGAGCTCGCGTTCTTCGTCTGTGAGCACGGCGTCGGCCGCCGCCAGCGGCTCCAGCACGAACTCGGCAACCCGGTAGCGCGCCCGTTCCACCGCCTTGCGCAGATTCTGGAGCATTGCGGTCTGCGCGCCGACCAAGAACACTTCGGCCTCGAGCCGGAGCCCGGTCATCCCAACCGGATCGGTGATCCCGCCCTGCTGATCGACTCGGTACTCCTGTGGGAGCGCGTGCAGCAACTCATCGTCATGCCCGAACGACACTGCCTGCGCGATGTCGTTCACTCTGGCGACGTCGGCGGCCGTGACCTCTTCGCCGGTGATCGACCCCATCCCGCTGGAGTGGCGCACGGCAACGTTCTCCGCCGCCACGCCACAGACGACCGAGCGAACCTCGACGCCGGCCATGCGCTCGGCGTCGCGCATCGCGGCTGCGACCGCGCGGGTCGCTTCCTCGATGTCGCGTACCTGTCCTTGCCGGACCCCCGTGGGGCGCGCGACGCCGACTCCGAGGATCTTCGCGCCACGCTCGGGGCCGAGCGCCTCCGCCACCACGGCGCATGCTCGTGTCGATCCGAGATCGAGCCCTGCGACGATGCGTCGCTCGCGCGTCACTCGCCCTCCCGCAACCGCACGACCACCTGCCCCTCGTATCGCGCGTCGAGCTGGCGCCAGGCACGACCGCGCGCGTCGAGATCGGCTGCCACGAGTGACACGGCCTGAATCACGGGCGGTGTCGCCGCGCGATCGAACACGACCTGGCCCCCACCGACATCGAGCACTACGACTTTCCTAATCAGGCGAGCCTCCGTGATTTGCCGGGCCAGCGCCGGATCCACCCGTTGCACGCGGTCGAGCACCGCGAGGAGCGACGTGTCGGCCGTCTCAGCGATCGGCAGATCGAGCGGCGCCAGTGCCGGATCGAACGCCAGCGTCCGCCCCTCGACGTCGACCGCAGCGAGCCCCTCCGCTCCGGGCACGAAAGCGACCGCGCGCTCCTCGACCACTCGCACGCGCACGGCCCCGGGCAGCCGCCGCCCAACCTGCACCTCTGCAACCCCCGGAACCGTCGCCACTCGTTCCTCGGCCGCGCCAAGCCCGTCGCATATGCTCGCCGTCGGTTCGAGCGCCAGCGCCGCGAGAACGGTGTCGACGCCGAGGTGCGCCGCACCGACCACTTCGACCTGGCGGACGCGAAAGAACGTCGAGCGGCGGCAGACTTCGCGTCCCCCAAACACTGCCGCAGCCAAGCCACCGATTGCCAGCACGACGCCGCCGACCGCGCCGCGCGTCAGGTAGTTCCTCACGCCGCCGCTGGTGCGTTCCCGAGCCGCCCCAGCACCTCCCGCGCCACGGTCGTGATGTCGCCCGCACCGAGCACGAGCAAGACATCGCCGGGCCGGACGGCCTCGGCGAGCACACCGGCAAGCGCCCCTCGATCGGGCACGAACTCCGCCACGCCTCCCGCCTCGCGCGCCGCGATGGCCACGCCCTCGCCGGTCACGCCGGCGATCGGTTGCTCACGCGCGGCGTACACGGCCGTCACCACGCTCACGTCTGCCGCCGCGAGTGCCGCGCCCAGCTCGTTCGCCATCTGCTCGGTGCGCGAGAAGAGGTGCGGCTGAAACGCAGCCACGAGCCGGCGCCCTGGGAACGCCTGCCGTGCCGCGTCGAGCGCGGCGCGCACTTCCGTCGGATGATGCGCATAGTCATCCACCACATCCACCCCGCCAGCCGTTCCGACGCGCTCGAACCGGCGGCCCACGCCGCGAAAAGCGGCGAGCCCGGCCGCTGCCTCCTCCAAATCTGCTCCGACCGCCGCGACCGCGCCGAGGGCCGCGGCCGCATTCCGCACGACGTGCATTCCGGGAACAGTAAGCGACACCGTCATTCGTGTTCCCAGCACATCGATCACGGCACGACTCCCACCCTCGTCGCGCACGACCTCAAGCACGCGGATCTCGGCATGGCTCTCCACACCTGTTCCGACCCGCCATGCCCGATCTCCGAGTCGCCCAGCCAGTCGCCGCCCTCCTTCACCATCCACGCCAACCACCACCCGCTCCGCGCGCGCCGCGAACGTGTAGAACGCGTCCTCGAGGGCCGTGAGACTCCCTTCGTAACACTCGAGATGGTCCGCCTCGACGTTGGTCACGACAGCCACGCTCGGCCACAGCGCTAGGAACGACCGATCGTACTCGTCGGCCTCGACGACGAACAACTCGAACGCACCAATCCGGGCGTTTCCCGCCCATGAAGCGACGCGGCCGCCGGCGATCCCAGTCGGATCGCGGCCGGCGGCCACCAGTGCCTCGGTCGTCATGACCGTTGTGGTCGTCTTGCCATGCGTACCGGCAACGGCGACCGTCTGGCTCGCCTGCACGAGCGCCGCCAACGCCTCCGCCCGGCGCACGATCGACAGCCCCTGCTTCCGCGCCGCGCGCACCTCGGCATGGTCCGACGGTACCGCCGAACTCACGATGAGCGCTCGCGCGTCGTGCAGATGCGCCGGCGAATGCCCTTTCGCGACCTGGATGCCGAGCGCCGCGAGGTCGGGCGCCCCGTCCGGCCGGAGATCGCAACCCGAAACCGCCACCCCCCGCCGCCGGGCAACCTGCGCCAACGCGCTCATCCCGGCGCCCGCAATCCCCACGAAGTGGATGGGACGGGGATCGTGCGGGGAGAACATATCCATCGACGGGGAGCTAATATAGCCCAGCGTCGGAAGTTGCGAAAGGGATACAGGTTACGGCGAGAGTGTCGATATTTTTGACACCACTTCCGCGAGCGCCTCGGGCCGGCTCCGGACCCGCTGGGCAGCTCCCATCCGCTCCCTTTTGGGTCCATCGGCGAGGAGATCTTCGAGGCAATCGGCGAGAGCTGAGCCGTCGAGGACGTGCTCTTCGATCACAACCGCCCCCCCCGCGGCTTCTGCGGCGCGCGCGTTGTGGAGTTGGTGCTGCCCCGCCGCCGTCGGGAGTGGCACGTGCACGGCGGGCAGGCCCCACGCAGCCACCTCTGCTGTGGTCAGCGCACCCGCCCGGCAGACGGCCACATCGGCCGCGGCATAGGCGTCGTCGAGCGGGTCCAGAAACCCTTCGACGGTGATGCGACCCTGTTCGGCGTATCGATCGTATCGATCGCGGTGCGCCTGCCCGGTACACCAGATCACGCTCGTCTCGGCGAGCCGTCCGGCATCGAGCGCATCGGCGACCGCCAGGTTCAGCCCGCGCGCCCCCTGGCTCCCTCCAGTAACCAGGACGGCGGGCCGATCGCCGGGCAGGCCGAACGTCGCTCGCGCCGCCGCGGCAGCAATCGGTCGCGGAGGGCGAATCGGGTTCCCGGTCACGAACAGCGCCGTCGTCGCGCCCGGCCGGAGCTTCCCGGCAGCTTCAGGGAATCCGAGGTACACGTGCCGGACCCGCCGAGCGAGGAGCCGGGTCGCGATCCCAGGCAGGGCATTCGATTCGTGGATCGCGGTCGCGATGCCACGGTGGGCTGCCCGCCACACGACCGGCCCGGCCACATACCCGCCTGTGCCGATGACGACATCAGGAGCCTCAGCCACGAGGACGGCGTCCACCTCCCGGAGGAGCTTCCACGCGAGCCACGGCCACCGTGCGTTGCGCCACCAGGCGTGCCGGTAGAGAGGTTCGGCAGAGAGAAGGTGGTACGAGAACGAGCGCGTCGGGAGGATCTGCGCCTCGATGCCGCGGGTCGCCCCGGCCAACGTGACCGACCAGCCCGCTTCTCTGAGCCCCTCGGCGATGACGAGCGCCGGCGTGAGGTGCCCACCTGTGCCTCCGCCTGCGACCAGCGCCTTCACGGCCGCGCGCGGGCGATGCTGAACAACACGCCGGTTGCGGCGAGTGTCACGAAGAGACTCGAGCGCCCGTAGGCGATGAACGGCAACGTGAGGCCGGTCGTCGGCAGAAGGGCGAGGTTCACCGCCATGTGCAGGACGGCGGTGATACCGACCATGGCCCCCAACCCGGTCGCGAGGTACCGGGAGAACGGATCGACCGCCGTCCGCGCGATGCGAAATGCCGCCCACACGTAGGCGGCGAACAGAGCCACGAGCACCGTGAGCCCGACGAACCCCCACTCCTCTCCGATACTGGAGAAGATGAAATCGCTGTAGCTGTAGGGGAGGTAACCGAGCTTCTGTTGCCCCTGACCGAAACCCACGCCGAAGAGCCGGCCGGCGCCGAGCCCTACGAGCGACTGCCGGATCTGTTCGGAGGCATCAGCGGAGACCTCCTCCGGCCGCAAGAACGAAAGGAGGCGGATGACGCGGTATCCCTCCGCCAGAATGCTCTGGTAGGTAGCCAACGCGCCGACGGCGGCGAGGAGTACGAGGTGACCGAGCTTCGCTCCGGCGGCGAAGAGCACGATCGCAGCGAGCGCCCCGATCACGACGGTCATCGACAGGTGGGGCTCGGCACTCACTAACGCCAGCACGGGGACCATGACGATGATGAAGGGCAGCATTCCGCGCTTCAGGTCGCGCAACTGGTCTCCCTTGCGGGCAGCGAACGAGGCGGCCCAGATGACCACGGCGAACTTGGCCAGCTCCCCGGGCTGAACGGTCACCCACCCGAGGATGATCCAGCGTCGAGCGCCGTTGATCACGGGCGCGATGCCGTGGGTGAACGGGAGAATCAGCAGGATGAGCAGCACGACGACGAAGCCGAGCATCGGATAGGCCAGCAGCAGCCAGGTCTTCTGCCGAACCCGTGCGGCGGCGAGGAACGCCAGCGCCCCGATCGCAGCGCCGATGGCCTGGCGCAGGGCAAAGCTCGGGCCGACACCAGCCGCGCCGGCGACGGACGCAATCCCGAACACCACGAGCAGCGCGGTCACGACGATGAGCAGCCGCTGTTCCCACAGGCGCTCGGTCATCACAACGACTCCACGAGCGACCGAAAGCGCTCGCCTCGCTCCGCGTAATCACGAAACGCGTCGTAGCTCGAGCAGGCAGGCGAGAGGAGCACGACGTCGCCGGCGCAAGCAAGATGGTGTGCCCGAGCCACCGCGTCATCGAATGACGCGGCACGCTCGCAACGAACGGCTCGCGCGAGGTCCTCCTCGATCAAGCCAGCCGCTTCGCCGAACGCCACGACGGTGCCCCGACGCTCCGCGAGTGCCGTGGCCAGCGCGGAGTACTGCCCCCCTTTGTGATGGCCGCCGAGGAGCAGCACGAATGGACGGGTGACGGCGTCGATCGCACAGGCCGTGGCGGTGACACTCGTGGCTTTTGAGTCGTTGATCCACAGGACTCCGCCGATCTCGCGGATCGGCTCCAGCCGATGCGGGAGCGGCTGGAACGATGGCATCGCCTCCGCGAAGGCCTCCACCGCCACCCCCGCGGCGCGCGCGGCGAGTGCGGCGGCGAGCGCGTTCCCGACATTGTGATCGCCGAGCAGCGCGAGCTCCTCCCGCGCGAGGAGCGGCCGATCGCCTAACATGAGCAGCCGCTCCGCCCGGTCGTACCACGCGTCTGCCTGCCCCCGAAGGCTCCAACACATGCGCTGCCCGGCCACTCCGGCTGCGAGGCGAGCCACGTCGTCGTCATCGCCGTTCAGCACCCAGATCGACGCCGCGGACGCATGCCGGAAGAGCCGTGCCTTGTCGGCGTAATAGGCTTCCACCGTGTGATAGTGATCGAGATGGTTCGGCGCGAGGTTGGTCAGGACGCCGACGTGCGGCGCGAAGTCGTGAAGATCGTGGAGCTGAAACGATGAGACTTCGAGCGCAATCCATTCCGGCGGCTGCGCTTCGAGCGCCACAGCGCTCAACGGCCGGCCGATGTTGCCGGCCGCTTCGACGCGGACGCCCGCCCGATGCAGGAGATGTGCAAGGAGGGCCGTGGTGGTCGTCTTGCCGTTCGTGCCGGTGACGGCGACGAAGCGTGTGTCCTCGAGCTCGAGGTAGCCGACCTCGACTTCCGAGTGCAGCGGTACGCCCGCCGCGCGAACGGCGCGAACCACTTCCGCGTCGGGCGGGACACCGGGCGACACGACCGCCGCTCTCGCCCTCTGCACGCGGTCCAGATCGTGTCCACCCACGTCCACGGCCGCGCCCAACTCACCCAGCTCGGCAGCCGTCTGGCGAAGCTCTTCCGTGCTGCCCCGGTCGGATCCATACACCGAGACACCTCGTGCACGGAGCAGTCGAGTTGCCGCCGTTCCACTGCGAGCGAGCCCGATCACGGCGACTTCGCCCGACCGCCAGGCCGACGGAATCACCGTTCGGTCACCGGAGCTTCAGCGTGGCCAGCGCAACCAGTGCGCAGAACACACCGAGAATGTAGAAGCGGGTGACGATCTTGGATTCCGCCCAGCCGAGGCGCTCGAAGTGATGGTGCAGCGGCGCCATGCGGAAGAGCCGGTGCTGATCAGCGTAGGCCTTGCCCAGTCGGCGCTTGCGAGCCTTGTAGACGCCCGTTTGCAGGATCACCGACATGGCCTCGGCGACGAACACCCCACCGATGAGCACGAGCAGAAACTCGGACTTGAGGAGAATCGCAACCGTCCCGAGGGCGCCGCCGATCGCGAGCGAGCCCGTATCTCCCATGAAGACCGACGCCGGGTGGGCATTGAACCAGAGGAAGCCCAAAACAGCACCCATGAGCGCGGCGCAGAAGATCGTCAGCTCGCCGGCCCCGGGCAGGTAGAACAGGTTGAGGTAGCCGGTCGTGTCCACCCGCCCCATCAGGTACGCAAAGACCGCAAACGTGCCGGCCGCGATCGCGGCGAGCCCACTGGCGAGTCCGTCGAGGCCGTCGGTGAAGTTCACCGCGTTCGACGAGCCCGCGATGACGAGCGTGACGAACGCCATGTAGAGCACTGGCCCCATCGGCACGAGCACGAACTTGAGAAAGGGCAACGTGGTCGCGTGCGCTGGATATCCCTCGCCCAGCGGATTGAAGACCAACAGGAGCAGTGCCGCGAGGGCCAGTCCGAAGCTCACTTGGCCAGCGAGCTTCCAGCGCGCGACGAGGCCGCGCGAGCGCCCCTGAACGATCTTGAGGTAATCGTCCAGGAAGCCGATGGCGCCCATCCAGAGTGCCGCGCCGCATGCCGTGAGCACGAAGGGATTGTCCAGCCGTCCCCACAGCACGGCCGGGACGACGGTCGCCGCGATGATCACGAGACCACCCATGGTCGGCGTCCCACGTTTTTCCTGGTGGGACGTCGGCCCCTCGGCCCGCACGATCTGCCCTATCCCCCGGCGCTCCAGCATTCGGATCACGGGAGGGCCAATGACGAATGCGAAGAAGAGTGCCGTGACCGTCGCTCCCGCCGCCCGAAACGTGATGTAGTTGAAGAGGTTGAAAATGATATGATCGCGCGCGAGGGGCGCCAGCAAATGAAAGAGAACAGCCGGTGATCCCCCCTAGGGCGCGAGGTGGTTCAACACGCGTTCCAGCGCTACGCCGCGAGACGCCTTGAGG
The DNA here is from genome assembly GCA_039591795.1 of Gemmatimonadota bacterium. GTDB lineage: Bacteria > Gemmatimonadota > Gemmatimonadetes > Gemmatimonadales > GWC2-71-9 > JBDHCY01. The sequence continues at coordinate 3,642 of JBDHCY010000042.1, read as the reverse complement.
AGAATCGCCTCGGTTCCCTGCAGCAACGCGGCGAGGTCACGACCCAGCGTGTCGACGTCTCGTGCGAGGAGCAGCGTGGACCGAAGCCCAGGGCCCAGCGCCTGGAACGCGGGTACGAACTCGCCCACGGCCGCGATGACGTCCGGATCGGTGGCAGCGATCTCGCGAGCCACCGTCTCATGCCAATCGGCACTCGACCGCCCGAGCTCGAGCATCGTGCCGACGACGACCACGCTGCGCCGCCCTCGTCGGATTGGTGCGAACGCCTCGAGGGCAGCTCGAACCGATGCGGGGTTCGCGTTGTAACTGTCATTCAAGATGGCGAACCCGCCCAGTTCGCGAAACTCCGTTCGCCCCGAGGCCACCGGCACGGCCTGGAGCGCCGGACCCGCGACCTCCCGTTTCACCCCGAGGGCCTCGCCAACGGCGACGGCCAGCATGGCGTTGGCAGCCTGGTGGGCGCCTGCGGCGCCCAGCGTGACCGACGCTCCGCCGAGCGTCAGGGTGACACGGCCATCCGAGCCGATGGACCATTCCTCAGGCCGAACCACGGCGGGCTCCTCCAGCCCTGCGACGACCACGGCGGGCGCCAGCTCGCGGGCCCGTCCGGCAAGTCCAGGCGGGTCCGTCCCCACCACCGCGAGTCGGGCTCCGGCGAGGATCGCGAGCTTCTCCTCCAGCACACGCTCCACCGACCCCAGCCCTTCGAGGTGACCAGGTCCCACATTCGTGATGACGGCGATGTCGGGTTGCACGACCGCCGTGAGCCGTGCGATCTCGCCTGGCAGGTTCATCGCCACTTCCGCCACCACGGCTTCGGCGTCGTCGGGCGTGGCCAGGATCGTGAGCGGCACCCCAACTTGATTGTTGCGGTTGCCTTCGGTGGCGTGGACGCGAAGACGCGTGGCGAGCACCCCGGCGATCATGTCTTTCGTGGTGGTCTTGCCATTGGTGCCGGTGACAGCAACCACCGCCGTACCGTGCGCGAGCGCGCGACGCCGCGCCCCAGCGAGCTGACGCAGCGCGGCTCGCGTGTCGGACACCTCGAAGCACGTCAGACCAGTCGCTCGGGCCTGCCCCTGCTCGACCACGGCCGCGGCCGCGCCGGCGCGATCGGCCTCCGAGAGAAAGGCGTGGCCGTCGAACTGTTCCCCGCGGAGCGCCACGTACAACGCCCCCTTCTCGAGCGTCCGCGTGTCGGTCGACACCGAGGTGAACGCGCGATCTTCCCCGGTCCACGACTGGCCGAGCGCCTCGGCCACCAGCCCCGCGGTCCAACGCATTCAGGCTCCAACGCCTGTGAGCCGCTGCACGATCGCCCGCTCGTCGAACGGGTGCTTCTCACTCCCTACGATTTGGTAGGTCTCGTGCCCCTTGCCGGCCAGGAGGACGAGGTCTTCTCCGCCGGCGAGCGCTAGCGCGTGTGCGATGGCCTCTTCGCGATCTTCGATGGCCGTGCACGCGACGTCACCCATGCCCGCTTGCAGGTCGTGCATCGTTTGATGAGGATCCTCCGTCCGCGGGTTGTCGGTCGTCACGATCCGCACATCGGCCAGCTGCGCGGCGACCGCTCCCATCGGGGCGCGTTTGCCTCGATCTCGGTCACCGCCGGCTCCGAACACGAGGATGATCCGACCGCCTGTGACCGGACGCAGCGTCTCGAGGACCCGACGAAGGGCGTCCTCAGTGTGCGCGTAGTCGCGGAGCACCGGGCAGGGCCGCTCCGCCAGACGCTCCATCCGACCGAGCACCTGCGGTGCCGAGGCGAGGAGTGCGGCGACGGCGTCGACGGATTGGCCGAGCCCGATGGCACAGGCCGCGGCCGCGAGCGCGTTCTCGACATTGAACCGCCCCAGGAGAGGCAGGGTGGCCGCGGCGTCGCCGGCCGTCGTTCTCAGCCTGAACGCGCTGCCCTGCGCCGTGAGGGCGAGCGCCCCGGCTCGCACGTCGGCGACTGCCTCGATCGCATAGGTGACCACGCGGCCGGCTCGCGGCAGCTGGGCCCACGCCGGATCGTCGGCGTTGAGCACGAGTATCCCGTCCGGAGACAGGTGCTCGATGAGTCGTGCCTTGGCCGCGAAGTAGTCGGCCATGGCACGGTGATAGTCAAGGTGATCTTGAGTGAGATTCGTGTAGATCGCCGCGGCGAAGTGCAAGCCCGCGACCCGCTCCTGCGTCAGGGCGTGTGAGGAAACCTCCATGGCCACGGCCCGTGCCCCTGTGCTCCGAAGCGAAGCGAGGGTCTCATGCAGGCCGACCGGACCGGGGGTGGTGAGGCGCCCCGCCTCAGACCGGATGGCGCGACCGTCGGGCGCTTCGGCACCGAGCGTCCCCATGGCGCCCGTCGGCTCGACTGCCGAGCGCAGGTGCCTGAGGATGGCGACGGTGCTCCCCTTCCCGTTCGTTCCCGTGACGCCGAGGAGGCGCAGCGCGTCTCCCGGGCGACCGAACCAGGTCGCCGCCGCCGTGGCCGCCGCACCACGACTGTGGCGGACGACCACTTGCGGAAGGGTCGCCGCGATCGGCTCTTCGACGAGCGCGGCTGCCGCCCCAGCTTCGCCCGCCTGGAGAAGGTATTCGTGTCCGTCGTCGGAGACGCCCCGGACCGCGCAGAAGAGCATCCCGCGGGCCAGCGCCCGGGTATCGGTCGTCACGCCCGTGATGGCCGGGAGGGTCGTGGGTGCCGAGACAAGGAGCCCCTCCGCCCGGAGCGCGTCGACGATCTGCGCCAGGTCAGCCGCCATCGGATGCGACCACGGTGACGAGCGATCCAGGCGCGACGCGCGTCCCCGCGGCGGGCGCCGTGCGGCGGACCACACCGCGTCCGTCGATCCGCACTCGGAGGCCGTGCCGATGGAGGGTGAGGGCTGCCTCTCGGAGTGACTGGCCGGCGACGCGGGGCACGACGCTCTTCGACTGCTGCTCGGTCGCATCCTCGCTGCTCTGTGGCGCCCAGGGCCAGCGGACGACGTGAGTCACCGCACCATCTCCGCTCGGAGGAGGCGGCGGCAGGATCGCCTGGCCGGTCGCGAACCGTGTCCTATCCATCGCAACCTGTCGCGCAGCGAGCGCCTGCTCCAACATCACGCGTGTGACCGGTGCGGCCGTGAGTCCACCGAGGTATTCCTCGCGCGGGCTGTCGAGCTTGACGACCAGGACGAGCTGCGGCTCGTCGGCGGGAAAGAGCGAGACGAACGATGCCGTGTACTCGCCGGGCCGGTAACTGCCCTCGACGACGCGGCGTGCGGTCCCGGTCTTGCCCGCCACGGGGAAGTGAGCGAGCGCACCGCCGCTGGCCGAGCCGAGTGTCACCGTCTCGGCGAGCCACCCACGCAGGGTACGCGCGACCTCGCGTGAGATCACGCGCCTCACGGCACGGGGCTGGTGTCGTGCGCGTACGGAGCCGTCGGGCTCCCGAATCTCCAGCACGAGACTCGGCTGTTGGAGCACGCCGTCGTTTGCGATCGCGCCGTAGGCCAGTGCCAGTTGGAGCGGCGTCACCGCCAGCTCGTATCCGATCGCAAGCGAGTGCCTGGAGGGACGGGTCCACTCCCGCGGCAGCCGGAGCCGGCCCGGGCTCTCCGACGGCGACTCGACGCCGGTCAGCGTTCCGAACCCGAAGGCGCGCAACATCACGAACTG
>JBDHCY010000041.1:23829-26182 GCA_039591795.1 Gemmatimonadota bacterium | reverse complement strand
GGCTCGTCTTTCCGCATCCGCCGTGGCCGAGGACCGCCACATTGCGGATCTCGCTGGTACCATAGACGCGCATTGCGCGCGCTCCTTTGGGTCAGGGGGACCCGGAATATGACCGGCCCCCCCTTAGGTGTCAAAGCAGGCCTCTGGTTAGTGTCGCAAGTACCATGGTGGCAATGAGTTGCGGCATCACGATGCGGCGTGATCTGGCGAGCCACATCGCCAAGTCGACGCCGGTGCATTACCGCAACGCGAAGGGCGCCACCCGGCCAGCCGGGCGGCGCCCAAGGCACCTGTCGAGAGTCGACGGATCAGCCTGAACCCATCAACCCCAGCTCGTCGGTCGCTCGGTCGTGATCGTCGCGATGGCGCACATGGTGCATGTAGTCCACAAGCCTGCGGAGGAGGTGCATCGCGCGGAGATTGAACTCTAGCGCCGTCACGGAGTCCCCCGCCTCGAGGGCGGCGTTTGCGTTCGTCCGAAGTTCCTCGACATGGGCGAGGACCCGCCGAATGCGCGGTGCCTCCCGATCGCCGACCCGCTCGTAGATGCGAGCAACGACTTGGTCGACTGCCTCTCCAGTCCGCTGCGGCGCATTGGGGAACACTTCGACGACCGCGCACAGCATCTTCCGGAACGCCTCGCGGGCCAACCGACGTGCCTCCTCGAGGTCGCCAGCTTCATAGGCCTCGTGCGCCTGCATCCTCAACTCGCGCGCCTCCCGAAGGCAGGCTTGTGCCTCAGGGTCGTCCGTCTCGCGGAGCCGCTGAAACAGTCGGTGGAACCATCTTTCGGTATCTGTTCCGGTCGCCGCGGACACCGCTTCCGCATCAGCGGCGGACGCGGTCGCAAGCTCCAGCTCGGTGACGTCCGGGCCAACAGAATCCTGTTGGTCGCTACTACATGCGGCAACGGTGAGGGCGGCCATGGCCACGGCCGGAATGAGTAGTCTGTGCATCTCGATCCTCCCACAGGGTCCAAGAAGACGACGTCGAACCCCCACAGATGTTAACTAGGCGGAGACACCTCGACGACCCGCTTACGCCTCTCGACGCGCCAGATCCGTGCCCAGATCGGTGTCGCCTGCGAGCCGCACTCCGACTCTCTCCTGACGTCACGGTTTGGCACCCGCTATGGCCCCTCCGTCCGGCGTGAGCCAGATTTGTATGGACGCAAACTCGCCGCGGATTTCGCTCGGGCCAGGCGATGGCTGTGGGGTCGAGAGCGATGCATCTCGTGGCCACCTACGCCGATTCGCACCGTCACGCTACAGGTGCACCGGCTTAATGACGGTGCGAGCCCGCCGTCTGATTGATGCACGGGTAGTGCACGAAGGAGTGTCGATGCGATCTGTTGTTCTGTTGGGCATCCTGGCATGCGGGATCGTGGGGGCTCCCCTCGCCGCCCAATCCGTAGAAGCTCGGGATTCTGCGCTACACGCGCTGAATCGCCTCGCGAACGGAGCCCGGCCCGGCGAACTCGAAGCCGTCGCCCGCAGCGGGGTCTTGCGCTGGATCGAGCAGCAGCTCAATCCAGCCGCCATTGCAGACGACGACATCGATCGCATCGTCCGCCGGTCCTTTCTTTCCCGCTATGACCAGCGCGAGCTGGCCACGAGCTTCGTCGAAACGCAGCGACGCCGAACCGCACTCCAGCGCCAGGGGCTCAGCCAAGAAGAGATCCGCCGTGAAATGGGGCCGTCGATGGGAGGAGCGGACCTTCGGCGCGTGATTCCCGAACTGCAGCGGCTTCATGTTGCACGCGCCGTGTTGTCGGAGCGCCAGCTCAACGAAGTCATGGTCGATTTCTGGACCAATCACTTCAATGTGTTTGCCGCAAAGGGGTGGGGTCGGTTTCTCATCGTGTCACACGTCGAGGATGTGATCCGACCCCGGGCGCTCGGCAAGTTCGAGGAGCTGCTCATCGCCACGGCGAGGAGTCCCGCGATGCTCTTCTACCTCGACAACGTGCAAAGCGTCATGGCCGGGGCGCGCCCCCCAGAGATCGACCGAGCTATGGCGCGTGCGGCTCGCCGCGGTGGCCTCTCAACGGAGCAGCGGGAGCGGCTCGAGCGTCGGCTACCCCGTGGCCTGAACGAGAACTACGCCCGCGAGCTGCTCGAGCTCCACACGCTCGGTGTGGACGGCGGCTACACCCAGCACGACGTGCAGGAAGTAGCTCGCGTTCTCACCGGGTGGAGCATCAGCCGGCCACAAGAGGGAGCCGGGTTCCGCTTTCACACGTGGGCCCACGATCGTGGTGAGAAGACGGTCCTGGGGAAGACCTTCGCACCGGGCCGTGGTGAGGAGGAGGGCATCGAGCTTCTGCGGTTCCTGGCGAGCCATCCCTCCACGC
>JBDHCY010000041.1:0-23821 GCA_039591795.1 Gemmatimonadota bacterium | reverse complement strand
GCGCCAGATGGCTGCGTCGACACGGCTGTGCGCGCCTGGCGACGGACCGACGGGGACATTCGGGAAGTCGTGCGAGCAATCGTTCTCTCGCCCGATTTCTGGAGCCCGGCCACGCGTAGTGCAAAGACCAAGACACCACTCGAGTTCGTGGTCAGCGCCGTGCGAGCGACCGGGGCACGGCCGGACTCGACTCCGAGACTCTCGAACGCTGTGAGACGCCTCGGTCAGCCCCTGTTCCTGGAGTCCGCTCCGACCGGCTACCCAGAGACGCAGGAGGACTGGGTCAACTCAGGCGCGTTGCTCAACCGAATGAACCTCGCACTGGCAATCGCCGCCCGCCGCCTGCCCGGCCTGAGCGCGCCTGTCGAAGAACCGTTTCCCGCCGGCGATGTCGAGCAGCTGCTCGATGGGATCGACGCCTCGCTCTTCGGAGGATCTCTTTCGGAACGCACACGGGCCGTCATCGCTGCTCAAGTCGCCGGCGTCGACGATCCCAGACAGACCCGCATCATGGTTCTCGGCTTGGCGCTCGGAGGGCCGGACTTCCAGCGCCAGTAGCGCTGGGAGCGTGGGGGGGCAACGAATATGACGATCACTCGACGCGTCTTCGTCCGGTCTGGGGGCCTCGCCCTCGTGAGCCTGGGCCTCGACCCTCTGTTCTTGGAGCGTGCGGCCTACGCGCTCGGCGCGGGGTCGGTCCCACGGGGCACCGCGAGCCGAAAGACCCTCGTGTGCCTGTTCCAGCGTGGCGCCGTCGATGGCCTCAACATGATCGTGCCGTATGCCGACTCACTCTACTACCGCGAGCGGCCCCGGATCGCCGTCCCGCGAGACCGAGTGATCAAGCTCGACGACCAGTTCGGGCTCCACCCCGCGCTGCAACCGCTCAAGCAATGGTGGGACGCGGGGAGCCTCACCGCGGTGCATGCGGTCGGTTCGCCCGACGCGACACGGAGCCACTTCGACGCGCAGGACTACATGGAGACCGGCACGCCGGGTGTGAAGGCGACCCGCGAAGGTTGGCTCAATCGCCACTGCCAGCATGCCCGTGAGCACCAAGAGACTCCGTTTCGCGCTGTCGCGTTTGGGCCGCAGCTGCCACGTGCGCTAGCTGGATCGGCTCCCACCCTGGCGATCGACGACCTTCGCGCATTTGGCGTCCAGGGCCGTCGACGAGGTCGGGACCGCCTCACGGAGGCATTTGAGGCGCTCTACGGCGCGGAGTCGACGGGCCTCGTGGCCTCGTCTTCTGCCGAGGCGTTCGAAGCCGTACGAATGCTGCGCACGGCAAACCCGGGCCAACTCTCGCCGGCCAACAGGGCAGAATACCCCCGAGGCCGATTTGGCCGGTCGCTCCAGCAGATCGCCCAGCTCATCAAGTCGGACCTCGGGCTCGAAGTGGCGTTCGCCGACATCGGGGGTTGGGACACGCACGTCAACCAAGGGGCTGATGCCGGCCAGCTCGCGGCACGTCTCACCGAACTGGGCCAGGGGCTCTCGGCGTTTGCGAGCGACCTGGGCGAACGAATGGCCGACGTGGTGGTGCTGACCATGTCCGAGTTCGGTCGGACCGTGCGCGAGAATGGCAATACCGGCACCGATCATGGACATGCCACGGCGATGCTCCTCCTCGGTGGCAGCGTCCGCGGAGGTCGGGTCGCCGGCCGCTGGCCTGGTCTCGCCGAGGAGCAACGGTTCGAGGGTCGCGATCTCGCCGTCACCACCGATTTCCGCGACCTCTTCGGCGAGGTGCTTGCGCGCCACCTTGGCCAGCCAGACCTGACCTCGGTGTTCCCAGGACACTCTGCCGAGGAGCGACGTTTCATCGGTGTGATGGGCTAGCTGGAGCCCGCACGCCGGCGCCGCCCCTGACGCTGCTCACCCAAGTGGCTCCGCCTCAGTATCTTGGTCGAATGACGATCAAGGGATCGACGGCGGTCGTGACTGGTGCGACCGAGGGAATCGGTCGTGCGACGGCGTTCGCCCTAGGCCGGGCAGGTGCGCGCCTCGCAATTTGCTCGCGTACGGCGTCGAACGTGGTCGAGGCCGTCGCCGCGCTCCGAGCTGCTGAGATCGATGCCGCGGGTACGGCCTGCGACGTGGGCGACCCGACACAGGTCGGCGCGTTTGCCGAGTTCGTCGTGCGAGAGATCGGCGAGCCATCGATTCTCGTCAACAATGCCGGTATCGGCTGGTTCGGCCAGTTCGTCGACATGCCGCTCGAGGCGTGGGACGGGCTCATGGCCACCAACGTCCGTTCGCTGTTTCTCGTCACAAGGGCGTTCCTGCCTGCGATGATTGCTCGTGGGCGTGGCGACATCGTCAATGTTGCGTCGCTCGCCGCGCGCAACCCCGTGCCCGGGGCAGTAGCGTATGGCGCCTCGAAACACGCCGTGCTCGGCTTCTCGCGCTCGCTCCTGCTCGAGGTGCGGAAACACGGCATTCGCGTCGTGGCCGTCTGCCCGGGATCGGTGGCATCGCCGACCTTTAGCCCACGCTCCCGCGAGCGAGACCCGGCAAAGATGCTCGCGCCCGAGGACGTCGCACAGACGATCCTGAGCACCGTCGCACTGCCGCCGGAACGCGCCACGGTGAGTGAGCTCGACATTCGACCCGCCAACCCCTGATCGCGAGGCGGGCCGATTTTCGATTACCGTCCTCCGGATCGGGCGCTCGGCGAGCACAGCGACGTTCGCGACCCACGACGTGCAACGCCCGTCGATCACGCTAGCCGTTGACTGAATTCCGAGGAGTGGCTGATGACCCGAGTCCAACGACTCGTGCTGACGGTAGTCGCGGCGTTGGCCGTCCCAACGCTGTCGAGCTGTAACGGTCCTGCCCACGCGAAGGGGCGCCACACCCAGGTGGCCGAGCGCGGGTGGCAAGCCTACGGAGCGGACCCCGGCGGCACGCGGTACTCGCCGCTCTCGGAGATCACGCGTGAGAACGTCGCGCGCCTCGAGCCAGCGTGGACCTACCGCACCGGCGACGCAACACATGATGACGGATCAGAGGGAGCCGAGGGCAGTTGCGGCCAGTGTCATCGCGGCGCGAGCAAGTTCGAAGCGACGCCAATCCACGCCGCCGGACGCCTTTACCTGAGCACGCCCCTGAACCGCGTGATCGCGCTCGATCCGACCTCCGGAGAAGAGCTCTGGCGCCACGATCCCGAGATCGATCTCACCATCAACCGGAGTGAGGGGTTCGTCTCAAGGGGAGTGGCGTTCTGGGCCGATACGGCGCGGTCAAGCGGCGTATGCAACCGCCGAATCTTCTTCGGCACCATCGATGCGCGTCTCTTGAGCCTCGACGCCACGACAGGATCGCCGTGTGCCGACTTCGGCGACCGTGGGACCGTCCGACTCGACGTGGGCGTAGGGAGAGTGCAGGTCGGACAATTCGGAGTGACCTCCCCCCCAGCCATGGCCGGCGACGTCGTCATCGTCGGATCGTCCATGGGAGACAACCGCCGGGTGGACATGGAGCGGGGGACGGTGCGAGGCTACGATGCGCGCACCGGAGCACTCCGCTGGAGTTGGGACCCGATTCCTCGCTCTCCCTCCGATTCCGGCTACGATGAGTGGACTGCGGAGGCGGCTGCCAAGACAGGTGCCGCGAATGCCTGGGCGCCGCTGTCGGTCGATCCGGAACGTGACCTCGTGTTCGTGCCGACGGGCTCCGCGGCCCCGGACTTCTACGGCGGTGAGCGCCCTGGTGACAATCGCCACGCGAACGCGGTCGTCGCCCTCCGTGCCTCGACCGGGGCGCTCGTCTGGAGCTTCCAGGTCGTTCATCACGACCTGTGGGACTACGATGTCGCATCTCAGCCGTCTTTGATTTCCGTGCCCCGCGACGGTAGCGATGTTCCTGCGGTCGTTGTCCCCACGAAGCTCGGCCACCTGTTCGTCCTCGACCGCGAGACCGGCGAGCCACTCTTCCGAGTCGTCGAGCGCACCGTGCCCGAGAGCGCGGTCCCGGGGGAAGTGGCGTCCCCGACGCAGCCATTCCCCGTTCGGCCTGCTCCACTACACCCTCACGTCCTTCGCGAAGAGGACCTGTGGGGAGCCACGGAGGCCGACCGTGAGGCATGCGTCAGCCAGTTCCGCTCCCTGCGCAACGACGGGGTCTTCACGCCACCGAGCCTCGAGGGCACTCTCATGTTTCCGGGATTCGGCGGCGGCATGAATTGGGGCGGTGCGGCCTACGATCCCGAGCGGAATTTCGTCATAGTGAACACCATGCGCCTCGCCATGTGGGTCCGCCTCCACGAACGGGAGAGCTCGCAACGTGGCAACCAGCTCGGCACGCCCTACCACATGACTCGAGGCATGCTCATCTCGCCCTCGGGACTCCCTTGCAACGGTCCGCCGTGGGGTACGCTGGCTGCGGTCGACGTTGGCACCGGCGCGATACGGTGGGATGTGCCTCTCGGTCGCATCCCAGCACTTGGCCACATCCCGGAGAGTGCCAATTGGGGCTCGCTGAACCTTGGAGGGCCGATGGTGACGGCTGGAGGCCTCGTGTTCATCGGCTCCGCAATGGACGACTACCTTCGTGCGTTCGACGCTGCGACGGGCAAGGAGCTCTGGAAGGGCGCGCTCCCGGCGGGTGGGCAGGCGACCCCAATGACGTTTTCGGCCGGCGGTCGTCAGTACGTGGTGATCGCGGCTGGGGGAAACAGCAACATGGGCTCGACGTTCGGCGACCATCTCGTCGCGTTCGCGCTCCCCGGGACTCCATGATTGGCCTGCTCTCCGTGTCGGCGCACGCGTGATCACGCCGGCTGCTCGCATCCCGCGTGGCGTCTGGCAGGTCTGCTGGTTTATGATCCTGAACCCGTTCTCAGGGCGTATCATGCGATATCGTTTGCCATGGTCGGCCGTCGCCCTTGCGGCGGTGACCGTAGCCTGTGCACAGAGCGTCTCCGTGCCGCCGATCTCGCCGGCTCCGGGCGCGATGCGGCACGTTGGCAAGTTCGTGTGGTACGACTTGGTCACACATGACGTCGCCGCAGTCAAGCAGTTTTATGGGGCACTCCTGGGCTGGACGTTTCGGGACGATCGCACGCCCGACCCGCGCTATGTGACGATACTACACGATGGCAGTCCGATCGGTGGGATCGTGGCCCTGAGCGAAGAGGAGAGGCGTGAGTTCGCTCCACAGTGGTTGAGTCTCCTGTCGGTTGCGGATGTCGATGCGGCCATTTCGACCGCCGCTGCTCTAGGTGCCACAGTGAGTTGGGGTCCTCGGGACGTCGCGGAGCGGGGCCGTATGGTGCTGATGACCGATCCCCAGGGCGCGCTGATCGCGTTGGTGTCCTCCTCGTCGGGCGATCCCCCTGACGCGGACCCGGTGACAGGTGGCTGGCTGTGGACCGAGTACTGGGCAGATTCGGTGGATGCTGCTGTGGCGTTTTACGGCAGCCTGGTCGGCTATGAGCACGAAGAGATCGAACTGGCGGGCGGAGCGTACACTCTGCTGCGCCGTGACGGCACGCCGAGGGCGGGTATGATTCCGATCTCGTTCCGCAACGTGCGACCCCAGTGGCTCCCATACGTCCTCGTGGATGATCCGGCATCGCTCGTCACACGCGTGTCCGGTCTCGGGGGCCAGGTGCTTCTCACTCCGAGCGCCGACCGCAGGAACGGATCGGTGGCGGTCGTCGCCGACCCGTCCGGAGCCGCCATCGTCCTCCAGAAATGGCCACCTCAGTGACCCGAAAGGCCGAGCCCATGCGGAAGCGGAAGTTGTCGACTCTCCTGTTCCTGCTAGGCCTCGCCGCTCTCACTGCCGGAGCGTGCGCTGGCTCCACGGTCTATGTGGGTGTCGCCGCGCCGCGTCCGTGGTACGGGCCACCAGTTCCCTACGGTGGCGGGGTGGTAATCGGCAGGCCGGTCTGGTGAGCCACTAGCGCCTGTCGCTGACATCGCGCACCTCGACGTCTGTTCCCAAATCTCACCACTACACCCCGCAACGGATGGCCCAACACCACAGGCTAGCCGTGCGTACTCGAGCGGGATGGTATCTGTCAGCTATGGGAGTCGATTCTTTGGATTACGAGCGGCGATGATCAAGCACATAGGCGTGACATCATCTGCCTTCCTCCTCGCGGCGGCTCCGCTCCCCGCGCAAGGGAGCGCAGGCAACGGACCTACAGAACGTGAGATACCCACCGTTGAGGCTGCTCTCCGCACCGGACCGATCACGATTGATGGCCGGCTCATGGAGGAGGCGTGGCGGGCAGCGCCAATCGCCAGTGGCTTCGTCCAGCGAGAGCCGATCGAAGGCAACCCTTCAGAAGAGCAGACAGAGGTGCGGATCGTTCTCGACGACCGCGCGGTGTACGTGGCCGCCCGCCTCTACGACAGCGAGCCTGAGACCATCGCGAGGCAACTCGTTCGGCGAGACGGGTTCGGTCAGTTCGACTACTTCGAGGTGGCGTTCGACCCCAATCTCGACCGCCGGACAGGCTACCGATTCCGGGTGAGCGCCGCGAACGTGCAGCGCGATGAGTATCTCTACGACGACGGTGAAAACGACGATGCATGGAATGCCGTCTGGGAGTCGGCGGTGCAAGTCGACTCCCTTGGCTGGACGGTCGAGCTCCGCATCCCTCTCTCCCAGATGCTCTACGAGGCGTCCGATGACGAGCAGATCTGGGGCGTCAACTTCGCGCGCCGTCGCGTCCGCACGAACGAGGAGACCGAACTCGCACTCGTCTCTCGACTGCAGCAGGGAGAGGTGAGTCAGTTCGGCCGACTGCAGGGGGTCCTCATCCCGAGAGCGGCACGTCGGCTGGAATTCCGTCCCTACGCGTTGGGGAGTGCGTACGCCGGCCCGACGGAGCAAGGGAACCCCTTCGCGACCGGGTCTGACCTTGGCGCGCGCGCCGGGCTCGACCTGCGCTACGGGCTCGGTGCGCAGTTCAGTCTCAATGCGACGATCAACCCGGACTTCGGGCAGGTGGAGGCCGACCCGGCGGTCATCAATCTGACGGCATTCGAAGTCTTCTTCGACGAGCGCCGGCCGTTCTTCGTTGAGGACGCGCAGCTGTACGACTTTTCGCTGTCCGGCGGCCGTGACAACAAGGTCTTCTATAGTCGCCGCGTGGGCCGCCGCCCGCATGGCGATGCCCCGGAAGGCGCTGCGTTCGAGGACGTTCCGGAAGCAGCAACGATCCTCGGCGCGGCCAAAATCACCGGGCGGACCTCCTCAGGGCTCTCCGTCGGTGGGCTGGCGGCGATCACCGATGAGGAAGCCGGGCAGGCCTTCTTCGCCGATTCGGGCGCCGCCCGGTCCTTCCTTGCCGAGCCCAGAACCGCCTATGGAGTCCTGCGCCTGCAACAGGATTTCAACGGCGGTGCCTCGACGATCGGGTTGCTCGGCACGGTGCTCTCGCGCGGCCTCCCCAGCGACGGGTCCTTCGACTTCTTGCCCCGCTCAGCCTTCGGGGTCGGCGTCGACTGGGAGCACCAGTGGAACGATCGAACGTGGGCGTTCTCCGGTTACGTGGCCGGAAGTCACATCCGCGGCGACTCGACCGCTATGATCCGGGTCCAGGAGTCCAGCAACCACCGTTTCCAGCGTCCCGACTCGCGCTGGGTCCAGATGGACTCGACGGCGACATCGATGACCGGCATCGATTGGCGCATGACCCTCGAAAAGCGTCGCGGGCGCCACTGGACCGGCGGGGTCTGGGCAGCACAGGTAACACCGGGGTTCGAGATCAACGACTTGGGCTTCAGTCGGCGACAGGAGGTGCTGGACGGTGGCTTCCGCATCGGCTACCAGGAGATTCAGCCGGGCAGCACGTTTCGGAGTTATGAAGCGTCGTTCTTCACGGTCCACAATTGGAGCCACGATGCGCTTCAGGATCCGTGGTCGCTGGATTCGTGGCAGAGCGCGCACGTCCGCGGCTCCTTCAATCTCCGCGGCGAGCTCGAGCTGCTCAACTACTGGCAGTTCGATGGCCGGCTGAGCCTGCGACCCACCCTGATGGACCGAAACGCCACCCGAGGCGGGCCACTCATGCTGGGGCCGCGGTCATTCGAGACGAGCGTCGGCTTGCGTACCGACCGCCGCAATCGCTTCAACGTGCGCCCCAACGTGTCGTACGAATGGGCTGAGCTGGGAGCAGGCTCACGACTCCAGATTGGGATGGAGATGGAGTTCCGCCCCACATCGCACGTCGAAATCGAATTCGAGCCCGAGTGGAGCTCCAGCGCTGACGGAGCCCAATACGTGGCCACGGCCGACACGCTTCCATTCGATCCCACGTTCGGCCCCCGGTATCTGTTCGCCGACCTCGACCGGCAAGAAGTCTCGTTGCAGACGCGTGTGAACGTCGTTTTCAGCCCGGTGTTGAGCCTTCAGCTCTACGCACAGCCGCTGCTCTCATCAGGGTCGTATGCGACGTACAAGCAGTTTCTGAAGCCTCAGACTTTTGGCTTCGACACGTTCCAGGAGGGTACCCACGAGGTCGTCGGGGGCAGTGATGGGTGCGTGGGCGGAAGGACCTGTGTCGACGCCAACAACGAGCGCTACGTCGATTTTGACAGCGACGGACGTGCCGATTATTCGTTCACCGACCAGAACTTCAACGTGAGATCGCTGGTCGGAAACGTCGTGCTTCGATGGGAGTACCGCCCTGGATCGACGATCTTCCTAGTGTGGCAGCGCCGGCAGGGTGAAGAGGTTTCAGCAGGGAACTTCGATTTCGGTAGAGACATCGCTGCGCTATTCAATGCGCCAGCCGAGAACGTGTTCATGATCAAGGTCAACTACTGGCTCGGGCTCTGACCGCCGGCGACGGTACGTCGCCTCGGGGTGGAGCAGCAGGGCCTCGCTAGGCGAGCGCGGTCTTCCGGTAGCGGAGCAGCGTGAGCAACCCCCAGACTCCCAGCACGATGAGTACCCAGCCGAACGGATTATCGGCGCGGAGGTAGTAGCCGGCGCCCACGCCGATTGCCGCGAGCTGACCCACCATGCCCACGACAGGCGCCTCGCGTCGCCCCAAGACGGTTCCCGCGACATAGCCGAAGGCGAAGGCCGCAATCCCCAGAAGCACGTGGCCTCGGATCAGGTTCGAGGAGGGGTCGAGGAGATTGAGGAGCCCCGCGAATCCAGTGAACAGTCCCAGCGCCGTCCAGGCCGCGAAGTTGAGGGCGAGCGGGAGTGGAATGGTGGTTGCCATCGAGCTAGCGGCCTCCGGGGCAGGCGCACAATTTAGCGGTGGATCGGTCGGCCCGCCACATCGGGTCAGCCAGCGCGGCCGGCTCCAACGAACGCATCGACGTAATCCATGGCAAACGTCTCGAACGTCCGTGGCGCGTCACCGGTCACATCGCTGATCGTCGGGGTCACGGGAGATACATAGCCCTGGGCGTAGATCACCGAGAGAAGGATGACGGCGTCTGCAACCATCCACTCCTCCACTCCAGCATCGAGCATTCGTGAACGGGCGGTCTCTGCCGCTTCGGCTACGTAGGTGACTGGGCGCCCCAAGACGGCGGCGAGTTTCTGCGCGGCCTCCGCGTACGAGAGCGCTTCGGGACCTGTGACAACGAGCGTCTTCTCGTTGTGACCTTCACTCGTGAGCACACCGGCCGCCACTGCAGCGACGTCTCGCGCGTCTACCAAGCTCGCCTTGCCGCCGCCAGCAGGCGCATAGATCACCGACTCATCGATGATGGTCTGTGCGCTCTCGAGAATGGCTTGCATAAAGAAGTTGGGTTGGAGAATCGTCCACCGTAGCCCAGAACGCCGCAGCTCCTCCTCCGTGGCCGCGTGCATGCGGAGTCGTCGGACCGGTGATTCGGGCCCCGCGCCGAGCGCCGAGAGCAGGACCACCTGACGCACCCCAGCTCGTCGAGCGGCGCCGATGACGTTCGCCTCCAGCTCGACTTCGTCGAAGTCCGGGTCGCTAGCAAGGAAGAGCCGCTCGGCGCCGAGGAAAGGGAGATCTAGCGAACCGGGACTCGCCAGATCACCCAACATGACGTCCACACCCGGCCCGTCGAGCGTGGTCCCATCCGCCGGGTGTCGCACCAAGGCCCGCACGCGTAGGCCCTCTTCGGAGAGCTGCCGGACGACTTCACTCCCAACCATCCCTGTGGCGCCCGTGACTACGATCATCCGCCGCTCCGGTGGTTGTGTGGACTGGTAACCTCACCCGTGATGGTGGTAGAAGCAAGGCGACACAAAACTGATCAGGGCTCCAGCGCGGCGCGCCGCCCGGCGATCTCGCGGACGAGCCGCGTCGCATTGGCCCGCTCGGCTTCACTGCGTGCGGCGTCGTACGCGGCGAGGGCAGCCTCTCTCCGCCCCGACGCTGCTTCGATCGACCCCATGAGGAGACCAGCTCGTGCGGCGCCGTACACGTCGCGTGCGGCGTCGAAGGCAACAGAAGCTGCCGTCGCTGCCTCTCGCGCACCGGCCAGATCGTCCGACAGGAGCCGGGCTTTCCCGAGCACGAGGAGAACTTCGTTCGCCTTGTGCCCCATGCCAGCTTCACGCGCAAGCTCGCCCGCCTGCTCGGCAGCCCTGATGGCCCCCTCGGCGTCCCCCGAAGCGAGAAGCCCCTCCGCGAGCGCGAGGGCCACCGGGGCACGGACCGACGGCGGCATGGCGCCTGATGCCTTCTCTAGCTGGCGGGCCTCGGTCGCGGCCGCGGAACCGGGAATTGCTCCGGTGACCAGCGCACAGCGTAGTTCCTTGCATCGGAGCGGGACGAGTGCCTCGACCGCACCGCCAATCAGGCGCGCACGGGCGTAGGCCGCCCCCGCCTCTTCGTAGCGGTTGAGGCGCCGCAGCGAATCGCCGCGGAGCTCGTGCGCCTTACGCTTCTCCTCGTCCTCCGTCGCAACTTCGGCCGCCAACGCAGCATAGGTGAGGGCATCATCTGCATCGTGGACCGCAAGGGCGTGCCGGGCAGCCCGACACGCAAACGAGCCAGATTGCCGTGCCTCGCCGGCGTGATACCAGTGCCACGCAATCGTCCCCGGGTGCGAGTCAGGCTGTTCGGCCAACGCGCCAGCGGTCACCGCATGCAGACGCCGACGACGACGCGGATTCATCGCCTGCGCATGCACCTCGGCGATCTTGCCATGGGTGAAACGATAGCTGTCGCTGCCAGGCCGGTGAACGGGCACCAGCACGCCGGCCGCCACCGCTTGGTCGAGGGCATCGAGTACGGCATCCTCATCGCCCTGAGCCAACTCGAGCACGAGATCGACGTCGAACTCACGACCAACTACCGCCGCTATCTGGAGTACCTCCGACGCAGCCGGCGACATCTCCTTGAGGCGCCGACGGACGATGTCTGCCACCGCCTCGGGGGGAGGCATGCCCGCAAGAGCCAACCGAACCTGTTCGTCAGACAGCCGCTCGATGTCGCCGCGCTCCACGAGCGAACGCACGACCTGCTCGATGAAGAACGCGTTCCCCTCGGTGTGGCCGTAGACGAAACGCACCAACGAGTCCGGGGCTGCCTCTCCCAAGGCGCGGGACAGCCACCCCGCAACAACCTCGTAGCCGAGCGGCCGAAGCCGAACCGCGATCACGTGGCTCGCCTGCCTGAGCCGCTCCCGAATCTCCCTCACACGCACCCCGCCCTCGCCGTGGCCGGGATCGGCGGTCACAGCGAGAAGGATCGGCGTCGTGGCGAGGTCGTTCGTCAGAAACTCGAAGAGGGAGATCGACGCAGCATCGCACGAGTCGAGGTCCTCCATCCCGACGAGCATCGGCCCCCGTTCAGCGGCGGCGCGGAGAAGTGCAGAGACCTCATCGAACAGCTCGGCGCGCTCCGGTACGGGCGTACCAAGGTTTGCATCCGTGAGCGCAACGACTGCAGGCCATGGGCGCTCGCCCGCGGCGCGTAGCTCGAGGGCGTCGCGAAGCATGGGGATCCAGGGTCCGTACGGCCGATCGATGTCGACGGTGTAGGCGCGACCGATGAGCTCCGCAGCGCCGTCCGAAGCCGCGTCGCGCCGGCCTAACTCGAAGAAGGCCGACTTCCCCGCCCCCTCATCCCCCTCGACCCAGAGCACGATCCCTCGGCCTGCCCGCGCCGCCGCCCACGCATCACGCACCTTGCGAATGTCCCGCTCTCGGCCCGCGAGCCGCAGCGCCTCGAAGTGCGCCTCCCACCGATCAATCAGGGCGGTCTCGCGTCGTGCTGGCGGTGGGATTGGCGTCACGCTGGTCGCTGCCGGCTCGGCTACCGCGTCCGCAGCGGCCTGGGCAAACGCCATGGCCGTTGGCCAACGTGATTTGGGCTCTGCATCGAGCGCGCGCGCCACAACCCTCGCGAGATCCTGCGAGCACGTGGGCCGCAACGTATCGAGCCTCGCCGGAGGTCGACTGAGACGAGCCGAGCGGAGCTCGGCAAAGCTCTGCCCGGTGTGCGGCAATCTCCCGGTCACCATCTCGTAGAAGACGACGCCGAGCGAATAGATGTCACTCGGCGGGCCAACCGGTTCTCCAACGAGTTGCTCCGGACTCATGTACGTCGGCGTGCCCACAACGTAGCCTGCTGACGTCGACCCCGAGCTGCTCTCCAGGTCGCGAGCGACACCAAAATCGAGGAGCTTCACCACGCCCTGGGCGGCCAGCATGATGTTCTCGGGCTTGAGATCGCGGTGCACGATTCCAAGCTGGTGAGCTCGATCGAGTCCATCCGCTACGGCAAGGAGAACGTGAAGAGCTTGCGGAAAACTGAATGGTCCCTCACGCTCGAGCCGGGTCGCGACGGTTTCTCCCTCCACGTACTCCATGGCTAGGAGAAACTGACCAGCAGGCGTCCGATCGAAATCGTAGACGTGCGCTACGGTGGGCCGATCGATCTTGGCGGCGAGCATCGCTTCACGTCGGAACCGCTCTTCGGCCAATGCATCGCTGCTGAGCTCGCCACGAACGACCTTGAGCGCTGTCCGTCGGCCGAGGTGGATGTGCTCAGCGAGGTAGACGGTCCCCATCCCACCGGTGCCGAGCTCCTCGAGCACTCGGTAGCGTCCATTGAGAACCTGTCCGACCAGCTCCATCGATGCCGCCATCCCTCGGTTCGAATCGTCCCGGAAACATGGCTCCAGCTACCAAGGGGCGCCATGCCCGGACGGCGGCCGACAGATCAGTGCTGGTGATGCGGAGCTGTACTCCTCTCGGGCGCGTCCTCACCGGGGACAGGATCGCCGCGGGCAACCTCCGCCCGAATCAGCGTGCGAAGGACCTCGATCTGCGTCTCACCGCCGTACCCCGCCCAGCGCTCGACCACCCGCCCGTCCCGATCGACCAACACGGTGAAGGGAAGACCGAAGTAGTGATAACGCCCCCGCATCTTGCCGTCCCCGAATGCAAATGGCAGACCGAGGTTCAATTGCTCAATGAACCGAGCTGCGTGCTCGCGATTCCGGTCGTCGGAGATGGCGAGGAACGCCACCCCGTCGGTCGCGAATTCGCGCCGCAACGAGTCGAGGGCTGGCATCTCTTCTCGACAGGGAGCACACCAGCTCGCCCAGAAATTGACCAGGAGCACGCGGCCACGGAATTGGTCGAGCCGCACATGCGTTCCGCCAGGCTGTTCGAGGTCGAACGGGCGGAGGGCCTCCCGCGCAGCTGGAGCGATGCCAGTGAGGAGCTCGAGCTCATCGAGGAGGTGAACCCGGCCGGCTGCGTCGGCTGCGATGGTTGGAAGCGCCGTTGGCAACTCGGCGGTGCGTCGGACAACCCCGCTCGCCGGGTCCAAGACGTCGAGGCGGCTCCGGGACGTGGTGAAGCCCGGAGTCGAGAGCACGTAGAGGAGCCCGTCGGGTCCGACTGTCAATCCGAGGTTCACGGGCGCGTAGTCGAGCATTGGCTCGCCATCACGCAGCTCGAAGCTTGGCTCCTCGACGCCATGCGGCAGACCCCGCGAGGCGATCCACACGACCACCCCGTCAGGGCCGACACGAATGATCTCGTCGCGAATGAACGGAGCGAAGAAGAAGCCGCCATCACCCGAGGTTGCCAGGTGCCCAGCATTGACGAGGTGGGCGAAGATGGGCACTGCCGGTGCGCGTGGCGCGAGCGGGACGGAATCGGCGTGGCCGACCGGGACGATGAGCGGCGGCTCAGGGCTCCCGAAAGGAAACGCGAACTGCTCCGGTGAGCGAACGGCCCAGATCCGTCCGCTCGTGTCCGCGGCGAGCAGCGAATAGTGGAACCCGCTGGGCGCCGAGTCGACGATGGCTCCGGAAGCATCCACACGGATCACGGCGCCGTCCCGAGTCGCAACCCAGTAACCGCCAGCCCCAGCCCACGCGACGCTCAGCGGCTCGCGGCCGTCGAGCCGGAATCTCAGTCGCTCCGGGTGTAACCGCCGGTCGAATCGAATCGGCGCTCCGCTGGCGTCGAGCGTGACCGAGCCACGAGGATGCTTGACCGCCGCGCGGCCCATGTACCACAGGAGGCGAGCCGCATTCTGCGGCCGGCCCGAATAGACCACCAATCGCTCGGCCGGATGACGCGTCACGACGTGCCGCACGCCGGCACGGGTGGTGGTCTCCGGCGGCTGGGCCATGGAATCGGGTCGAGCCGGCGGCGTGCCAGGCCGAGCCACTTTCGTGGCCGACACGGCGAGTCCGCTGATTGCGAGAACGGTTGCCACCGCCCCGACACGCCACACGGCTGACCCGTTCATGGTCAGTGTGTCCTTTCGATCTTCTCGATCTGGATGGCTTGTGCGCCGCCCGCAGCGAAAACTTTGCCCGATACGCGGACTGTCTGCTCGGCAAACTCCTTGAGCCGACCGTTTTGGCTCTCGCCCGGCATCGCGGCGGTCGTCGGGATGTATAGCTTCCCGTCGCTACCCAGAATCGCGAGTGGAATACCGCGGTCCCCACATACCTGCGTACACATACGGTGATCGGCGCCGCTCAGGCCGAATCCAAACTTGCACGACACGTCGATGACCGTGCCTGTGACCGTTTGGGTCTTGCCCTCCGGTGCCTTGGCCATCTGGGCCGTGGCCGGTGCTGCCCCGAACGCGACCATGAGCGTCGCAGCGGCAGCAATGCCAGCTACCTTCATGATGCACTCCTCCTCACGTGAGGGTGACGAGAGCCCGCACGCGGTCGCGCAGGGCCCGTGACGGCGCTGGGATAGCGGTCCTCACCGCTGCCAACGCCTGCAGGAACGAAATCTCAAACGCGTAATGGGGATAGCAGCGACGGCACTCGGCGAGGTGTCCCCGGATCGCCTCGAACTCGGCGCGCGGCAACTCGCCGTCGATGAAATCCCACAGCTTTGCCATCACTTCCCGACAATCGATCATGTGGCTCCACCCTCCCTCGTGCTCACGAGCCCTGCATCAATGGCAAAGTCCAAGAGTGCCTCCTGGAGCAGACGCCGGCCGCGAAAGAGACGCGAACGCAACGTGCCAACCGGGACCTGCATCACCTCCGCGGCCTCGGCGTAACTGAAATCCTCGAGATCCACGAGCACCACGGCCGCCCGGAAGACTTCGGGCAACCCTGCGAGCCCGCGCGTAAGCGCCGCTTGGAAGTCTGGCCGCTCGAACGCGTCTCGCTCGAAACCCTGTGCCTGGGCGCTGACGTGCACGGCCGCCGCGGCCAGCGCCTCCAGATCGGAGTCGGACACCGCCGGCTCACGCTCGGCCCGCGCACGACGCTGGAGGAACGTGTTGCGACAGATCGTCATCAACCACGCCGTGCAGTTTGTTCCCGGTCGGTACTGCTCGCGCGCGGCATACGCCCGGGCGTAGGTTTCCTGTACCAGGTCCTCCGCATCTACCGGATCGCGCGTCAGGTGATAGGCGAAGCGGTGCACCGCCGTCAGAGCGTCCAGTGCCTCGACATCGAAACCGGTATCACTGCCGCGCGGAGGCATCTCAGCCCGTGAATCACCGACGCGACCGATCGGTTCCCGGACGCTGGCATCCCGAGAACCCCCGGCGACCCGGGAACCCAGCGTCCGAGGCGCGGGTTAGCCGGATGTGAGTCCGCTCAACGTGACGCCACTTTTCGCCGAGCAGCGCTTTCCGGCCTGCCCCAGGCGCTTCGGCTCCAGTCCGCTGGTTCTCGGGGTCGGGTTGCTCGTGGCGGCCTGGGTTGCCGGCGGGCCCGAGACCCAGGATGGATGGCGCACCGACTTCTCGCGCCACACCGTCCCGCTCGAGGAAATCGTTTCCGGCGGCCCACCCAAAGACGGCATCCCTGCCATCGATCGACCCCGCTTCGTCTCGACCGCGGAGGCCGATCGCTGGCTGTCCGAGCGCGAGCCCGTTGCGGTCGTCCGCGTCAACGGTGAGGCCAAGGCCTATCCACTTCAGATTCTGATCTGGCACGAGATTGCCAATGATGTCGTGGGCGGAGTGCCCGTGGCAGTGACCTTCTGCCCGCTGTGCAACACGACGCTCGCATTCGATCGGCGTTTCGACGGCCGGGTGCTGGACTTCGGCACGACCGGTCGCCTCCGGCACTCCGATCTCGTGATGTACGACCGTCAAACCGAGTCGTGGTGGCAGCAGGCAACGGGCGAAGCAATAGTGGGGACCTTTGCCGGGGAGCGACTCGAGTTCATCCCGGCGCCCGTGTTGAGTTGGAAGGACTTTCGCAGCGCCGAGCCGGATGGGCTGGTATTGTCGCGCAACACCGGCTTCGATCGAGCGTACGGTCGGAATCCGTACCGTGGCTACGACTCGCGCTCGGGCCCCTTGGCTGGCTTCTTTCAAGGAAGCAACGACGGCAGGCTGGAGGCCATGGAGCGGGTCGTGGCGCTCGAGCTCACGGAAGGACCCGTCGCCATCCCGTTTGCCGCACTGGCTGAACGCCGGGTCATCGAACTCAGAGACAACGACCGCAAGCTCGTCATCTTCTGGGCACCCGGAACCGCAAGCGCCCTCGACGCAGCGAGCATCTCGGACGGCAGGGACGTGGGGGCGACAGCGGTATTCGAGGCAACCGCAGATGGGCGGTCACTCACCTTCACCTCCATCGGCGACGGCCGCTTTCGGGACCGGCAGACACGAACGGTCTGGAGCCTGGGTGGCCGCGCGTTGGAAGGTCCCCTCGCGGGCCGGATGCTCACGCCCGTAGCGCACGGCAATCACTTTTGGTTTGCCTGGGCCGTCTTCCGCCCTGACACCGAGGTCGTGACGAAGTAGGAGGCGTGCGGTCGCCGGAGCGTGCAGCCGGCACTACTTTGTCAGCAACTCTAGCCGCGATCGCCAGCATGTCTCGTGTGCGCTTTACCGCCCTCGGGCTCTTCGTTGCCTCGCTCGTAGTCAACCTCGCCGCCCAGTCGGCCGACCTCACCGTCGATCGCATCTGGGGCACGGCCGACTTCGCAAACGACTTCATCTCGATCCGCTGGATGCGGGATGGTGTGCGCTCTTCGGTGCTCGTGAGGGAGGGAGACGGACAGAATCTCTATCTCGTCGACGCAGCGACGGGCAGCCGCGAGCTTCTTCTTCGGGGTGCGGACCTCGTCCCCCCGGGCGCCCCGGAGCCGCTCTCCATCGAGGGCTACGAATTCTCCGCTGACGACTCGAAGATTCTCATCTTCACCGATAGCCGTCGCGTCTGGCGCTCCAACACGCGTGGTGCCTACTGGGTATGGGATTTCTCGGAGCGTCGCCTCCTGCCGGTCGGCCCCCGCCCAGGCAATCAGATGTTTGCGAAGTTCTCCCCCAATGCTTCGAGCGTGGCCTTCGTCCGCGACAACGATCTCTACGTGGCAGATCTGGCTACGGGACTAGAGAAGCGTCTCACGACCGATGGCAGTGAGGACGTGATCAACGGCACGACAGACTGGGTATACGAGGAGGAGCTCGATCTACGGGATGCCTTTCGCTGGAGCCCCGATGGCTCACGTATTGCATTCTGGCGCTTCGACCAGTCGGCAATCGAGCCGTTTCATCTCCTGGACGAAACAGTGCTCTACCCCAAGCTTGCGTCCGTACGGTACCCCAAGGCCGGCACGCCAAACTCCGATGTGAAAATCGGCGTCTTCGATCTCGCCACGGCCACGACCGCGTGGATCGACGTTGGTAGTGACAACGAGGCGTACGTTGCGCGAATGGACTTTACGAACTCCTCGACGAATCTCTGGCTCCAGCGGCTGAACCGGCACCAGAATCGCATCGATCTCCTCGTCGCCGACGTGAGGGATGGCAGCTCGCGTGTCGTGATGAGCGACACCGACGAGGCCTGGCTCGACGTCCACGAACCGCTTTGGATCGACAATGGGCGCCGGTTTCTCCTCCTGAGTGAGCGAGATGGATTCGCACAGCTCTATCTCTATGAGCGCGGCGGCTCGCTGGTCCGGAAGATCACGACCGAGCCTTGGGACGTGACCACAGTCCATGGCGTGAACGAACGCCAGGGCGTGGTCTACTTCAGTGGGGCAGGGGAAGGTCCGCTGCAACGACATGTCTATCGGATCGGCCTCGACGGTCGCGACCTGCATCGGCTCTCCACCGAAGCGGGGTCACACTCAGCAGCATTCAGTCCCTCGATGCAGTTCTACCTCGATACGCATTCTCAGGCAGGGAGACCGCCCACGCAGACTCTCCGGGACGCCGACGGAGCCCTGGTCCGAGTGCTCGCCGCGAACGACAGTCTTCGAGCGCGAGTGGCCGCCCTCGACGTGCGGCGGCCCGAGTTTCTCCAAGTCCCCCTAGCCGACGGCACGCTCCTGAACGCCTACGTGATCAAGCCGGTCGACTTCGACTCGACGAAACGGTACCCGCTCCTCATGCACGTATACGGGGGCCCTGGGTCGCAAACGGTGAGAGACGCGTGGGGTGGAGCCAACTATCTGTGGCACCAAATGCTGGCGCGGGAGGGATACCTCGTGGCGAGCGTTGACAACCGAGGCACCGGCGCTCGCGGCCGCGATTTCAAGAAGGCAACCTATCTCCGCTTGGGTGAGCTCGAGAGCAACGACCAGATTGCTGCTGCTCGGTGGTTCGCCTCGCTTCCCTGGGTCGACGGCTCGCGTGTCGGGATCTGGGGCTGGAGCTATGGTGGCTACATGTCGTCGTTGTCACTCTTCCGAGGCGGGGGAGTCTTCCGCACGGCCATCGCCGTTGCACCCGTGAGTGACTGGCGCCTGTACGACACGATCTACACGGAACGTTACATGCGCACGCCTGTGGAGAACCCCGATGGCTACGAGAAGGGCGCGCCGCTCACCTACGCGGACCGCCTCGAGGGAAGCCTGCTCCTCGTTCACGGAACCGGCGACGACAATGTGCATCCGCAGAACACGCTGCAGCTCGTTGATCGTCTCATCACCGCGAACAAGCAATTCGAGCTCAGGCTCTACCCGAATCGCACGCATTCGATCGCCGGGCCTGGCATCCGGACCAACCTCTATACGATGTTGACGGATTACCTCAAGCGCACGCTGTAGTCGAGATCCTGCCGCAGCTCGGGCGCCGAGCGTGCCAAGGCGGGTAGTGACATTCCCGCGGTGCAGATCATGGCGCGAGCCGACGAGATCCGTCTCCCTGGTAGGCGTAGCGAATGGTGAGACACCCCGGCAGTGCGCCGGTACAGTAGTAGCTGAGCACCTCGAACTTTGCGTAGCGTCCATCGGCCGTTCGCACCACGTAGGCATCGCCGCGGGGTGAGAGGATGTGGCTGACAAAGCCGTAGTCGTACCACCGAAGATCCGGAATCGTTGAGTCACGCCCCGCCTCGGTGACGAGGTAGTCGCCCACCGGCGCCTCCCGGACGGAGTCGAACGCCACTCCACTGAGCGCGGCGATCCCACCTCTGCCACCAAACCCGTCGCCGCCGTTCACGATGAACTGATGCCGGCGCACGGCCAGGTCCCACGCGGAGTCGCCGGGATCGGACACGATGCCACCCGCCGCGAACCGAAAAAAGCGCCATTCGGTTTGAGATCTCGCGTCGATGGTGTACACGACGGGCCCGTGGAGAGATTGCCCCGCCGGTGAGGGTGCGCTTTCGGGAGGGTATTCCGGGACCTCGGGTCGCCTCAGTGGCGCTATCACAAGCATGACCATTACAGCAGTGAACAACACACCTACGGCGCTGAGCACCACGTGTGCCAGAGACAGCCGGCCGTCCATGGACTGCAGGACGTTGGGCCCAGGCACCACTCGGTCAGCGACCCGTGGAGCCGAAGATCGCCAGTTGAAAGGCGAGAAGCCCTCCGCTCAAACTCGAGTTCGGAATCTGCAAATTATCGCGCTTGGCCGTGCCCGTCTTGAGATACGAGTACCAGATACGACACCCCAGCCGTCTGCGTTCAGATCTGCTTGGCCTGAGATGTTCTCGAAGCGGCCGTACGCGCCGCGGACGCCGATGAATGGAGAGGCACCTCGCACCCCGAAGCTCACGGGAATCATGTATCGCGGCTCGAGATAGATCGTGAGGAGGCCCAGCGCGTCTTCGGCAGATTCGATGTCGTGGCGTGCGTAATGTGCACCGCCTTGAATGGCGACCCCCGACGGCAACACCCAGCGGAGAAAGCCCTCGAACCCGACCGCATCCTTGGCTGCCGAAAAATCGTCGCCCGTGAGCGCCACCCATCCGATACGTGCGCCAGCGTCGGCAGTCCCTTCCTGCGCCGTGAGTGGGCTCACGTTGAGCGAACATGCGGCAGCAACAGTCCCGGTGCACCCGGCGAGGGTCAGCAGACTTGCTATCTGCGGTCTCACAATACCTCCTCAGCCACGCACACCCGCCATTAGGGCTCCGGCTGCACGCGCGCTAGTCGCATTGCGTTCAGGGTTACCGCCAGTGAGGCTCCCAGGTCACCGAAGAGGACGGCGATCATGAGTGTCACGACACCGGCAACGGCGCCCACGGCCAAGACGAGCTTGAGGCCGAGGGCGAGAGCAATGTTCAACTGAATGAGACGGCGCGCTAGCCGCCCCACCCGCACGGCATAGGGTAGCATCTCGAGGTCGTCCGCCATCAGGGCCACGTCGGCCGTCTCGATCGCGGCTGGCGACCCGGCGGCGCCCATGGCGATTCCCACAGTGGCTGCCGCGAGGGCGGGCGCATCATTGACTCCATCGCCGAGCATCATCACGCCCCGGCGGTGACGTGCAGCCAGATCTCGCACCGCGTCAACTTTCGCCTCGGGCAGCAGCCCAGCCTGCACCCGCGCGATCCCGACGCGCTCCGCCACCGTCCGCGCCAACCGCTCATGGTCGCCGGTGAGCATCACGAACTCGTGAATGCCGAGCTGGCGGAGTCGCCTCAGAACCTCGGGGGCCTCCGACCGGACGGTGTCCTCGACCGCGATGATGCCGGCCACGGTGCCGGCCACGGCGACCAGTACGACTGTTTTCCCTTCGCGTTCGAGCTGGGACGCCTCCTCGAGACCTACAGCGTTGGGCATGAGCGTAGGCGTCCCGACACGCACCTCGTTCCCCTCGATCTCTGCAATCACGCCGCGGCCGGGAAGTGCGTGGAAGTGCGTCACGGAGGGGAGACGCGACGCCGGAATCGTAGCGGCGATGGCCCGAGCGATGGGATGCTCCGACCGTTGCTCGGCAGCTGCAGCGAGCCTGAGTACTTGCTCGGGTGTCTCCGGGTCGAAGGCGGTCACATCGGTGACACGGAACTTCCCCCACGTGAGCGACCCCGTCTTGTCGAACGCCATCGCACAGGCCCGCCCAAGGGATTCCAGATGTGCGCCGCCCTTGATAAGAACGCCATGCCTGGACGCGCTCGTGATTGCGCTCACGACCGTCACGGGGGTTGCGATGACGAGTGCGCACGGACACGCCACGACCAGCAGGGTGAGCCCACGTGTGAACCAGTCGAGCCCAGTCCCCAGCCCCAACGTTGGAGGAACGATCATGACCAGCGCGGCGGTCACCGTCACGGCCGGCGTATAGACTCGGGCGAAGCGATCGACGAACCGCTCGACGCGAGCGCGACGAGCCTCCGCGGTTCGCACCAGTCGAACGATCCGGTCGAGGGTGGTTTGGCCAGCATCAGTCGTGGCCTCGATCTCCAGATATCCTTCGGCGTTCACAGTCGCCGCGAACACGGTATTGCCCGGCTGTTTCGGCACGGGCACCGACTCGCCCGTCACTGCCGCTTCATCGACCGAAGATGCGCCGTCCACTACCACGCCGTCGATCGGGATCTTTTGACCCGGGCGCACCCTCACCCGGTTGCCGTGCTTCAGTGTGGCTGAAGGTACGAGTGACTCGGTGCCGTCGGGCGCCACCAGGGTCGCGAGCTCGGGGCTGAGATGGACAAGCTCCTCGATGGACCGGCGGGCCCTGGCCACCGCCGCCCGCTCGAGAAGCTCTGCCAGGGAGAAGAGGCTCGCGATCGCGGCAGCCTCGGTCGGCTCGCCGATCAGCACCGCGCCGACGATCGCCACCGTCATGAGGAAGTTCATGTCGAGGCGGAGCGTCCGCGCCGCCCGAAGGCCCTTGGGGAAGAAATTCCATCCGCCAACGGCCGCGGCAGCAAGAAGGACGAGGCCTGGTGCGTCGAGTCGGACCCGGAGCCACCCGGCGACGTGGGGCTCGTCCACCAGGAACGCAGCGACCGAGCCCGCAATCCAGAGCGCGCCCGCCGCGTAGGTCCGGCGGGCGTCAGCCGAGCGCCAGGGCGGCGCGAGGGCCGTCACGATCCGTCAGCGCGCGGCGAAGATGTCGTCCACTGCCGCACGTGGCGTTGCGCTTTCCAATGCCGTGTTGATCATCATGAACTCACCGACGTTTTCGACAGTGAGCAAGCCGACTAATTGACCCTCTTGGAGCACAGGGATGGCCGAGCATCCCCGCGTGCGCATCCGCTCGAACGCCGTCTCCAGCATCGCCCTGTCTTCCACCGTCGGGCAGTCGGACTGCATCGCGTCGCCCACGCTGCTTGTGCTTCCTTGCCGCGCCAGTGCCTTCATGAGGGCGCTGCGCGGAAGGATGCCCAGCAGACGCCCGCCCGAGACGACGGGGAAGTCTTGCTGCGAACCAGCGAGAAGCTCGTCGACGGCGCGCGTCAGGGGAGCGTCGGCCTCGAGGGTCTGAAAACGGGTGATCATGGCGTCCCGCACCAGCACACCTCGCAGCGCCCAGCGCATCTGAGTCGCCTGTGCCTCGGCTTGCGCGCCCAGAAAGACGAACAGCGCGATGAAAAGCAGGAATGGGTTGAACAGCAGGCCAGCCAGCCCGAAGAGAATCGCCATCCCTTGTCCCACGGTCGCCGCGATCTGGGTGGCGCGCGAGTAGTCGAGGCGGTGCGCCAAGAGCGCTCGAAGCACCCGTCCGCCGTCCATGGGAAACGCGGGGAGCAGGTTGAATAAAACAAGTATGACGTTGACGATCAGAAGATCGCCGAAGAAGCCACTCCCCACGAGGCTTGGCGTTGTCAAGGCTGGGAGTTGGCCCAAAGGCGCTAGGATGGCGAACAGCGCGCCGGCAATCGCCACGTTGACTGCCGGGCCCGCGAGCGCCACCCACAGCTCCTGCTGCGGGTCGTCCGGCATTCGCTCGAGTTGGGCCACTCCCCCGATTGGAAGGAGCGTGATCGAGCGGGTCCGGATGCCGTAGCGACGCGCGGTGAGCGCGTGCCCGAACTCGTGCAGGACGACGCAGGCAAACACCGAGAGTACGAAGGCGACCGCGATCGCGACACCTCGCGCATCGGCTCCATGCTGCACCTGCACCATGACGATCCACCCGATCAGGATGAGAAACGTCCAGTGCATGAAGACGCCGATGCCGGCGATCTCAGCGAGCTTCCACGACCACTTCATCGATTCGCTCCGCGCTACGAGCCCAAGTCCGTCATCCCCGTTGGGCAAGAGGAAAGATACAGGGATGGGA
>JBDHCY010000040.1:0-20738 GCA_039591795.1 Gemmatimonadota bacterium | reverse complement strand
GGTTCGATCTGCCAGACGGGGCAGTCACTCCACTCCCGGCGCATTGAGCCGTTGATCGAGCCAGACGAGGAGCTCGGTGGCAAGTGACCTCACCTCTTCCAAAACCTCACCACTGCCCGCCGCCTCCCCGGAACCCGTGACGATCACGTCACCGGTTGAGATGTCGATCGCACGCAGCACGAAGGAGTAGCCATTACCTACGGCCCTAAGCTGCCCGTCGATCACCGACCAGGCACCGTGCTGCTCACCGATCTCTCTCGCCAACCCGACATCAAGGCGCGCCGTATCGGGACGCCCCGCCCACTCCAGCGCCACCCTGACTTCGGCATCGGGCACGGGCCTGACGATGCCAGATTCGTCCAGCACCGCGATCACCACCTGGCGCGCCGCGACGGGGAGCTCCGGATCATTGGCCGGTCCCTCGAAGGCCGCCACCAGAATCCAGTCCGGCTCCGTGACCGCAATGGCTGTCGACGATTCGGTGTCAAAGCGCCGCTGCAACGGCCCGCGAACGGCCAAGCTGCCGAACACCAGCACGAGGAGGGCGATGGCAACGATGGTCAATGCCGTGACACGCCGGTTCTCCGGCCGTGCGAGTCGCTTGCCCGAATCCCGATGCTCGGTCATTGGTGATATTCCCTCATCAGCATTTCGACGAGCGCTTCCGCTCGATCAGGATCGAGTTGATCAACCCTCGAATGAATCTCTTCGAGGATCCGTCGTGCGTCCTCGGCGCCGGCGAGGTTGCGGGTGAGCTGGTGGACCCGGAACGCGTGATGGACCCTGACTGCTCCGGCAGCGAAGAGGAGAACCGCCGCCGGGATCGGAGCCACCTCGCCGAGAACGAGCAACGCCGTGCGGAGCAGGGTCTTCCCGCTGCTCTCGCCACGGTGTTTGCCTTGGGTCAGGTCCTGGTGAATGCGGTCGAGTCGGTCGTCGCGAACGGCCGTCGGTGTCTGCGCGGTGCGGCGACGCCACTCTTCGAGGGCCAGCGCACGGTGGTCCCGACCCCGGCGCTCCTGCCCCAGATGCTCGTCGATGATCATCAGCCGCCCGTTCCTGATCGTCGACTCGTAGCGACTCGGTTCGTCGCCCAGCCCGAAGTAGACCGCGTCACG
The DNA here is from genome assembly GCA_039591795.1 of Gemmatimonadota bacterium. GTDB lineage: Bacteria > Gemmatimonadota > Gemmatimonadetes > Gemmatimonadales > GWC2-71-9 > JBDHCY01. Next base: position 19,620 of record JBDHCY010000040.1, on the reverse strand, counting down.
ACCGCCATCCCGACCGTCGACGACGTAGTAACCACACATGATCTCGGTGTCCCTCTCGGGCCGGTTCAGCGTGACGCAGCCGACCACGGCGAAATACGTCGGTCGCTCCGTCGTATAGTCTTGGATTTCCAATACGACCTTGCGCATCTGCAGTCGCGCGGAAACGATGGACGCATAGAGTGGGCGATACGCCTGGTCGATCTTGTCGGCATTCACCAGCGTGGCGATGCGATCGCACCCCTCGGACTGGAACGTCTCCCGCAGATCTGCGGTGAACGGCATGCGGCTGTCGTCGAGCAAGGCCGCGAGCGCGCTGCAGCACAGCGATTCGGCGCCGTAGCGCTTCCGCACCCCGAATCGCTGTTGCCGTGCCCGTCCGCGAGCTTCCTCACAACCGACATGAGCATTGATCTTGGCGACCATCAGCAGAGGCTCTTCCTTGCCTGGCAGGCCGGCGTAGTGCTCGTGCGCCGTGCGCAGGGCACCCCATTCGTAGCGCCCGCCTAGGTTGGCCAGACGGACCGCCGCGTGGCGGCCGAACTTGAGCCGCGGCAGGAGATACCGAACGAACCCGTGCTGGAATGCCTCAACACATTCGTCCTCGGACTCGTCGGCACAGGTGACGTGCACAGCACCGACGTCGCGCACGCGGAGGCTGGTGGCGGCTGCGTGGAGTGCCCTACTGACGTCCTGGAGTGAGCGCTCGTGTCCGACGAACTCTCGCAACCCCTGCATGTGGCTGGCTCCGCAAGCTTCATGACTGCGCGAGCGCGCGAAGATGCGCGCCGCATTCGAAGATAATGCGTGCACGCAGCGGGATTACGGACGGACCGGGTCGCCACTACTGTCCACAGGCCCGGCATGATCACGCCGGCGACGAACCTCGAGTCGGGGGTGACGCCTGCCTGGTACGCCTGATCATCGGCTGCGCATGACGGGGTCCGGGGCCGCCAAAGGGGCAGCAGCCAGCGCGACCGCAAAACCCAAGGGATTCTGGGAGGGGGCCAGAGCCCAGGGTCTCTCCTGAGTGGCCCGGTCTCCGCCGGCTCCTCAGTACAAGTGCTGTGTTTGACGGAGGCTCTGCTGCGGCGCCAGAACGGCACCAAACGTGCACATTGGCAGGGGCTCGAACGTGGCCGCTGTCCTCAACCCAGTACGTAGTGCCATATTGGCTCGGAGTCGTGGCTAAGCGTCACCATGAGTAGGCAGAAGCCACAGTGCCCCGGGCACCTCGTGTGGGTTGTTCCTCTGTTCCAGCGGGGCTAGCTCCCTTTGCTGGCAAACACTTACGCTGTATCATGCGGAACCTCGGGAAACTGGCACGGATCTCGCCATGTTGTTGTGTTGAGACCGCGCGCTTCCATTGGGGTGAGCGCCGCTACAGGGTCCACGTGAGGGGGAGGCTACCATGAACTGCTCGGCCGACAGCTTGGCTCGGAAGAGCAGCACACAGGTCGCCATCAGCGAGGGGTTGGTGAGCGAGGCGACGAGCTTGGTACGGCGTGTGGCAGCCGCCGAGCCGATGATCACTGAGCACGAGCGCGAAGTCCGCGTCAGCGCGCCAGTGGACTTTGCCGATGGCGTGGGCCGTGGCGAAATCATCGCGACACTCTTCCCGTACCGGGGTCGTGTGCGATTCGACGTCACCCTGGAGCACGATCGGGTGTTTGCCCGACCCGATGGGTCGGCGACCGAGAAACGGTGCTATCTGAACGACTACGTAGCCTCGATCCGTCTCGAGTCAGACGGTCAAGAGCTGCCTGCGGAATTCGTCCGCAACGTGATTGCCGGGGTCAGCGCCTCTCGCGACGCGGTGCGACGCTACAACAAACGCTGCGGATCGGATTGGTTCCGCGTGGAAGTCACCCGGGCGGCACCCAAGTAGTCGAGCACCCTCAACTCTCAGCGGCCGGAAGCGCACCCTGCGCCTCCCGGGTCACACTTCGCAGATGGAGGTCCCGTTGCGGGAACGGGACCTCGATCTGCGCCTCGCGTAGTGCTGCGTAGACCGCCGTCGCGAGCTCGCTCCGGATCGTGAGGAATCGCGAGAACTCGCTCGTCCAGCAGCGTAGTGAGAAATCGAGGGAGCTTTCGCCGAACCCGACGAAGAGCGCCGCGGGTTCCGGGGTGTCGAGGACGTCGCGGTGCGCTCGAGCAACCCCGAGAAGAATCTCGCGGATCTGCTCTGGGTCGTTCCCATACGCCACACCCACGTTCACATCGGCCCGCCGGAGCTGGTCGGACAGCGTCCAATTCACGACCTCGTTCGTTATCAAGTTCGCGTTCGGGACGATGACGTCGGCGCCCTGGAAAGTGCGGACCGTGCTCGACCGCACTCCGATGCGTCGGATCTGCCCGAACAGAGTTCCCACCTCGACGGTATCACCGACCTGAACGGGACGCTCGAACAGCAGCACCAACCCCGACACGAAGTTGCTCACGATGTTCTGTAGGCCGAAGCCGATGCCTACGCCAAGGGCCCCCGCGATGAACGCAAGTCGGTCGAGTCGAATGCCGGCAGCCGCGAGGGCCACGGTTACACCCAACCCGAGCATCGTGTAGCGCGCGAGCGCAGACACGAGTCCCGCGATGCCGCGGCGAAGTTCGAGACGTGGCAAGACGTCTTCGTCGAGCAGATAGCGAACGATGCGTGATAGCCACACGGCGGCCCAGATGGTTACGCCGAAGAGCACCCAGTCGCCGATGCGAAGGGTCGCCGAACCAAGAGTGCGCGGACGAGTGAGGAACTCGACGATCGCGCTGCGAAAGGGCTCGTACATGCTGAACGACCGCAGCGCGATGGTGCCCCACCATAGGACGGCGACGAATCGAATGAAGCGACCCGTGGCGGTGATGATCCCCGTCTCGTGCACCCGAACCACCTGGAGCTGCCGCGCCAGGCGAGTGCGGAGCGCCACGCAGATACCACCGTGAGCGATGATCACACCGGTAGCGAGAATCAGGGCAAGGGCGGCGCTCCAGACGACTCCGCCGTTCAGGAGATCGGCGAGTGTCACGAGCCCTGCGACATTGGCGAGGAGCGACGCGCCGAGGAGGACCGCACCGATGCGTGCACCAAGCGCGACTGCCGCTTTGAGTCGGGTCCGCTCGCCAGCTCGGCGCTGGATTCGGAGGAACCAGATGAACGCAGCCAAGCCGGCAGTCGTGGCGACGAGCAGCAGCACCCGGTAGAGGAACGTGCCTTCCGCGGCGAGCAGCCGTTCGCGCTCGATGAGAAAGAGCGCGGCGAGCACATAGAGCGGTGCGCGAAACTCTTCTTCGACGAGGCCACGAACCAGCCAGACGACCACGAGCAACCCGGCCATCACCAGCACCGAGACGACCGGGGTCGGGACGTTGGTGTAGACCAAGCGTGAGCCGAGCAGCGCAAGGAGTGCAGCAGAAGCGACCGGACGGCCGAGCAGGTAGACAGGGGCGCGCAGCTCCTGGTCCTCGATGCCCTCCGCTGGCATGTATCTGCGGAGCGCTATGACTGCGGCTATCAGGATCGTGAAGAGCACGACATGGAAGGCCACGCGGGGCCAGTTTTCGGTCACGAAGCCGCGAACCGTGGAAGCGCGCCGACGCCAACTCGCACCGAATTGGGCAACCAGTGACGAGTCCCCGACGGCCCTCGCCTTCCATAGCGGTGGACTGTCCGGCTCGAAGAGCCGCGTGCGGGCGGCGGCCACCGCCGCCTGCATCCGGGTCACGGCATCGCCGACCTGACTACCCGTCACCGAGACTTGATCGAGCAGCGTCAGAATGACTGACTGCGAGGCCGTGGCTTGTCTGGCGACGCTATCGATCGTGGCGAGGACGGTCCGCTCCCGTTGCAGCACCGCTTCCGGCGCCTCTCGCGCGACGGCGCTGTCATATGAGACTCGCCAAAGAGCACTGAGGGTCCGGAGGGAATCGGCCGTACTAGCGATGTTGCCGGAGCGCTGCTCGAGCCGGTCCTGCCACACCGTCAGCTGGTCGAACCGAACGACGAGCGTGTCGAGGAGCGGCTCGATGCCCAGCAAGGAGAGCTCTGCCAGCGCCGAGTCGCTCGGGGCTTCCGGAAGGGCGGCGAGAAACTCGGGGAGGTCGGCCTCGATCGCCAGCACGGATGAATCGAGGACGAGCCTCACCCGCAGGCTGGCGAGGCGGGCCAATGCTTCCGCTGCGCGACGCGGGACCTCGGTCTGGGGAATGGCGGCCGGAGCGGCCCGCACCGTGTCGGGGAGCTGACCGGCCGGGGCGGTCTCCTGCGACCAGGCGGCGGACGCAGCCAGCAGCATGCCGGGGAGCCCACGCACGATTCGTCCAGCTCGCATCCGCCCTCTCCTTCTCAAACGATTAGCGCCGCCCGCGGGGAACGGGCGGCGCTTGGAGGATGATAGCCAGCGAGAACGGTTGCAAGGGGAGCCAGTCCTAGTGCGGTTTCATCCCGTCTCCCACCATGCCACCATTCCATGGTGACCGCATGTGGGGCACCGCAGCTGCTCCGGCTGACCGAGAAGTCGGAGTCGGTCCCCCGAGGTGGGGCACACCGCATATTGGCGGCCGAGGTCCTCAGGGGTGTGACGGGCTGGGTTCTCGTCGGCGTGGGATCGGTATACAACGGTGAAGCGGTCGGGTTGGGCGCCGCGCACCTCCACACAGTGTGTCGGGACGGTCACGTGGCGCCGGTGAACATCGACAACCACGAAGTCGGAACCGCGGTTGACGACGGGATACCATGCGCCCTGGCGGAGCATTGGATCGGTGAGGGGACGGGCCACGGCCCAGAGCCGTGCCCACCCGAGGGCGTGGGACATCGAGGCAACCCTCCACTACGAAGGTGGGTCCGGGGGCGCGGCCGGGAGCCGGAAGATGTGTGATCTGGAAGGCAAGGGCTGTGACGCGGGTTACAATGCCTCTGGGCCGCGCCTGAGGCCTGGCTGAGAGGAGCTCTCCGGAGTACGATGCCCCGACTCCGAGTCATCGGCGAAGCTGATGAGCACTCGAGACATTCGACGCTACTTCGAAGCCATCGCCCCGCGGTACGACGGCCGGGTTAACACCTTCGTCGGTGAACGCGAGCTTCGGGCTATCCGGGCTCTAGTGCCGGCTGGTGCCGCAGTGTTCGATTTTGGCTGTGGCACCGGTCGTACTGCACTGGATCTGGCTCGCCGGGGGTGCCGCGTCACCGCCTACGATTCTGCGGCTGCGATGCTCCGGGTCGCCGTGAAGCGAGCAAGTGAGCGCGTTCTCGACGTCGAATTCGTATCCGATCGGGCCACGCTCGCAGGCCGGACGTGGCCCGTCGTCACGTGCATCGGCGTGCTCGATTACTACCGTGACGCCACCGACCTATTGCGGCGGCTCAGGGGTCACTTGGCGCTTGGGGGCCGAATGGTCGTCTCAGTTCCCAATGCGCTGAGTCCGCTGGCGTGGCTCTACGCCGCTCGTGGGCGGCTCGCGGCCCTTCCGGTACGGCCGCGGACGGCTCGGGCCTTGACCAGAGCGGCGAGCTCCGCCGGGCTGAGGGTGGTCGAGGTGCGGCACGCCTTCCCAGCGACGGCCCCTCTCGCGCTCACTTTGGTTGCGGCCCTCAGCGAGGGAGCGGAGGCCGTTCCAACCTTCACCGCCCCGGAACGATCGAATTCAATGCACCGACCGCGAGAACCGGGGAGTGAACGCGCTGGCTCTGAAAGAGGCTGTGGCAGCCCCTGACAACGTCGATGCGGCCCTCGCGGCGGCCGGTGACGTGGCGGCGTTCGAGCGCCTGTACCAAGGGCATGTCGCCCGGATTCACAGCCTCGCTCGACGCATGGCGGGGCCCGAGGCCGCCGACGAACTGGTGCAGGACGTGTTCGTGCGGGCGTGGCAAAAGCTCGGGACGTTCCGAGGTGATGCTGCCTTCGGAACCTGGCTCTACCGGCTCGCCGTGAATCTGATTCTGGGGTGGCGAGCCCAACTCGGGCGAACACGGTCCCGATTCCTGGAGACCGAAAGGCTCGAGTCGGAGCCGACGGCGCGGCCGGATCGGCCGGAGCTGTCCATGGACTTCGAGGCGGCAATCGAGCATCTACCGAAGGGAGCGCGTGAGGTGTTCGTGCTACACGACGTGGAAGGGTACCGACACGGTGAGATCGCGAGCATGCTGACAATCAGTGTCGGGACGTCGAAGTCGCAATTACATCGGGCGCGCATGATTCTGCGGCGCCATCTGGATGCCTAGGAGGTGAGTCCCGTGGGCCATGAATGGACCGAGCGGCTCTCTCAATACACGGACGGCGAGTTGACGGCTGCGGATCGAGTGGCGCTCGAAGCGCATCTTGCCACCTGCGAGGAGTGCACGCGGACGTTGCAAGAACTCGAGCGCGTAGTCGCGCGGGCACGTCACCTCGAAGACCGCCCACCGACAGCCGAGCTCTGGAGCGCCATTGCGGCGCGCATCGACACGGCTCCGGCGGCGGACGACGTCGTGCCGATCGACCGACCACGGCGCCGCACGATCAGCTTCACGATGCCGCAACTCGCGGCCGCCGCCATTGCTGCGGTGCTGCTGTCGGCATCGGGAACCTTCCTCGCGCTTCGGGTCGGATCGTCGACCCCGGCTCCGCTTGTCGTGGTCGAGGCGCCGACTGTGACGGTGAGTCCGGTCGGGTTCGACGAAGCGCGATATGGAGCAGCCGTTCTTGAGCTCGAGCAAGTGCTCGCAGCCGGACGAGACCGGCTCGACACGGCCACCGTGCGGATTCTCGAGACGAACCTGCAGATCATCGATGCAGCACTTGCAGACGCACAGGCGGCGCTCGCCGCCGATCCGGCTAACGCCTATCTCAGCGGTCACTTGGCCGACACGATGCGGCGAAAGGTCGCGCTCTTGAAACGTGCGACAGCACTCGTGGCGGCAGCGAGCTAAAGGACAAATGATCATGACTCCTCTCACGACACTGGCGTTCGCGGCGCTCGCGATCGCACAGCAAACAGACACGACGATCACCGTGCAACCCGGTGCTCGTCTCGACGTCTCCGTGTTCTCCGGCGAGATCCGCGTCGACACTTGGTCTCGCAACGCGATCCGCATCCGTGCGGATCTCGGGAGTCGAGAACGCCTCGACATCGACGGCTCGCAGAGCAGCGTGCGCGTCCGAGTCCGCACGGTCCGGGGCGATCCAGCCGACGTCGACTTCACGATCACGATTCCCGCTTCGCTTCGGTTGGAGCTTCGCGGGGTGGAGACAGACATCAGCGTGGACGGAGCCGGAGCCGATGTGGAGGTTGGGACCGTGAGTGGCGACGTAACCATTCGCGGCGGGTCAGGGCTTGTGTCACTCCACACGATGGAGGGCGACGTGATACTTGCCGACGCCAGCGGACGAATCGACGTCGGTTCGGTGAACGGAGACGTTGAACTACACGCGGTTCGCGGTCGACTTGCGGTAGAGACAGTGAATGGAGACGTGAGCCTCGAGCGCATCGAATCAGACGAGCTCGAAGCGGCGACCGTGAGTGGTGACGTCACGTTTGACGGGACGCTTGCCGATGGCGGGCGGCATCGACTGACGACTCACAATGGCGACCTCACCGTGAGTGTACCCCGGGGCATCAATGCAGCGGTGTCGGTCTCGACGTTCAACGGCGAGTTCGAGTCGAGCTTCCCCGTCACGCTGACAGAGATACGCCCTGGGAAGCGGTTCAGCTTCACGCTCGGCACGGGCGCAGCGCGCCTCGAGCTCGAGTCGTTCAATGGGACGATTCAACTGCAACAGACAGGCGGCACGCGCCGCGAGGAGCCGTAGCCATGCTCGTTACCATGCTCACAACTGTGGCGGCGCTCGCCACCACATCCACCGTGCAACAGGACTTTGCCTGGCGCGGGACAATCGCGGCAGGTAAGACGGTCGAGATCCGAAGCATCAATGGCGATGTGCGAGCCGGCGCGGCCAGCGGCGGTACGGTCGAGGTGACGGCGACGAAACGCGGCCCGCGAAGCGAGGCAGACGAAGTACGCATCGAAGTCGTCGAGCACGCCCGCGGAGTCACCATTTGCGCCCTCCATCCGAGTCGCCACGCCGATCGCCCCAATGAATGCGCACCCGGCGGCGGCCGACACTCCAGCCAAGACGACGATGTGCGTGTGCACTTCGAAGTCCGCTTGCCGGCCGGTGTGCACTTCGCCGGTCACACCGTCAACGGCGATGTCTCCGCCGAAGGACTCACTGGCGATGCGAGAGTGGGCACGGTCAACGGCGGAATCGACATCTCGACGAGCGGCCAGGCAGAGGCACAGACGGTGAACGGATCGATCACGGCGCGCATCGGCGTCCCACAATGGCGGGGCGACCTGGAGTTCCGGACCGTCAACGGTTCGGTCACGGTCGTGCTGCCTGCCGATGCCGGCGCGGAGGTGCAGATCGAGACCCTCAACGGCGGGATCACCACCGACTTTCCGCTGACAGTGGAAGGTCGCATGGCGAGTCGCCGCATCCGCGGCACAATCGGCAGCGGCGGCGGCGGGCTTCGACTCGCGACCATCAATGGCGAGGTGCGGCTCAGACGAGCGTCCTGACGCAGATCGTCCACAGCCCTAGCTGGACATAGCGCAGGCGGGCACAGGAGACGAGATTCGTCCCCGTGCCCGCTGTCGTCGGTGTTCTCGTGTATTCGTCCCTCGCGGCCGCTGCCGCCGCGCTCGGGGTCGTCCCGCTCCTCAGGCGTCCAGCCCTTCCCACTCATTGGCTCGGGTGGGCCAACGCCGCAGCCGCGGGCCTCATGCTCGGCGCGGCCTGGCTTCTCCTTGATGCGGGCCTGCACTCCGTGCTACCCGCTGGGGCTGGAGCTCTGCTGGGTATCGTGTTCGTCTACTCGTCCCAGGCCATGTCCAGGACGTCGGACGTCGGGCTCAACCGCCTCGACAGTCCGGCCGCCGAGTACACGGCGGCCGTGGAGCTCCGAAGCACGCTTCACTCGGCCGCCGAGGGCGTAGCCATCGGCGGCAGCATGGTGGTGCGTGTGGAACTGGGCATCTTCATGGCGCTTGCCCTGGCGGTGCACAACGTACCCGAGGGCATGCTACTGGCAGTCGTGCACCGTGCCCGGGGAACCGGTGCCGTCGTAACCGCGCTACGGGCAGTGGCGGTCAATGCCAGCCAGGTGGCGCTCGCCGTGATCGCGTATCTCCTCGCCGTGGCATGGCCCGCCCTCCTTCCCTGGACGCTGGGTTTTGCGGCTGGGGCGTTGATCTACCTCGTCATGGTCGAGCTCCTCCCGGAGTCCTACCACCAGGTGGGGCATACGAGTATCGCCGCCCTCACGAGCCTGGCCATCGGGGCGGTCGTGCTCCTCGCTCACCTCACGAGCGGCTGAGTGGCAGCGAGCACACAGGTCTTCCTCTACGGACTGCTCACGGCCCTGGCGACTGGGCTGGGGGCGCTGCCATTCGCATTCGTTCGCCGCCTGACAAAAGCAACGGTGGCATATGCCGACGCCATCGCCGCTGGTCTCATGCTCGGTGCGTCCTTCAAGCTCGTGACCGAAGGCACTGGCCACGGTACGTGGGAAACGATTCTCGGCGCCAACGTGGGTGTTGTCTTCATCTGGCTCACCGAGCGATTGCTCCGAGGGAGAGAGCTCACGTTCGGCAAGCTCTCTGGAGTGGGAGCACGGCGGGCCGTGCTCGTGATCGTGACGATGACGGTCCATTCCTTCGCGGAGGGTGTCGCGGTCGGGGTTGCCTTCGGCGGTGGCCCACGTCTCGGGCTCCTCATCACGCTCGCCATCGCCGTGCACAACATCCCGGAGGGTCTGGCAATCAGCGCCTCGCTTCGCTCGCGCGGCGCGAGCGTCACGGCGTGCGCTTGGTGGAGTGTCTTTTCTTCACTTCCCCAACCGCTGATGGCGGTCCCTGCCTATCTGTTCGTCGACCAGTTCGCGCCGGTGTTGCCCTACGGGTTGGGTTTCGCGGCAGGCGCCATGAGCTTCATGGTGTTTCAAGAGCTCCTGCCGGGGGCGTACGAGGATGCGCGGCGGTCACGAGTGGCGCTCCTCGTCAGCATCACGCTGGTGGGGATGGTTCTGCTTCAGCAGTATCTGTAGGGGGGACAGCTGGGGGGGTATCGGCTGTGGGAGGTGGGGGAGGCCGCCGGGCGATCGCGAACTCGACGATCTTTCGAAGCGTTTCCGCAAACCCGTATCCAGCCGCCTCGGCCGATTCCATGTACGAGACCCCCTCGGTCAGATCGGGGTTGGGATTCACCTCGAGAACGAACACCTGATTGCGAGGCGCGAGTCGTAGATCGAGCCGTGCGTAGTCGCGACACCCCGTCAGACGATAGGCCTCGAGGGCGATCCGCTCGACTTTGCTTTGCACGCGCGGTGGGAGGTTGGCGGGGCACAGCGAGTGAACGCGATGGTACGCTTCGTCCAGGGGATTCCACTTCGCATCGTAGCTGATGATGGGTGGGTAGTCAGGTGGCAGCTCTGAGAAGTCGAACTCGATGACTGGGAGCACCTCGGGGGGTTCGTTGCCGAGGATCGCCACGTGGAGTTCCCGACCCACAATGAACTCCTCGACCAGGATGGGTGGTGCGAACTCCTCGAAGACGCGGGTGAGCCGCGCGGCGAGTTGGTCGTGATCGTACACCACCGACTCGCGGCTCACGCCCGAGCTGGCGTCCTCTTGTGCGGGCTTCACAATGAGCGGGTAGTGCAACCCATGCCGGCCCGGCATCGTCGGATTCGAGAGCAGGCGGAAGCGCGGTGTCGGCACGCCGTTGGCCAGAAGGACCTGCTTCGTCATCCCTTTTCGCTGACACAACGCGAGCGCAAAGGGCGACGCGCCGGTGTACAGCACCCGGTGCAAAGCGTACAGACCTGGCACGTACGACTCGAGCATCGGTTCGCCGTGAAAGTGCTCGATGAGGTTGAACACGACATCGGGTGGACGGGGCCGGAGGACGCGTTCGAGTCTGCGGATATCCTCTCGGATGTTCACGCCGCGCGCAGCGAACCCTTCGCGGCGGAGTGCCTTGATGATCGCCTGATACTCCTCTTCCACGGTCGCGACGTGCACGTCATACTCGGGCTCGAACGAGAGCGTCGCCGGATCGACCTCTCGCATCTTCTCGTACTCATCCTCGCCGACGTGGTTATAGAGCACGGCCACTGAGAGCTTCCGGTCGGACATTGTTCTACTCTCCACGACGGCCGCGCGGGGCCTTCATCGCCGCGAGCATCGAATCGGCGTCGACGGGTGGATCGGTACGTCGGCTCACAGCCCACGTGACCACCGAGGCTGCGACGAAGGCGGGTACGAGTTCGTAGAGATGGTTCTTCAACACGTCAACGAAGTACCATACGATCGTGGTCGCTGCTCCTGCAACGACTCCAGCAGCCACGCCAGCTCGGGTAGTCCGACGCCAGAAGAGCGCAAGGATGGACGTTGGACCGAGCGCGGCGCCGAGTCCCGCCCAGGCGAACAGCACCAGCCAAAAGATGACACGCTCTGCCGCCCAGCCCAGGCCGAGCGCAAGGAGAACGAGCAAGACGACCACGCCTCGACTGTAGCGAACGAGTCGCCGCGGCGCGACAGCCCGACCGCGCCGGAGGACCTTCTCGTACACGTCCCGGACGACAACCGATGCCGCCACAAGCAATTGCGAGTCGGCCGTCGACATCAGCGCCGCGAAGATCGAAGCGAGCGCGATGCCGAACAGCGCCGGGGGGAGGAAGCGTTGCGCGAGCACTGGAAACAACTGCTCGGGATCGGCGCCCGGGAGCATTCCGACGTCGGCGAAGACCGCGCGGCCAGCAAGCCCCGTGAGGATGGCACCCCAGGCGACGGCCACGTTCCAGATCGTTCCCACCACTGCGGAATAGCGGAGCTCCCGCGGGTCATCGATGGACAGGTAGCGCACGATGATGTGCGGATTCCCCGGTGATCCCAACCCGATACCGAGAAAGCCGATAGCCACCCCCACGGATAGAGCGAACGGGTCCAGCATTCCCGGGTCGAGCGCCCGGAGCACCTCGATCGTGGTGCCCGCGCCACCCTGATCGCCGAAGATCAGGAGCGGTAGCACGACGAGTGACACGAGCATGAAGAAAGCCTGCACGACATCCGTGAGACTTACCGCGAGGAAGCCGCCGAGGACCGTATAGCCCAGAACGATCGCAGCCGTGATCAGCGTGCCGTACGACTCGGGGATGCCAAAACTGCCGGCGAACGCCTTGCCACCGGCGACGAACTGCGCAGCCACGTAGCCCAGCATGAAAAACAGAATGACGGCGCTCAGGAGCACGCGGAGCCGCCCGTCGCGGTCGCCAAAACGTGCCGCAAAGAAGTCAGGCAAGGTGACACAGTCGTGTGCCTCCGCGAAACGCCGGAGCCGCGGTGCGTAAAACACGAAGAGCAAGAGTTCGGCGATGATATAGCCCGTCACCGTCCAGACCGCCGACACACCGCGCGTGTACGCCATGCCGGTGACGGCGAGGAGGAGCCACGCACTGCGTCCCGACACAACCGCAGACAACGCTACCACGAGGCGATGCATGCGGCGGCCGCCGATGAAGAACTCGTTGATGTCGCCGGAAGATCGCCGAGTCGCGTAGGCTCCGATGCCAAGAACGAGGAGGAGGTAGGCGGTGAAGGCGATGAGGGAAATCGAGTTGGCGCCGCCGATTCCCACGATGCGCTCCATCAACGCGACCGCGGCCGCGTGAAGAATGCGAGGGCCACGGCGAGGAGAATTATCCCCGCCGGGAGCACGAACATCGCGAAGACGAAGCCGCTCATGCGCGGCGGGAACGATAGCTGGCCGGACCACCGCCAGCCAGCGGAGTGCATATGCGCTTTACACGACAGAGCTTGTTACGGAGATTCGGAGGGTGTCACAGCCCGCGAACCTGTCTCCCGGCACGATCGTCCGTACGGCGTTTGCGGCAGTAACGGTCGTGGCCGTGACCCTGGGAGTTCTGCTCGATCAGCGGTGGTTCGCCGTCTCAGGTCTGTGCGGCGCCGTATGGATCCTCTGGGATGTCATCGCTGAAGGAGTTGCCGCACCGCTCGGCCGGTGGACCTCGGCGATGCTCGGCGGTGAAGGTCTCCTCGATCCGGCACCACCCCTGACGGAGGACGATGTGGTTCGGCTACTCGAGAGCCATCTCGAGGGTGAGGCGTCTCGCGAGGTGCAGATCCAATCCGCGAAGCGTCTCGTCGAGCTCTACCGAGCAAGGCGCCGTCATCCGAGTCACGCACTCGAGGTCATCGCCACAATCAGGAGTCGCTTCCCTGACGCGAGAGAACTCGACGACTTGGAGCCCTGACCGATCCCACCGGGCTCCTTTCGTCAGTCCAGAAAACGTGCGAGGGCCTCCCACTGACGACCGGCGTCTTCGTACCCGATCTCCATCAAACGTCCGATATACGGTGGCTCGAAGAGCAGATAGCTGACGAAATGCGCGGCGGCTCCCTCGTTGAGGCCTAGAGCTCGGCCGAGCAAGCGCAGGGTGAGAGGGAGTTCGAGTTTCAGGTCGCGCGCGGGCGTCGCCAAGTCGACGGACGGGCGAACGGCGAGCATCGAGATCGGGCGGAGGCCTTGCGGAACGTCGACTGACGACGGCACCCGTGCAATGAGCTCATTCAAGCGCTCGAGGCGCAAGATGTCGGCGTCGAGAGCATCCAGAAATACGGCGTTCAAGAGGAGTCCGAGAATCTGGCCAGGTGATGGGTAAGGAACAGAGTTTGGCGCAAAACAGGCTTCGGGTCCGGTGTGACGCATCGTGATGGTCAGGAGGCGAGCCGCACCGAGATGGATGGCTGGCGACAACGGCGCAGTTGCCCGGACGCTCCCGTCGCCAAAGTGGGCGTCACCGAGGCGAACCGCCGGGAACACCAAAGGGATAGCGGCCGACGCCATCACGTGGTCAAGCGTGATCACCGTCGAGACCGAGCGCCGCTTCGCGCGCTGCCAGATCGGCAAGTCCGGGCCGGACTGCACGAACGTGACCGTTTCTCCGGACTCATAACAGGTGGTGCTCAAGCCGATTGCCTTGAGTCGTCCGCTCGCCACGTTGCTGCCGATACCGGCGAACGGAGTGCGCGGTGCGAGGAAGCCGCGGAGTGGTGTCACGTCGACCAGGGAGCGGAATTCGAGGCCAGCGGCGTTGGTCACGCCCTTCCAGCCGAGGCGCAGAGCTGCCCGCAGTGCCGTTCCGAGCCGCGCTTCCATGACTTGCGGGAGCGTGAGACTTTCCCAGCAGCGAGCGAGCTCGAGCGCCGCGCTACCGAGTGATCCAGAGTGGCCCGCTAGCAGGGTCGCGTTGATCGCACCCGCCGAGACGCCGGTGATGATCGAGATGTCGAGGTCGGGCACGCGCTCGGCGATGCGGAGGAGCACACCGACCTGGTAGGCCGCGCGGGCTCCGCCGCCAGACAGCACAAGGCCGAGTGGTCCAGCTGCGCGACTCACGCCTCCGGCTCCACAAGCGCCCGGGCCCATCGGTGTGCCGCGGGTTCGTGTTCACGGCAGGAGTCAGCTGCCGACCGGGATTGGGCGTCGTAACTCATGCGTCGGGAAGGTCGCTGTCAACCCCGTTCTCGTCCAGCCCACGGAGGCGACCGCCTCGCGCGAGCGCCCTACTCCGTGGAGACGGGGCGGGCGCCTTGCTCGAGTGCGGCCAACAGCGCGTGCCAGGCCAAGCTTGCGCACTTGACCCGAGCCGGGAATGCACGCACACCGGCGAGGGCGGCGAGCCGACCCAGCGACTTGAGGGTGTCGGGCGCTGGTGGAGGCCCTGTCACTACTCCGCGGAATCGATCGACGAGACCTGCGACTTCGGCGGTCGTCTTCCCTTCCACAGCGCTCGTCATGAGGGAGGCCGACGCCTTGGAGATAGCACATCCAGCGCCCTCGAAGCGGACAGCCTCGATCCGGTCACCCTCGAGCTTGAGCCGGATGGTGAAGTGATCGCCGCAGACCGGGTTGAATCCCTCTGCGCTTCGATTCGCGCCTTCGAGCGGTCCGAAGTTTCGGGGGCTCCGGTTGTGATCGAGGATGATCTGCTGGTACAGCTCGGACAATTCAGGGGTCATCGGAAGACTCGACCCACACGCACCAGTGCCGCGGCCAGCGCGTCGATCTCGGCGAGTGTGTTGTAGAAGGCGAGCGAGGCACGGGCTGTGGCCGGGAGCCCGTAGTGCCGCATCACCGGCTGGGCACAATGGTGGCCCGTGCGAATCGCGATCGCTTCATTGTCGAGGATGGTGCCAATGTCGTGCGGGTGAACACCTTCCATCACGAACGAGACGATCGCGGCCTTCTCGCGCGCCGTGCCGATGATTCTGACCCCTGGCACCGCAGCCAGTGCTTCGGTGGCATGAGCGAGGAGATCGGCCTCGTAGGACGCGATCGCGTCGAGTCCTATTCGGGAGAGGTAGTCGAGCGCGGCGTCGAGACCGATGGCACCAGCGATGTGAGGGGTTCCTGCCTCGAACTTCGCCGGGACGGGGGCATACGTCGTACGCTCGAAGGTGACCGACGCGATCATGTCACCACCGCCCTGATACGGCGGCATGGTGTCCAACAGGTGCGCCCGCCCATACAGCGCGCCGATTCCGGTCGGTCCGCACGCTTTGTGTCCTGAAAAAGCATAGAAGTCGCAATCGAGCGCGCGAACATCCACGGGCAGATGGGGAGCAGCCTGGGCGCCGTCGACGACGACCGCCGCGCCATGCTCGTGCGCGAGGGCTGCCATCTCGCGAATCGGGTTGACGCTGCCCAGCGCGTTCGACACGTGAGATATGGCGAGGATCTTGGTGCGCGGAGAGAGAAGCTCAACGAGGCCTTCGAGCGGCAGTTCGCCTTCATCGTTCATCGGAAGGACGCGCAGGTGCGCGCCGGTTGCCTCGCAGAGGAGCTGCCAGGGCACGATGTTGGAGTGATGCTCTAGTTCCGAGACGACGACCTGATCCCCGGTAGCGACGTGTTGGCGCCCGTAGGTCGCAGCCACGAGGTTGATCGCTTCGGTCGTACTCCGGACGAACACAATCTCGCGCGCGTCGGCTGCGTTGAGGAATCGCTGAACCGTCCGGCGCGCGGCAGCATACGACTCCGTCGCGTTGTTGCTGAGCGCGTAGACTCCACGATGTATGTTGGCATTGTGTTCGGTGTAGAAGCGGCGAACCGCGTCGATGACGACCTGAGGCTTCTGGCTCGTGGCTGCATGGTCGAGATAGACGAGTGGGCGGCCGTGGATCTCACGCCCGAGCAGCGGGAAGTCCGCACGCACCGCCTCGACATCGAACGGCATGCGCCGGATGCTGGCGGTGGGGGCCCTCGTGGCACTCATTCCGGCGCCGGAGCCTCCTGGCCGAGTCTGGCGCGCACGAGGCCATCGAGAACTCGGCGCACCGGTTGTGACGGCACGCGAGCGACGATGTCGGCTGCGAAACCGTACGTCAGGAGGTTGCGTGCCGCGAGCGCGTCGAGACCCCGCGATCTGAGGTAGAAGAGGCTCGCGTCTTCGATGGGGCCGAGCGTCGACCCGTGGGTGCACTTGACGTCGTCTGCATAGATCTCGAGTTGTGGTTGACTGTCGGCGCGCGCGCCGCTCGAGAGAAGCATGTTGTTGTTGACTTGCTTGGCGTCGGTTCGCTGTGCGCCGGGCCGCACGAGGATCCTCCCCGTGAACACGGCACGAGCAGAGTCGTCGAGCACACCGTTGAAGAGCTCATGACTCGTGCAGTGGGGCTGCGCGTGCTCGACCACCATGTGGTGGTCGACCACCTGGCGCCCACCGAGGATGTAGAGGCCGTTGAGCGTGGCGTCGGCTCCCGATCCATCGAGCACTACCACGAGCTCGTGACGGGAGAGTTGGGCCCCGAGGGCGACGGCGCACGCGGAGAGCACACCGTCGCGTGCAATCTCGGCATGGGTCGTTGCCACGTGGTAGGCTTCTGGTCCGTCGCGCTGGACGCGGTAGTAGCCCACGTGCGCAGACTCACCGACGACGATCTCCGTCACCGCGTTCGCCAGGTAGGATCCAGCCCCCAACGTGCCGAATCCCTCCAAGACGCTCACCGACGCTCCCGGCTCCGCGATGACGAGCATGCGGGGGTGAACGGCGGTTGGGCGGTCTGCACCGCTCGTCACGAAGAGGATCTCGACCGGCTCGGGGACGAGCGCCTCTGCCGGAACTACGAGATAGGCTCCGTCGTCGAGAAACGCCGCTCCGAGAGCAGCGAAGGCGTTCTCTTCGTACCGGGCATGGCGCGCGAGGTGGGCACGCACGGTGGGATCGTCGCGCTCAACTGCTGCGGCGATTGAGCCGGCGCGAACGCCGGTCGGGAGCCCAGCGAGCGAGGACAACTCTGGGGCGAATTTGCCGTCGACGACCACCAGTCGGGGCCAGGAGGGACCACCGAGCGTGAGCGGTTCGATGAGCTTCGCACCGGGTTGCGCGCCGCCCGGGGACAGCGAGAACGCGGTCTCGATGAGTTGCTGAATGCCGGCGAAGCGCCATGCCTCGTCACGAGGATTTGGAAGCCCCGCCTCCGCGAACCGAGCCCGAGCAGCCTCGCGCAGCTCGCCCACCCAGGCCGGAACCGCTCCGAGCATCTGCGAGTCGGCGAGGTAGCTCTCTTGAGCACCGAGCGTCTGGACCGCGCCCGCATTCCCGGTCATACAGTCGCGCCCTCAGGGCGAACCCATTCGTAACCCTTCTCTTCAAGCTCGAGGGCGAGCGCTCTACCGCCCGAACGGACAATCCGGCCGTCCACCAGCACATGAACGACATCGGGTGTGATGTAGTTTAACATCCGTTGATAGTGCGTTACGAGCAGGACCGCACGCTCGGGGCTCCTCAACTTGTTGATCGCCTGCGCCACCGTGCGGAGTGCATCGATGTCGAGGCCGGAGTCGGTCTCGTCGAGCACTGCGAGCCTCGGCTCGAGCGCCGCCATCTGCAGGATCTCGTTCCGCTTCTTTTCTCCCCCGGAGAATCCCTCGTTGACCGGCCGACTCATGAGACTGTCGTCCCAGCCGATGACATCGAGCTTCTCTTTGAGGAAATCATAAAACTCGAGAGTGTGGAACTCCTGCTCGCCCCGATGGGTCCGCATGGCATTCACGGCAGCTCGCAGAAAATATGCGTTCGTGACTCCGCGGATCTCCGTTGGGTATTGAAACGCGAGAAAGATCCCCTCGCGCGCGCGCTCTTCCGGATCCATCTCGAGCAAGTTCTTACCGTCGTAGCGCACCTCGCCGGCCGTGACCTCGTATGCAGCATGTCCGGCGAGCACCTGAGCGAGCGTGCTCTTCCCCGACCCGTTCGGCCCCATGACCGCATGGACTTCGCCAGCGCGCACCGTGAGGTCGATGCCCTTGAGGATCTCAGCGCCACTAGCCGCCGCGTGGAGGTTCCGGATTTCAAGCATGTGCGTTTCGCTCGTTGGTTTCGTGGACAAGTATGTGGACCGTCAGCAAAGGTTTTTGGGGCCGGGCAGCGCTAACCGACGCTCCCCTCGAGGCTGATGCCCAACAGCTTCTGCGCCTCGACGGCAAATTCCATCGGCAGCTCGCGGAAGACCTCTTTGCAGAATCCATTGACGATCATCGACACCGCATCTTCTGCCGAGAGCCCACGCTGCTGGCAATAGAAGATTTGGTCTTCGCCGATCTTCGACGTGGAGGCCTCGTGCTCCATCACCGCGGAGCTGTTTCGCACGTCGATGTACGGGAAAGTGTGCGCGCCACATTGATCGCCAATGAGCATCGAATCGCACTGTGAGTAATTCCGCGCACCGTCGGCGCCCTTCATGATCTTGACCGCCCCGCGATACGTGTTCTGGCCATAGCCGGCCGAGATCCCCTTCGAGACGATCGTGCTGCGGGTGTTCTTTCCGAGGTGGATCATCTTGGTGCCCGTGTCGGCCTGCTGGTGATTGCTCGTCACGGCCACGGAGTAGAACTCGCCGATCGCGTCGTCGCCCTGCAGGATGCAGCTCGGATACTTCCACGTGATGGCCGACCCCGTCTCGACCTGGGTCCAGGAGATCTTGGACTTTCGCCCAGCGCACTTTCCTCGTTTGGTGACGAAGTTGTAGATGCCGCCCCGCCCCGTTTCGGGATCGCCGGGATACCAATTCTGGACCGTCGAGTACTTGATCGTTGCGCCTTCGAGCGCGACGAGCTCAACCACCGCTGCATGGAGTTGATTCTCGTCTCGCATCGGGGCGGTACATCCCTCGAGATAGCTCACGTAGCTCCCCTCGTCAGCCACGATCAGCGTGCGCTCGAATTGTCCCGTATTCGCCGTGTTGATGCGGAAGTAGGTAGACAGCTCCATCGGACACCGGACGCCCTTTGGCACGTAGCAGAACGAGCCGTCGCTGAAGACTGCCGCGTTGAGTGCTGCAAAGAAATTGTCCGTGTGGGGCACGACGGAACCGAGATACTTCTCGACGAGCGCCGGGTGCTCACGGACTGCTTCCGAGAAGGGACAGAAGATGACCCCGTGCTTCTGCAGCTCTTCCTTGAACGTCGTGGCAACCGAGACGCTGTCGAAGACGGCGTCGACTGCAACGCCCGCGAGTCGCTTTTGCTCCTCGAGCGGGATGCCAAGCTTCTCAAACGTCTCGAGGAGCTT
>JBDHCY010000039.1:0-21215 GCA_039591795.1 Gemmatimonadota bacterium | reverse complement strand
ACGCCCAGCGCACCGGCACCTGGACCTACAATTCGCCGCTCTCGGAGTACGACCTCTACGTCTACGACCGGGAGACCGGTGAGCGTACACGGCGCACGTACCGGTACGGCGGAGCCGTACGCCCCACGCTCTCGCCTGACGGGAAGTGGTTGGTCTACGGCACACGCCACATCAACGAGACCGGGCTGCGGCTCCGCGACCTGTCCACTGGGAACGAGCGGTGGCTGGCCTATCCGGTCCAGCGCGACGAGCAGGAGTCGCGCGCCGCCCGCGACGTGCTGCCGGGTATGGCCTTCACTCCAGACTCGAAGGAGCTCGTCGTTTCCTACGGCGGCAAGATCTGGCGCGTGCCGGTCGACGGCGGTGAGCCCATTCCCGTGCCGATCGAGGTCGAGGTCGACCTCGATCTCGGCCCCGAGGTGCATTTCCAGTACCCGATCGCCGATTCGGCGACCTTCATGGCCCGACAGATCCGCAACGCGGTGCCCTCCCCCGATGGCAAGCGTCTCGCCTTCACCGTGCTCGACCGGCTGTACGTGATGGACTACCCCGACGGCACGCCGCAGCGGCTCGGTGACCAGGAGGTGAACCAGCACCATCCGGCGTGGTCCCCCGACGGCGCCTGGATTGCCTACGCCACGGCGACCTCAGCTGGTGGCGGGCACCTATACAAGATGCGGGCGAACGGGCGCGGCGATCCGCAGCAGCTCACGCAGGCCGCCGCGCTGTACCGGCAGACCGTGTGGTCGCCGGACGGGCAGCGCGTCGTCGCGATCCGCGGGCCCGTGCGCGCCTTCCAGGAAGCGCTGACCCGCGGCGTCCCGGGCGGTGCCGACGACTTGATCTGGGTCCCCGCCGACGGGGGCCCTGCCACGGTGATCGCGCCTGTGGAGTTCACAACCCCGCACTTCACCAGCGACCCGAATCGCATCTGGGCGTACGCCTTTTCCGATGGCCTCATCTCGTTTCGCTGGGACGGCACCGACCGAAAGGCCCACGTGAAGGTGACGGGCCGGCGTCCCCCTGGCGCCACGCAAGCGATCAACGCGTCCCTCGTCCTCATGGCGCCCGCAGGCGATCAGGCGCTCGCGCGGGTGGTCAACGACCTCTACGTCGTGACGGTGCCCTACGTGGGTGGCGATACGCCGACCGTCTCGGTCGCGAATCCGGCCAATGCGGCCTTCCCCGCGCGCAAGCTCACCGACATCGGTGGCCAATTCCCGACCTGGGGCACGGATGGCCGGACCGTGCACTGGTCGATCGGCAACGCGCACTTCGCCTACGACCTCGATCGGGCCAAAGCCGCAGAGGACAGCGTCAAGGCAGCGAAGCGGGCGCGCGAGGCGGCCAAGGACACGACATCGGAGAGCGACACGACTGCGAAGAGCGACGATGACGACAAGCAGGACGACAAAGCCTACGAGCCGTCCGAGACGCGCATCGAGGTAGGGGTGTCCCGCGACATTCCGGAGGGTGTCGCCGTGTTTCGCGGGGCCACGGTCATCACGATGCGTGGCGATGAAGTGATCGAGAACGCGGACCTCGTCGTGCGCAACAACCGCATCGAGGCCGTGGGCCGCCGCGGGAGCGTCACCGTTCCGGAGAACGCGCGGGTGATCGACGTCTCGGGGCGGACGATCGTGCCGGGATTCGTCGACACGCACGCCCACCTCCGCGCCGCAGCGGACGTGCACCGCGGGGAGGTCTGGTCGTACGCCGCGAACCTGGCCTACGGAGTAATCACGACCCGCGACCCACAGACCGCGACCACCGACGTGCTCACTTACGAGGACCTGGCCCGGGCAGGGCGCATCCTCGCACCGCGCATGTATTCGACGGGGCCGGGCGTCTTCAGCGGAGAGAACTTCCAGGACAAGGACCACGCGCTGCGGGTGCTGAAGCGCTACAGCGATTACTACGACACCAAGACGATCAAGATGTACGTCGCGGGCAACCGCGAGCAGCGCCAGTGGATCATCGACGCCGCTCGCGAGCTCGAGTTGATGCCTACGACGGAGGGCGCGCTCGACTACATGATGGACATGACGATGGCGATCGACGGGTACCCCGGTCAGGAGCACAACACGCCGGGCTTCCCGTTCTATGAAGACGTGGTACGGCTGTACGTCGAGGCGGGGACGGCCTACACGCCGACGATCCTCGTCACCTACGGAGGCCCGTGGGCGGAGAACTACTACTACGCCACCGAGAACGTGTTCGACGATGCCAAGCTGCGCCGGTTCACTCCATTCGAGGAAATCCAAACCAAGACGCTGCGGCGCAACGCGGGATGGTTCCATCCCACGCAGCACACCATGGATCGTGTAGCGCAGCTCGTGACCGACATCGTCCGTGCGGGCGGTATGGCGGGCGTGGGGAGCCACGGCCAGCTGCAGGGTCTCGGCTATCACTGGGAGCTGTGGTCGGTCGCGTCCGGCGGCTTGTCGAACCACGACGCGTTGCGCGTGGCGACCATTCTGGGAGCACGGGCGCTCGGCCTCGACAGCGACGTGGGATCGCTCGAAGCCGGGAAGCTGGCGGATCTCGTCGTGCTCAGTGCCGATCCGCTCGCCGACATCCGCAACACGAACACGATGAGGATGGTGATGAAGAACGGGCGACTGTACGACAGCGACACTCTGGACGAGGTGTGGCCGCGCCAGCGGGAGGCGGGCCCGTTCTATTGGCAGGAAGATGCACGGCCGCGGACGGCCGCGGGGGTGAGGGAGCGCTAGGCGACTAGGCGACCTCCATGCCGCCCTCGCCGAGGTGATGCTCGAGTTGTGAGCTGTCGGCGAGAGCGGTTGAGAACCGGAGAGAGCTCTCGGTCATGGCAGCCGAGGCCCTACGGATTCGTCGCGTTATTCCACATGTAGTCCGTGTGCCAGTTGCAGATCTCGCGGAACTCGTTCATGGCGAGGGCGTTGGTGCTGTTCGCCTCTTCGTAAATGGCCTGCTGCATGCTCATCAACGTCTTGTGGTCGGCGCCGCTGAAGGTCTCCAGCCGCCGGAAGATTCCGCCCGAGCGATGCGCGTAGAACCCCCAGGTCGAGAGGTGCCCCATCTCCCGATGCTTCTCATACAATGGAGCGAGGACCTCCTCGAAGATCTGGTTGGTACGGCCTTCCCGCGAATTGTCACACGCATAGTAGGTCGAGAAGGTCGCCTGGCCCACCGCAGCGGGGTCGGGTGTCGACGCAGCGATGCTGGTCCAAATGTAGTCGTCGTGACTTCCGCACACGGTCCCCAGCTCCGCGGCGGCGTCCGCGTGCTGAGTAGTGATCTCCTCGACGATGGCTTCCCGCGCGTCCATCATGACGCCGAGGTCCGTGCCGACGCTCGCGAGGACGCGGCGCCACGCGCCGCCCTGCGAGTGGGCGAGCCATACCCATCCGGTCAGGTGCCCTGCGTCGACGTGCTTCTGAAGGACTGGCCCGAAGACGCCTCGAACGATCTCATCAGCCCGTGATTCCGCCCCCTGGCTGCAGCGGTAGTACCCGGCGAAGATGATCGACGACGTCTCCTCCTGGGTGACGGCCGCCGTTGCGAACAGCATCAAGCCTGCAGCAACCGCAAGTCCAGTGCGCTTCATGTAGCCCCCTCGATTGTGAGTCTGGTGCGCGAGCCGCAAACGTTAACCGAAATGTCTCAGGTTGCAAGCCGAGCCCCTGGGGCTCACTGAGTTGCCCGCTGGCCGGGACCAATGCATCCTTGTCTCCCGTGACGACAGAGCCGGTTTCGCCAGATTTCCTCGCTCTCCAGGAGGCCGTCGCCGGCCGATACTCTCTCGAGCGGGAGCTGGGCCGCGGCGGGATGGGCATCGTCTACCTTGCCCACGAGGTGTCGCTGGACAGGCCGGTCGCGCTCAAGCTCCTCCCTCCGGGGCTGGCCGGGCTGCGGACCCTCAGGGAGCGGTTTCTCCAAGAGGCCCGTACGGCCGCCAAGTTGTCGCACCCCAACATCGTCCCGATCCACGCGGTCGACGAGGTCGATCGTTTCGTGTTCTTCGCCATGGCGTACGTGGACGGGGAGACATTGGGCGAGCGAATCCGGACCCGAGGGCCCCTACCGCCGCAGGAGGCCGCACGGGTGCTCCGCGAGATCGCGTGGGCGCTGGCGTACGCCCACGCGCAGGGTGTCGTGCACCGCGACGTCAAACCCGACAACGTGCTCATGGAACGGGAGTCGGGTCGTGTCCTCGTGACGGACTTCGGGATCGCCCACATGCGGGCCAGTGGACTCACGGGCCAAGGAGAGATACTCGGCACCGCGGAGTTCATGAGTCCCGAACAGGCAAGCGGCGAGCCGGTCGACGCGCGCAGTGATCTCTATGCTCTCGGAGCGGTCGGGTACTACGCAGTCTCGGGACGCCTGCCGTTCACCGGCGAGACGGTGCCGGCGGTCCTGGCCAAACAGGTGACGATGGCGCACGAGCCCTTGACGCGCGCAGCTCCTGAGACGCCGCGCAAACTCGCCCGTGCGATCGAGCGCTGTCTCGCCAAAGAGCCGGCAGACCGGTTTGCGAGCGGTGAGCAGCTCGCCGACGCGTTGAGCCAGAGCTCCGAAGCGCAGCGGGACCTTCCCGTTCCACTCCGGGTGTTCATCCGGAAGAACCGGGACGCCTACCGATCGTCCGGTGCCGTCACCGTCCTGCTGTTTCTCACGGTTCCCGGGATCTCCGTGGGCGTCGTGAGGGCGTGGGGTGTACCGGGCCTGCTGATGACTGCCGGTGCCCTGCTCTCCGTGGTGGTATGCGGGCCGCTGGCGTTCCTCGCGCTTCGCACGCGAAAACTGCTCAAGTCCGGTTACGGGCTCGATGACATCCGCCTGGCGCTCAAGCAGGACCATCAACGGAGAACGGAGGAGATGGCGTTCGAGCATGGCAAGACAGCCACGCTCCTCGAACGGATCACTCGTTGGCTCGGGACCGGGGGCTTAGGGGTGGCGGCCGCGACGGCTGGTCTCTTGCTCGTGTTTCCAAACGTCGTGCCTCCCGACCTCGGGTGGCGAGTATTCGGGATCTCCTTCGGTACCGGTGTCCTGAGCGGACTCGTCGCCGCGCGCCGTTACGAACGGCGAATCGACGTGACCGGCCGGCGTTGGCTCAAGTTCTGGCATGGAAAGCCCGGACAGTGGCTCGCCAGACTCATGGGGAGACGTCTCGAGGCGGTTCCGGCCGCTGGGGGACCGACCTATCGGCCGACGGAGCTGGCCATCGGACTGGCCGCCGACCGCTTGTATGAGGCTCTTCCGGATCAGGTCCGACGTCAGCTGCGTGATCTTCCCGACACCGTCCGCCGGCTCGAGGCCGACGCCCAGCGGATGCGGCAGCGCGTCGAAGAACTGAATGACATCGTGGCCGCGGTCGGCGACAAAGATCGCGGCGCGGGGCAACGCCGCGACGCCCTGCTCGTGCACGTTCGGGCGACCCGTGACGCGGCACAGCAGCGGCTCGCGGATGCCGTTGCTGCCCTCGAGACGATTCGCCTAGATCTCCTCCGCCTGCAGGCGGGTGCGGGCAACGTCGCGAGCATCACGCAAGACCTGTCGGCGGCCCGGGAGGTGTCCGACGAGATCGGCCGTCTGCTGGCGGGCCGGGACGAGGTGGAGCGCCTGCTGTCGGACGGTTCGTAGGGGCGGAGAGAAGTCCGGGCGGTGACCGCCCGCCTCCGTCTTCGACCGTCTCCTCAAACTCTAGTTCCGGATCGGCCCCGCGCACGGCAATCCGGAAGATGATGAATGGGAGGAGCGGGTTGGGGACGACGTACTTCCAGCCCAGCTGCTTTGACACGGCGCCGTCCGCGGCGCGGAAGTCCAGCCAGAGGTAGAAGAACTTGTAGGGGCAGAACCCCGGGAGCGGCGTCGCCCGGAACCCGTCTGTGCGGAGGTGGCGGGCCCCGATGTACCAGTTCCCCTCGAATGGCGTGATCCCCCAGCCCACAGGTCCCTCGGCGATGATCTCACCGGACGGCCTGTGGGTGATTCGCACGCGCCTCTTCGACATCGACGGCCCCCGGATGCTGTCGCTGGGTTCGCTGCTACTTCAGCAACCGCTCACTCCGCCCCGGCGTTCCTGAACGGCCCGATGGGCGCAGCCGCTCGACCGTCCTCGTCCGTCTTTGACCGTCTTCCACCGTCCTTGACCGTCTCTATCTGTCCCTCCTCTCCTAGCCCCCCAACGTCCTTTCTTTCATCTTGTCAGTCGTGCCGGAACCCAACGATCACGCGACCGATCCGCTGCGGGACCAGCTGCAAGTGGCCCTCGAAGGCCGGTACGCCCTCCAGGGGCGGGTTGGTGCCGGCGGGATGGCCTTGGTCTACCTCGCAACTGACCTCCGGCACCAGCGCCGCGTGGCGGTCAAGGTGGTTCGCCCCGAGCTGTCCGCTTCGGTCGGTCGCGATCGGTTTCTCCGAGAGATCGAGACGGCCGCCCGGCTCCAGCATCCTCACATCGTGCCCGTCTACGACTCGGGTGAGACCGATGGCGTGCTCTACTACGTCATGCCGTACGTGGAGGGGGAGTCGCTGCGCGACCGGCTGACGCGCGAACGACAGCTCCCGGTCGAAGACGTGGTGCGGATCACGCGCGAGGTCGCAGAAGCCCTGAGCTTCGCCCATGCGAACGGCATCGTCCACCGTGACATCAAGCCGGAGAACATCCTCCTCTCCGGCAATACCGCCGTCGTGAGCGACTTTGGCATTGCGCGCGCCCTCGCTGCCGTCGGCACCGAGCGCCTCACCGAATCGGGCCTCGCCATCGGAACGCCGTACTACATGAGTCCAGAGCAAGCCTCTGGCGAATCTAGCCTCGATACTCGAGCTGACGTCTACAGCCTGGGATGCGTCGTGCACGAGATGCTCGTGGGCGAGCCACCGTTTACGGGGCCGTCGCTCATGGCCATCATCGCGCGCCACTCCGTCGATCCGGTCCGCAGCTTGCGTACGGTGCGGCCTGAAATCTCGCTGGCGCTGGAATCCACGGTCCTCAAGGCACTGGCGAAGACGCCGGCGGATCGGTGGGGGACCTCTCTCCAGCTGGCGACGGCGCTCGAGGAATCGGTACGGACGGGCGCTCGCGTGGTCACACTCCCGCGACCTCGCTTGCGACGGTCGCGGATCGCGGCGGCTGCGGTCGCAGTCACCCTGCTTGCTGCGATCGCCGTGGCACTGTTCTGGCGAGGCACGGGCACCGGGTCATCGGACACACCGATGGTCGTCGTCCTGCCGTTCGACAACTTTGGCCCCGAGACCGAGAGCTACTTCGCGGAAGGGCTCACCGACGAGATCACGAGTCGCCTGGCCAGCATCTCGGGACTGGGTGTCATCTCGCGGAGCAGCGCCGCGGCATTCCGCGCCGCCGACCGGAGTCCTTCGGAGATCGCGAAAGAGCTCGGCGCCGACTACGTCCTCATCGGGTCGATCACGATCGTACGACGTGCAACGGGAAACAGCGCAATTCGCGTGATCCCCCATCTCGCCGCCGTCGCCACCGACCGGGAGATTTGGACGCAGCGCTACGAGGTTGAATTGGTGCCCGGTGAGATCCTCGGCGTACAAGGAGGGATCGCGCAGTCGGTCGCGCAGGCGCTCGACGTGCGGCTCACCGCCGCCGACACCCTCGATTTCGTGCGGCGGCCGACCGACAATCTCGCGGCCTACGATGCCTACCTGCGCGGGAACTTGTATGCGTCGCAGATCTTCCCGGGCGAGCCTCTCGAAACGGCGATCGGACTATACGAGGAAGCCGTAGCCCTGGATTCGGGATTCGCGCTGGCGTTCGCCAAGTTGGGGCAGGCCCAGAGCGTCTACAACTTCTACTACGATCGCACCCCTGAGCGGCAAGCGTTGGCGCGCACCGCGGTCGATCGGGCGCGGGCCCTCGAGCCAGATCTCCCGGAAGCGCGGCTCGCGCTCGGTTACTACTACTACTGGGCGGAGCAGGACTACGAGCGTGCCTGGGACGTGCTGTCCCCCGTCCGCGCGAGCGAGCCAAACGACAGCGAGCTGCACTGGATCATGGGCTCCCTCGCGCGCCGCATGGGGCGCTGGGACGAGGCAGTGGAGCTGATGCGCCAGGCCGTCCGGCTGAACCCCCGTTCGCAGCTCTACGCCTACGACTTGGCGAGCATCTACCACGTCCTGCGACAACTCGCCGAGGCCGAGCGCTACTACGACCAGGCGATCGACCTCGCCCCCGACTGGATCGCGCCCTACCTGTCGAAGTCATTGCTCGAGTGGTCTGTTGGTGGTGATACGGCGAACGCCCGCGTGGTGATGGACGCCGGCCGGGAGCGGGTCGGCATGACGTCAACCGTCAAGACCCTGGTCGAGAACTTCCGCGATCACCTGCTGGTCCTGGGTGGCGAGTACGCCCAAGCGTTCGAGGCGATGACGCTCGACGACGTCCCGATGGATTCGGGCGGGTACTATCTCGCCCGAGCCATAGCGGCGAGCAGCGAGAGCGACGGCTCGGCTGCCCGTTCGTACTACGACTCTGCGCGCGTGATTTGGGAGGCCCGCGTGGCGGCATCTCCCGAAGATCCGCGCTATCGCAGCGGCCTGAGTCACTCTCTCGCGGGGCTCGGCGCGGCAGAGGCGGCTCGAGAAGGGCAGCAAGCTGTCGCGCTGGCGACGGAACGGGGAGACGTTCACCAGAGCATGATCTGGCAGATCCTGCTCACGCGCACGTATGTCGTCCTCGGCGACCTGGATCGCGCGGCCATCGAGGCCGAATCCCTCCTCGAGGAACCGTCGTTGCTCACGACCAACTGGTTCCGATTCCACCCGTTGTTCGTTCCTTTGGCCCAGTCACCCCGCCTGCAACGTTTCCTCCGCTGACGCGTGCGTCCAGGGCTCACGTTCCACCCCCGCTTCGCGGTCGCGGCCATCGACGGGGAGGGCGCCTGTCTCCTCTCGGAGCGAACGGAGATCGCGTTGGAGGGCCCCGTCTTCGCGGCGATCGCGGGGGCGATCGATGGGGTGCGTGATGCCGACGCGGTCGTCGATGCGCTCACTGATTTCCCGCCAGCCCACGTCTACCACGCACTCCTGGAACTGGAGGAACGCGGCTACGTAACGACCGCGAGCAGCTCCACCGGGCCCCTCCAGGCTCCCGAGCCACGCCCACCCGTCACGCCCCCGCCCCGCACGCTCTCGATTCACCCGATGGCGGTCGGGACTGTTCAGCTCACCGATGTCATGGCTGCGCTCGAGCATCGCGGCGTCGTGCGCGCGACCGACGGACCTCGCGTCGTCCTGACCGACGACTACCTGAACCCAGCGCTCGGCAAGCTCAACAGGCAGGCGGTCGAGAGCGGCGCGGCCTGGCTTCTCGCCAAGCCCGTCGGTGAGCTCGTCTGGGTGGGACCAGTACTTGGCCTGGCCGATGGGCCATGCTGGGCGTGCCTTCACCATCGGCTGCAGCGACACCGCCCACTGTTCGAGTTCCTCTGCCGACGGGTCGAAAGCCAGGTGCCGCAGGTCCCGATGCACACGACGACGGCCAGCCTGCGCTGCGCCGCAGAGGAAGTGCTCCGATGGCTCGCTGCCTGGCACGCGCGCAAAGATCTGGCGGCGCTCGCGCACCGCCTCGTGGTGATCGACACGACGACGGGAACCGTGCAGAGCCATCAAGCTCCTTCCCGTCCGCAATGCCCGGTGTGTAGCGGGCGAGCCGCCGAGCGTGTGGGCGAGCTGGTGAGCCCGGTGACGGGGATCGTGGGGACTTTGGAGCCGCTCGCCGGAGAGTCCAGCTCCGTGCACGTCTGGGTGGCGCGGCCCAGCCCGTTCGCCGATGCCGAAACCCTCGCCGGTCTGCAGGCACAACGCCGCCACGTCAATCTGGGCCGGGGTGCGAGCGCCGCGGAAGCACGTGCGAGCGCTTTGGGCGAAGCGATCGAACGCTACTCGGGCGTCTTCCAGGGAACCGAGCCGAACATCAGAGCCAGCCGCTGTGAGCTCGGCCAGCGCGCCATTCACCCCAACCACTGCATGCTGTTCAGTGACGCCCAATACCAGGCCGGAAGGCTGGGCGGGGACGCTTCGGTTCCGCTCCCCTTCGACGAGGAGGCATCCCTGGACTGGACGCCGGTCCAGTCCTGGCCGCAAGGCGAGCCTCGGTACGTCCTGACCGCCTCTCTCTACTACGCGTATCCTGCTGATCCTGCCACTGATTTCTGCCGCGCGGACTCGAACGGTTGCGCGAGTGGTCGAACGCGAGAGCAGGCCGTCCTGAACGGACTGCTGGAGGTGATCGAGCGGGACGCAACGGCCATCTGGTGGTACAACCGCCTGCTGCAGCCAGAGGCACCGCTTGCTGCGGTCGACGATCCGGTGATCGACGGCCTACGCCGAGAGTACGAACGTGAGGGGCGGCGGTTCTGGGTGCTCGACCTCGCGAGCGACCTCGGAATACCAACGTACGCGGCCGTCACCGGGCGGGTCGCCCCGCCTCACGAGTTTCTGTTCGGGTTTGGCTGTAATCCGGTGGCGGCTATCGCCTTACGGCGCGCAGTGACCGAGATGCATCAGGTGGTCGCGGCGCTCGCCGCGGTACGCGACCGCTCGACGCTCGCGCCCGGGCTCAAGACGTGGCTCGAGCGCCCGCCACCCGATCTCACCTACCTCCATCCTGGAGGCGAGGGGTCCTGGAGCCCGTCTCCGGCGGCGCGTCACCTCGACGTTGCGGACGCGCTGGGAGCAAGCCTGCGACCGCTTCTGGATCGCAGCCTCGCGGTGCTCGTTGCCGACCTCACCCGCCCGGACGTTGGCGTTCCCACGGTG
Source organism: Gemmatimonadota bacterium (assembly GCA_039591795.1). Classification (GTDB taxonomy): domain Bacteria; phylum Gemmatimonadota; class Gemmatimonadetes; order Gemmatimonadales; family GWC2-71-9; genus JBDHCY01. The sequence goes on along the minus strand of JBDHCY010000039.1, from coordinate 10,433 downwards.
AAGGTGATCGTCCCGGGGCTGCGCCCGAGCCGGCCCCGCTTCGCCCCCGGTCGGCTCTACGACGTGCCGGTCTCGATGGGCCGGCGCCGCCATCGGTGCTCCGAGGCAGATCTGAACCCGACTCCGTTCTCTCTCTGAGACCCTGGCGAAGCGGTCGGGTTCGTGTAGCATATCGAGATCCAGCGACCCCTTCACCATCTCCGAGGGTGATTCCCATGGCTGAGTTCGAGGCACACGGCAAGAAGGTGGCGCAGTTCTTCGCTCGCGCGTGGCGCGACGAGGCTCTGAAGAGCCAGCTCAAGAGCGACCCCAAGGGCACGCTTCGGGCACACGGATTCAACGTCCCCGACGATGTCGATGTACGCGTCCTGGAAGACACCTCGACGGTGCGCCACGTCGTTCTGCCCGCTCCGCCGGCAACGTCGGTGTCCCACGACGATCCCGGCATCCAGCCGCAGATCACGATTCCGCTCTAGGGCGTCGACGCGTCGCAGCCCAACCGGCCTCGCCTCCCATCGGTCCCGCGGACGGGACGGCTGGGGCGAGGCCGGGTTCCTCGAGAATGCCTACACCTTTTCACCTGTCGTTTCATTCGGACGCTCTGCTCGACCGGGCGGGCGACGCCTGGCGTCTCGTGCATTGGGGACGCCGCGTCGACATTTCGGACCCGTCGCCCGGCATCACCAGCGCGCTGGAGACGCTCGCGGACGCCGGGGCGACCGAAGTGGCGCTCGAAGACATCGTCGTCCGTATGGACGGGCCGGGGCGATTGGCGCATTGGCTGCATACGCTCGACCTCGTGCGAGAGGCTGATGCGCTCCAGTACGTGCTCCACCGCGACGATCGCGAGGTGGCCGTGTTGCGAGCGGCGGCGCCCGGATATCAGCCACGGTTTCCTGACGAGCCACGAGCCGAGCCGGTGCGCCTCTCGCCGCTCGCCTACCTCCGAGCGCACGACGGGGCGCTGCTTCTCGCGTCCCCGACTTCCCGGGCCGTGGTCGAGCTGTGCGATCCACTTGCCGCCGCCGTCATTGGGGCGCTGGGACGGCCCCGCCTGCCCTCCGATATCGCGGCGGCGGTGCCGGAGCTGCCACAGGTGACTACGTCTGGACTGCTCGACCTGCTTTGGGCTGCAGGCATGCTCGACCGGCATGCATCGGGAGACGCCACTCCCGGGGAACAAACTCGCGAGCTCGAGCACTGGGGTTTCACCGATCTCCTGTTCCATCGTCGCAGCCGGTGGGGTGCGCACGTCCTCCCCACGGGAGGAACGTTTCCGCTGCGCGGGCGTTCGCCGGCGTTTCCGGTCGTGAAGCCTCCGATGGACGGCGAGATCGTCGATCTGCCCCGCCCTGACGTGGATGGATTCGCCTCGACCGATCGGCCTTTTGCTCAGGTGCTCGAACAGCGCCGGTCGATCCGGACGTATGGCGACGAGCCCCTGTCGATCGCGCAACTCGGGGACTTTCTGTATCGCGTCGGTCGGGTCCGCCGAATCGAAGACGGCGAGCACCTGCCATATGCCATCAGCAGCAGGCCTTACCCGAGCGGTGGGGCCTGCTACCCGCTCGAGCTCTATCCGGTCGTTTCCAGGTGCGCCGGGTTGCCGCGCGGTGTGTACCACTACGAACCCGTGGGCCATCACCTGACCCGCGTGGCGCAGTGGAACGATTCGGTTGCAGCTCTCGTTGCCGACGCGCGGCTCGGTGAGGGGCACGGACCGGTCCAGGTGCTCCTCGTCGTCACGGCTCGGTTTCGCCGCACGATGTGGAAGTACCAGGGGATGGCCTACGCGACGATCCTGAAGGATGTTGGAGTGCTGTACCAGACCATGTATCTCGTGGCAACTGCCATGGAGCTCGGTCCGTGCGCACTCGGGTGCGGCAACACCGAGATGTTCTCCAACGTCGTTGGGCTGGATCCCTATGAGGAGGGATCGGTGGGGGAGTTCCTGCTCGGGAGTTGCTCCCCGGAAGTCTAGCGCTTCTCGGCTTCGTTCACCTCCCGCACGACTCGGTATGCCGACTCGAAGGCTCCCTCCATCCATCCGGGTAGCGGCGAGGCGTGGTCACCGGCGAAATGGAGCGTTCCCTCGGCCCGCACGATGTCCCGGTACAGGGCGCGCATCTGCCCAGGCTTGAACCAGCAGTACCCCCCCCGGGCCCAGGGATCGGCTTCCCACGACCAGGAGGTGCCGGGCTCGAGCTCGCTGTCGTCCACGGGGGCGTACACCTGCTTCAACCCGTCACGCGTGCGTCGGAAGCGCGTTTCCTCGTCCATGGAGGTGACCTCGCGGGCGCGCGCTCCGGCGGTGTACGACTCCAGAATGCCGCGGGTCGCCTGTTGGGTGGCGGTTGCGTCGTGCACCCACATCACGGGCAGATCGGTGTTCCCGATGCCGGGGAGATCGCGCGTGTCCCAGAAGCGCCGCGGTGCCTGCACGTAGACGCGCGTCGCCGAGGTGTACGGCAGCTGTTGCACCGCGCGCTGCTTGGCCTGGGAAAGCCGTGGCGAGAACTCGACGTCACCGAGCACCGAGAACGGCACCGTGATGATCAACCGGTTTGCCCGGAAGCGGCGAGCACCGTCTGCAGTGTTGCAAACGACCTCCACGCCTTCCGGGCCATGCTCTACTCGTACGACTGGCGCTCGGTACACGATCCGGTCGCGCAAGGCGGAGCTGGTCGCAAATGCGTCTGGGATCTTCCAGTTGCCGCCGGCAGTGGTCACCGCCGCGGTACTCTCTTTCTCCTTCGAACCCTCTCGTGACGCATCGGCGCCTGGGTGCCGCAGCGTTGTGGGAAGAGCCAGGTGAGGCGGCGGTGCCAACGCGATCTCGAGATCCCGCAACAGGAAGAGTGCCGAATACGAATCGAATCCATCGCCCCATAGATCGAAGTAGCCCAGGCGGAGAAGGTCGAGCGCACCGGGCGAGGCACCCTGGGCGGCCAGGAAGGCGGCGAAGGTAACGTCATCGAACTCGGCGAGCGCGGGGCCGGGCCAGTCGTTGGCCCTTGGGTCTCCGATCTTCCCCAGCGACGGGATGATGTACTTGCGCCAGAGGGTCTCGATCCCGCCCTTCTCGTCGGGCCGAAGTTGAACGGGCCACACGGTCGATGGATCGTTCGGCTTGGTGATGCGGGTGTCGTGCACGTAGTACAGGCTCCGGCTGGTGCTCGGCCCGATCGTCACGAGGGGCAGGTCGAACACGTCGCGCGCGTACGCGAGTGTAAGCACGTGGGTGTGCGGGATGAACACTGCTCCCGCTTCGGCATAGAGCCCGTCGGCGAACGGCCCGCGGATCGTGTGAACCCGGCCGCCGGCTCGTTCCTGCGCCTCGAGCACGGTGACGCGGTGACCGCTCCGTGCCAGCTCGTATGCCGCGGCGAGCCCGGCGAGCCCAGCGCCGATCACGAGGACGTCCTGCGGCGTGCCCTGGCGCTCGTGTGGCCGATCGAGAAACGCGGGCGACGGGGAAAGGGGTGTTCCGGTCACGGCTGGCTCCCTGGTAGTGGGTCGCGTGGGCCCAGATCGGCCGGTGGGCCGCGCTCCGCGGCTGGAGCAGCGCCCTCGATCTCGGCCGTGCTCTCGAGTCGATTGAGGACGCGGGCGATGTCCTGCTCCGCCACGACTTCAACGGCGGCCAGTCGTCGCAGTCGGGCGTGCTTGGTCTTGGGGCTCACGCGCGCGGCCCATCGCACGCCTTCCCAATCGGCGATGGCACGCAGCACGGCATCCTCCCGCTCGGGAGTGAGCCCCGCACGAAGCACGACGGCGAGGGTGCGGCTCACGTCGAAAGAAGCCGCTCCAGGTTGAGACATCCTGCACCATAGTTGGGAGTGAACGACGCACCTCCCATCGCCGGCACCCGGTCCGCCGCGCCGATCAGCTGCTCGCGTACCTCGCTGCCGCTGAGCCTCCCGTGCTTGGCCAGGAGGAGCGCGGCTGCCGCCGCGACGTGCGGTGTGGCGACCGACGTGCCGGGCCATGCGACATAGCCCGTCGGCCGGCTGAAGGCTTTGCCCTCCACCGGGCCGTCGGCCTCGGTCACGGCGTCGAACATCAACTGACCCGGGTAGGTCGGTACGGTGGACCAGATGTCGGCTCCCGGTGCGCACAGCGCGATGTGCTCACCGCTGCTCGAGCCCGACCAGACTCGATCGGAACGGCCGATGGCACCCACGGCGATGACGCCCGGCAGGGCCGCCGGATACGCCGTGCGGCTGCCGTTCGCACGATCGTTGCCCATCGCCGCCACGACGGCGGTCCCGGATTGGATCAGATGGTCGTAGAGCTCCCGCTCGACCGGATCGGGCGGCTCGACCCCGCCGAGACTCAGATTCAGCACCGAGACTCCCTCTTCAGCGAGCTCCGCCAGGGCCCGGCGGTACATCACGGGATCGAGCGGATAGAGGAACTTGTCGACCGACTTGGTGAACTCTGCCCGATTCCGGTAGACCTTCCAGATCGTGAGGTTGCAGCGGCAGACGCCACACGATCCGGTTGCACCCGTCCGCCGCGCGCCGAGCACTCCGGAGACGTGCGTTCCGTGCCCCATGATGTCGTGTTCCTCGGCGTCCTCTACGTCGTGATGATCGAACTCGTAGTCGCTGACGCACTCGACGAGACCGGGATGATCGGGCTGCGCTCCCGTGTCGATCACCCCCACACGCACGTCGACCGCATCCTTGAAGTCGGGCTGGCGTGCGGCTTCGGCGAGCCCGATGCGTTGGAGGTTCCACAGGTCCCCCGGGGAGGGAGGCTCAGGCCGACTATTCCCGTGGGTGACCGCGCCGACGACGTAGCGGGCGGGCACGCGCCCGACCCATTCCACGTGGGGGTCGCCGGACAGTGCCCCGTGCAACGCGTCGAGATCCGCCGTGTCATGCAGCTCGAGGAGCAACGAGCCTCCGGCCCGCTGAGACGAACTCCGCTCAGCGCCGGCGGCGCCCGCCGCGGCGAGGACTCGGCGTCCGGGTGGATGAGGGCGAGCCCGACTGCCGGGCGCCAGGCTGCTCAACCGCTTCAGCCCGCCCCGCTCGTCGTGGCCGTGGAGCGCCGCGATGCCGGGTGTGAGCCCCTCAGGAGTCGAATCACCTGGAGCGTGGGCCGAGAGCGCCGCCGCCGTTGCGTGCAGGCGGACTATGAGCATGCCCTGGTGATGTCCGTCAAACGCGGGTGACGCGGGAAGCAAGCCCAGCACATTGGCCTCCTCGAGGTGGTGACGGCCCTGGCAGAAAGCTCGCTCGGCAATGTTCGCGTCGTCGAGCCCCAGTCGCAAGCCAGTCGTCTTCACGTGGAGCCGCTTCGCGAATGCGTCAGGGCGGTCCGAGGCAGCGACCGGGAGGCACCCGTTCACAACGGAGCTCGTGCCCCTGGCTCTTCACCCGGTTCTGCTCCATGTTACGGGGTCGCCAACCTCCGGTACCGAGACGCTCGTGCCAGCACCCGACGACCTGCTCTTCGGGCTTCCCCACCCCGACGCTGCGGACGCACTCATCATCGTGCCGCCGTTCGCCAACATCGCCTGGCCGAATCTCGCGGCGCACCTCCTCCAGGCGGTGGGCCGAGCGGCCGGGTTCGAGGTGCGCGTTCTCTATGCGAACCTTCTGTGGGCCCGCGCCATCGGCGCAGCCCAGTATGTCTCTATCTCGGTGGCCCCCTCCGAGCTCTTGATCGGCGAGCGTGTCTTCTCACGCGCCGCGTACGACGTGCCGCGGTTCGGGACGGGAGACCCACCCCTCGGCTCCACGCCGGTGCGCGGACGCTCGGCGGCCGACGGCGCCGTCTACGAAATGCCGGCGAGCGTCGGCTACACTCCTGACGTCGCTGCGCTCGCCGAGCTCGAGGCGAAGACGATCGATTGGGCCAACGCGGTGGCGGAGCTCGTGGCGCGCAGCGCGTTTCGGCTCGTCGGTGCGACCACGACCTTCCACCAAACCTCGGCCAGCGTCGCTCTCCTCCGGCGGGTCAAGGCGATGTGTCCGGACGTCTCGACGGCCATCGGCGGCGCAAATTGCGAAGGAGAGATGAGTGAAGGGGTGGCTTCGCTCGACGCGGGGATCGACTACGTCTTCTCCGGAGAGAGTGAGCACGTCTTCCCGCAGGTCCTGTCGGAGCTCAATGCGGAGGGAGGTCCACGGCAAGGTGGCATCATTCGCGGTGAGCCGATCCGCGACCTCGATGCGATACCGACGCCCGACTTCACCGAGTACTTCGATCAGCGCGACCGGATTGGGCTCGACCCAGAGCTACTTGCACGCACCATGCCCGAAGCACGCACCGAGCGCGGCACGTGGATCTCGTACGAAACGAGTAGAGGCTGCTGGTGGGGTGAGAAGCACCACTGCACGTTCTGCGGCCTGAACGGGGAGGGCATGCAGTTCCGCGCGAAGACGCCCAAGCGAGTCTTGGCGGAGCTTCGAGGGCTCGTCGATCGGCATGGCGTGCGCAGCATCTGGATGGTGGACAACATCATGCCGCACACCTACTACCGCGACCTGCTGCCGGCGATGGCGCGCGACCTCCCGGGCCTCAGCATCTTCTACGAGCAAAAGGCGAACCTGACGTTGGAGCGGATCGTGGCCCTTCATCGCGCCGGCGTGCGCTGGATTCAGCCGGGGATCGAGGGGCTGGCCAGCGAGTTCCTACGTCTGATCGACAAGGGCGTCCTCGCACGCCAGAACCTGGCGCTGCTTCGATATGCACGAGCGGTCGGCGTACACGTGTTTTGGAACACGCTCTGGGGATTCCCCGGCGACGAGGTGCGTACGTACGAGCAGACGCTCGACCTACTCCCTCTGCTCCATCACCTGCAGCCGCCCATGGGGAACTATCGGCTCCGGATCGATCGGTTCAGCCCCTACCACACGAGACCGGAGGCGTACGGTGTGAAGAACGTCCGCCCTGCCCCGGCCTACGCGCTGGCGTTTCCTCCACATGCGGATCTCGAGAAACTCGCATACCACTTCGCCGCCGACTACGAATCCGGGGCAGATCGCCGCCTCGATCTGATCGACGGCATCAATGCTGGTGTCAGATCGTGGCAGCGGCGCTGGCAGGACCCGGAGGAGCGGCCGATGCTCCACCTGGAGCGCATGAGCGGCAGCCACTACTTCGGACTACTCGACACCCGCGGATTGCCCGACACCGAGGAGAGCCTCGTTCTCGAGCGGGCGGAGGCTACGACCGTGCTCGTCGCGCGACCTTGGGACGACTCCGAGGTGATCGAGTGGGCCACGACCCGGCGGCTCGGTGTCCGGGTCGACGACTGGTACGTTCCGCTCGTCGTTGCGCCTCCGGAGCTGCTCGCCGAGTTTGAGGCGGAGCGAACCGGACGAGCGAGGGTGGTGGCATGAAGACGGAGGTGGCGTGAAGACGCACAAGGACGGTGGAGGACGGTCCAGGACGGTGCAGGACGGTGGGGTGCCCGAGCCGGAGGTCGTCGCCGGGAGGAGGCTTCTTAAGGGGATCACGGTCGCCGGACTGATATGTCTGTGCGCCCCGGCGAGCCGAGTGAGCGGCCAGTCGCTGGCGCCCTGCGCCAACACCGTGCCGCAGGTCCGCGCGGAGTGCGGCACGTACGAAGTCTACGAAGACCGCGCGTCTCGCTCGGGGCGAACGCTCGAGCTGAACGTGATGGTGCTTCGCGCTCGCAGTGAGGCTCCGGCACGAGAGGCCATCGTCGTGCTCGCAGGGGGACCCGGGCAAGGAGCCACCTCGCTGCGGCGGGGTGCCGCGTCTCGGTTCGGGCCACTGCGCGAGGGCCGGGACATCCTCCTGGTCGATCAACGTGGGACCGGCCGCTCGAATGGGCTCCGTTGTGCCTACCAGGGCAGCGATCCAAGGCCGTACTTCGGACACGTCTTTGACCCGGCTCACTTCGACGCGTGTCGGCGCCGACTCGAGGAGCGTGCGAATCTCGCCCTCTACACGACGATGCTCGCCGCGGGCGACCTGGATGAAATCCGCGAGTGGCTGGGATACGAACAATTGAATCTGCTGGGTGGCTCGTACGGGACTCGCATGGCGCTCATCTATCTCCGACAGTACCCCGAGCGCGTCCGCACCGTCGTTCTCGATGGTGTGGCTCCCCCGACGCTCCGTGCGCCCCGATACTACGCGCGGGATGCACAGGGTGCCGTCGATCGCCTCTTCGATGATTGCCTGGCGGACGATGCCTGTGCCGCGGCATTCCCCAAGGTCAAGCACGAGTTCGCCGAGCTGCTGGCCCGGTTCCAGAACGGTCCCGTGCAGGCGAACGTCGCGTTCCCCGGCACGACGGACACGGTGCCGGTCCCCTTCTCTCGCGGTGACTTCGGCTATGCCATTCGAGGCATGATGTACGGCAGCGACACGTATCGACGGCTGCCGATCGGCATCCACGCCGCCTACGAGACGAACGATCTGAGCGAGTTCGCCCAGTACTACCTCGGTCGCGCGGTCGGGCTCGGCCGCGCGGTGAGCGCCGGAATGCACCTCGCCGTGTTCTGCGCCGAAGACACGCCCCACACGAGTCCGGAGGACTTCGAGACCTTCACGCAGGGCACGTTCCTAGGCGACTACCTGCTGCGCGAGTACAGCGGGGCGTGTGACGTCTGGCGGCGAGGCACGATTCCGGACGGCTATCACGAACACGTCCGCTCGGATGTGCCGGCGCTCCTATTTTCGGGCTGGTACGACCCCGTCACACCTCCCCGCTGGGGAGAGGAGGCATCCGAACACCTCTCCAACAGCGTGCACATCGTCGTTCGCTACGCCGGCCACGGGGTGCAGGGGTTTGCCTGTCGGGGGCAGCTCGTGCGGGACTTCATCGAGTCGGGGTCATTGAACGGCCTCGACATGAGCTGTAAGGATGAGAGTGAGCCGACGAGGTTTGCGGTGCCGGATGGGGGTGGGGGGTAGGTTGGTCAAAGACGGCCTAAGACGGACGAGGACGGACGAAGACGGCCCCCCACCTCCCGTCTTGGACCGTCGTTGACCGTCCTTCTTTGACCGTCCCCCCGCATCCTATTTATTCTCCCCCAATGCTCGAACGTCTCAAATCCGCCCTCGCCGACCGATACGTGCTCGATCGCGAGATCGGGGCGGGCGGCATGGCGACCGTCTACCTCGCGCACGACGTGCGACATGCGCGCCATGTGGCGATCAAGGTGCTCCAGCCGGAGCTCGCGGCCGTCGTCGGGGCGAAACGGTTTCTGAACGAGATCAGAGTCACGGCCAACCTGCAGCATCCGCACATTCTCCCGCTCTACGACTCGGGTGAGGCGGCTGGACTCCTCTACTACGTGATGCCGTTCGCCGAGGGCGAGTCGCTGCGCGAGCGCATCGATCGGGAGGGGCAGCTCCCCGTGGACGAGGCGGTCGAGATCGCCCGCAAGGTGGCCTCGGCGCTCGAGGTGGCCCATCAGCAAGGCATCGTGCACCGGGACATCAAGCCGGAGAACATCCTCCTCATCTCCGGGGAGCCGATGGTCGCCGACTTCGGCATCGCCCGAGCCGTGAGCCTCTCTGGGGGCGAGCAGCTTACGGGAACCGGCGTGGCGATCGGCACGCCGGCCTACATGAGCCTCGAGCAATCGGGCGGGGAAGACGTCGACGCCCGCACGGACATCTACGCGCTCGGCACGGTCCTCTACGAGATGCTGGCGGGGGAGCGGCCGTACACGGGCCCGTCCGTCCACGCCGTGATTGCCAAGCGGCTGCACGATCCCGTCCCATCGGTGCGACGGCTGCGCGAGACAGTTCCCACTGAGGTCGATCGGGCCGTCCGTCGGGCGCTGGCGAAGGCTCCCGTCGATCGATTCGCGACGGCGGCGGAGTTCGGATCGGCGGTCGCGACCCCTGCCCCGTTCGCCGTGCACCCGTCGCCGCCGGCCTTAGCGGGACGCCGCTCGAGTTGGTGGTGGGGTGCGGCCGCCGCGGTGGTCGTGGCGGCCGTCGCCCTGACGTGGGTGATGTTCGGTCGCGGTGGCGCGGCCTCGGTAGCCGGTTCCTCGACACAGGTTGCCGTGCTCCCCTTCGCCGTCCGCGGCGGTGAGGACGTCTCGTACCTCGGCGAAGGAATGGTCAACCTGCTGAGCGCCAAGCTCGACGGGGCCGGTGCGTGGCGGAGCGTCGACCCACGGGCGGTCTTCGCGGCGTTGAACCGACAACAGGAGGCAGTGTCCGATCCAACGGTGGGCCGAGAGCTGGCGAGCATGCTGAGCGCCAGCCTGTATGTCCTCGGTGACATCGTGGAGATCGGCTCGACCGTGCGACTCGATGCGTCGCTGTACGAGCGCGCCAGCGACATGACGCCCCTTTCTCAAGCCTCTGCGGAAGGACACGCCGACGACGTGCTGCGCCTCGTCGATCAGCTCGCGGCACAACTCCTTGTCGGCCGGCCGGGCGTTACGGGCGAGCGCCTCACCCAGATCGCGGCCGTCACGACG
>JBDHCY010000038.1:0-21433 GCA_039591795.1 Gemmatimonadota bacterium | reverse complement strand
GATCAGGTGGACCAGCAGCTTGAAGGACAGAAGCCCGACGATCACAGGAGCGAGCCGCCGCGCGGCGGCGGTCCTCAGCTGCGTCACGCGCTCTCGAGGGCAGCTTTCTGGTCGGCGGCCTCCTCAGGTTGGCGGCCGCCCTCGACGGCCGCGACTTCCGCCAGCACCGGCTCCCCCCTGATCAACCGGCCTCCGACGGCGGTCGCGGTCCCGCCTACGACCACGGCGACCAGGATCCAGGTGGGAATCCCGGCCAGCTCCCCGAACCACGCGTAGAGGAACACACGCGGTGTGCGGCCCACCAGGGTCGCGACCATGAAGCGCCACACCGGCCAGCGATGGAGGATGGCGAGGGCGCGTACCACGAAGAAAGGCAACGGCGTGAACGCGAACACCGCGACGGTCCAGAATGGCGCCCGCGCGAAGTGCTTGACCCCCCACCGCACGGAGCGGCGTCCTTGCAGGCCGGTCAGGCGCTTCCAGCTCAGCACCCACGCGTAGACCCGCCAGTTCACGTACTCCATGTACATGTACGCCGTGGTGGCGACCACGGTGACGGGCACCGCGCCCTCGAACTTCGCCGCCTCCATGATCAGCGGCTCGAACGCCGTCGGGAGAATGGGACTCAGCGGACTGTTGGCCGGCAGCGAGAGCACGCCCAGCCAAACGAGGGTCACGGCCTGCGGGAAGAGGAGGACGATTGGGATGCTGAGCAGGGCGACGGCGGTCGCGGCGCGCAAGAACATGTCGGCGCGCGGATCGCCCCGGGGCCTTGTCAGGAAACGCCAGGCACTCGGCGCTCCCGGTCTCGCAACATCCTGGCGCCCGCTCACCCCGCCGGTTCCCCGGCGGCGCTGCGCGCCAACGGGTCCGCTTTGCGCCCCGCCCGCTTCATCGGACGTGCCCGATCCGCAAGGTGAGAGACCGGGAAAGACCAGGAATCGAACGATCCACCAGCTCGTAGATTACGGCGTCCGGCTGCCCTCGAACCGTGCGTAGACCACCGAATCGGGCTCCGTCGTCTCATAGTGCACGATGAGCGTGCCGATCATGCGGCCCTCGCTCAGTCGGCCCACGCCGCGCGTCACCGTCATGACGCCGGCTCGGATGACGCTCTCGAACGGGCCAATGTCGAACACGACGCTGTCACCAGCGACGGTGATGCGCACCGGCATTGGATCACGGTCTGGTAGTGTGATCGTCCAGCTTCCTGGGTCGTCTCCTCCCGACATGGTGTAGTCGACCACGGTGCTGTCCGGCGTGTCGAGTACGGTCTGCATGGTCCACGTGCCTGCGAGAGCAGCCAGCGTGAGTGCGGGCGCTGCCGCGTCCTGCTCCGTGGCCGGCTGATCGGCGGGGGCGCAGCTGCCGACGATGGCGGCGAGCGCTAGAATTGCGATCGGACGCATCACCTTTATCCTCCTCAGTGTGGCTCGGGTGTGGCCGGCCCTTCGGGCCTCGGCTACCGCACCGCGGGGTGCGGGAAGATGTGCGGCAGTGGAAGTTCCCGCCACCCTCCCCCTCGCGCGGAGCCCGGAGGTGCTGCATTTTTGCCCATCATCTCGCGCCGGGACAGGCCCGGGCGGCACCGGTTTTCCCCGCTCTCGACGAGGTTCTCATGATCTTCCACGGTTCGCTGCGGTCGGCAATTCCGTTGGCCGTGCTCGCGCTGCTCGTGGCTGCCCCCCCGGCAGTGGGGCAGACGGGCACGATCCAGGGAACAGTGACCCGACAAGGGGGAACTGAGGCGCTTGCCCGCGTGGATGTCTTCATCCCGGGCACCGGGTTCCGCACCGTGACAGGCTTAGACGGGAGCTACACCCTCCTCGGCGTGCCCGCCGGGTCGCACACGGTCGCGTTCCGACAATTGGGTTCGCGGCCACATGAGGCACCGGTCACCGTGGGGAGCGGCGCGACGGTCACGCTCGACGTGGAGCTGGAAGCCGTCCCCGTCCAGCTGGGTGAGATGGTTGTGCAGACCGCGTCGCGGGCACCGGAGCGCGTGGTGGAGGCCCCGGCCGCGATCGCGGTGATACCCCCCGCGGAGGTGCGGGACATTTCCACCACGGGCCAGATGCCGCTCGCGCTCGGCAACGTCCCCGGAGTAGACATCGCCCAGAGCGGGGTCAACGATTTCAACGTCAACGCTCGGGGGTTCAACTCGTCGCTCAACCGCCGGATTCTCGTGCTGCAGGACGGCCGCGACTTGGCCATCGCGTTTCTCGGCTCGCAAGAATGGCCGGCGATGGCGCTGCCCCCCGACGCCTTCTCGCGTGTGGAGATGGTGCGAGGACCCGGCTCGGCCCTCTACGGTGCAAACGCGTTTTCCGGCGTGCTCAACTTCACGACCCCAACGGCACGTGAGGTGCCCGGGACCCGCCTGACCTTGGCGGGCGGCGGGCTCAGCACGCTGCGCGGCGACGTGCAGCACGCCGGCGTCGCGGCGGAAGGCCGGTTCGGCTACCGCGTGAACCTCGGATACGCTCGCAGCGACAGCTGGTCCCGCTCGCGGACGCTGTTCGACGGCACGAGCCTGCAAACGGAGTACGCTCCGGCCACGGATTCGACGGTCGGTCCGGCCCTCGAGAGCCGCGCGCTCAAAGGGCAGAGCATCGATTCCACGACCGGGGCGCCGCTCGGCGACCCGGACGCGCTGCAAAACATCTACGGATCGGCTCGGTTCGATTACTACGCGCCCGGCGGATCGGTCGCGACCTTGGACGGCGGTGCGGCGCAGGTGGAGAACGAGGTGTTCGTCACCGGCATTGGGCGGGTCCAGGTGATCAAGGCGATCCGGCCCTGGGCCCGCCTCACCTGGGCGGCGCCGAACTACTACATCATGGCCTGGTACTCGGGGCGGAACTCGCTTGAGCCGCAGTACTCCCTCTCCGCGGGTCTCCCGCTCGAGGAGAAGTCGACCATTCTCCACGTGGAGGGTCAGTACAACCGGTCGTTCCTCGAGGATCGGGCCCGCGTGGTGCTGGGCGCCTCAGCGCGCAACTACAAGGTCAACACGGAAACCACACTCATGAACGCGCTCAACGACGATCGTAGCGACAAGTCGTTCGCGGGCTATGCGCAGGTGGAGTACAAGATCATTCCCGCGGTCCGACTGGTTGCGGCGGCACGCGTGGACGACGGCGACCTCTACGAGACCCAGTTCTCGCCCAAAGGCGCAATCGTCGTGAGCCCGAATGAGGATCACGCGTTCCGGTTCACCGTGAACCGCGCGTTCCAGACCCCCAACTACTCCGAGTTCTACCTGCAAGCACCTGCCGCTGCCCCCTCGGCCCTCCCGGCCCAGCTCGAGGGGGGACTCGAGCAATATTTCGCGGGCGTCCAGGGAGCCCCGCTGCCGCCGTCGGTGACCGCGGGCCTGAACCTCGACCCGCTGCCGTGGAACTTCTCGGCGCAGACCCAGGCGCTCGCGCTGGGCAACGGCAACCTCGACGTCGAGAAGGTGACCGGCCTCGAGTTGGGGTACAAAGGCACGATCTCGGAGCGCGTCTTCGTAACGGTAGACGCCTACTGGAGCCGGCTCACGAATTTCGTCACGGACCTGCTCCCGGGGGTGAACCCGGCCTACCCACGCTACCCCCTGACGGACGACAGGGACGTGCCGGCGATCCTCGATTCGCTGGACCAGCGGCTCGCTGCCCTGGGGCTCCCGGCCGACCACCCCCTCCGGGCGCCGATCCCGGCCCTCGCGGGGGGCTACGATCAGCTCGACGCCCAGGCCGGACCGGCCCTTGCAACCCTGCCGACAGGGACCCGCGCGATCGTCGTCTCCTACGCGAACGCCGGTGAGGTCACCGAGCGGGGCATCGAACTCGGCGCGTCCGTCGCACTCACGGACGAGTTTCGGGTCGAGGGCACGTACGCCTTCTTCGATTTCGACGTCGATGCGAGCCAGACCCAGGCGGGGGATCAGCTTATCCCCAACACTCCGAAGCATCGGGTCACCGGCGCGATCAGCTACCGCGGCCACCAGGGATTCGACGCGAGCGTGAGCGGGCGCTTCATCGACGGCTATTCCTGGGCGGCGGGTGTGTTCTCGGGATTCGTGCCGTCGAGTCAGACCATCAATGCAAGCGCCGGGTACGCCGTCAACAACAACCTGCGCTTGCACGTGACCGGCACGAACCTGCTCGATCAGCAGCGATTCCACCTATACGGCGGTTCGGTGATCGGACGGCGGGTGTTGGGAGGCGTCACGGTGGTATTCTGAGATCCTCCCCGGCCATCAGCGATGCCGGCCAACTTGGGGGAAGGGGGTGCCTGCGGTGGGGTACCCCCTCTCCCCAAGCGAGAGGGGCACAGGGGGTGAGGCCATACGACCGAGGAGGACCGGGGGTGAGGCCCTAAAACCTCCCCTCCCGCACCTGCTCCTTCGTAAGCCCCTTCCGCAGCTTCACGACTTCGGCCGCCGCGACTGACTCGTTCTCAGGCAGCGGCACGTCACCCTTCTCTTTCCCCCTCTGCAACACGCTCTTCAACCCGGCGAGGATCTTCGACCCCTCGAGTGCCGTGGACCCCTCCGAGTAATAGTCGAACCACGGAATGTCGTGCTTCTCGTACTCGCGTGAGGTGTATGGCGTCGTGGGCGGCGCTTCGTCGGTGATCGCGCGCCAGACGAGGGAGTTGGTGAGGTGGACGAAGCAGCGCGAGGCACGTTCGGTATCCCAGTCCGAGAAGTCGAACGGATCGTCGTAGATCTCCTGGCGCATCCGGCCCCCCGGCGCGAGCCCCATCTCGGCACTACTGAAGAGTGCCCGCCCGAACTCCCCGGTGCCCATTGCGCTTGCCATCCGCACCATCGGCCGACCGAACCGCCGCTCGTACACCGCTCGCTTCATCGGGAATGCCACGATCTGCATCCCACCGTGCTCGGCTTGGTCGGTGAGTTGCTCTTCGGCGGTGTAGCCCGCGCCGAGCGGCATGGCGACGAATTGTCGGATCACACCCTCCTCGACGCAGTACCCGTCGAGCCACGGCTGCTCCGGGACGGTGAGGTAATCCTGCGGCGCGCGGTTCAGACCGTTCGACCACGACTTCCCAGTCACCGCGTTGATCTTCCCTGCGGCAATCTTGACGGCGAACGGGTAGTGGCCATCGAAGTTGATCCAGAGCGCCTCCGACTGATACATCGGCAGCATCACGCCACCGTGCTCGACCCAACGCTCGGGCGCGCGCCCCACATGGTCGTCCACGTGCCGGAGCGGAAACCGGCCGAGCCCCGCCGGGAGCGGATACGTGCGGTCGTCATCCGGAATCCGGAGCGTCCGCTGAAAGTCGATGCGCATCACCGCCGCGTCGTGCACCTCGGGCACCCGCACCGTCAGTCGATCATTCCGCAGCTCGATCATCGAAACCTCCATTGCTCCTGTCGAAACCGCCCTCTACCCCTTCACCGTCCTCGACCGTCTCTGTCCGTCTTGGACCGTCCTTGACCGTCTTTCTACCTACCACCCCCCATCTCTCACCTCCCGCACCAGTCTCAACATGGCATGATCCGGCATGTCCTTGAGCTCCCGAATGACCGCGGCGAACAGCTCGGGACGCCTCCGGATCGCCTCTTGGAGATCGCTCGAGACCTTCCCTGCCATCGCCAGCAGAATGTCGGGATCCTCGCCGAGTTCCCTCGCGAGCGCCACGATCTTGGCCTCCGACGGGGGCGACGTCTCACCCCGCTCCACCTTGCTCAGGAAGGACGGCTCGACACCGATCCGCTGAGCCACTCCGCGCACGGAAAACGTTGTGTCGCTTGCCTTTAACCGCTCACGGCGGTCGCGAACGAACCGACCGAACGCACTCATTATGTGTACTATATACTACACAGTCTACATCCGCAAGGTTGAAAACGGGCGCGTAATTGACGCCGCCCGATCCCGCATGAAGCTTACGGCCTTCCCCCAACCCGAACGGCTCGACAGATGCCGCACTTCACCACCGGCTTCCCTGCATTCTTTCGCGGCCTCGCGCGCAACAACAAACGCGAGTGGTACCACGCCCATAAGGCCGACTTCGACGAGCACGTCAAAGGTCCGTTCTCGGACTTCGTCGCCGAGCTGATCGAGAAGATCGCGGCGCTGGATCCGCACCTGCGCTGCGAACCGCCGGACGCCATCTTTCGCCTCGCTCGCGACATTCGCTTCTCGCGCGACAAGACGCCCTACAAGACCTTCACCTCAGCAGTGATCGCGCCGGGGGGGCGCAAAGCTCGTCTCCCAGGCCTCTATCTGCAGCTCGGCGTCAACGGGCTCGCGCTCGCCGGAGGCGCCTACCAACCGAGTCCGGCCGACCTCACGAAGATTCGCCGGGCGATCGTGAAACGTGGCGCCGCCCTCGAGAAGCTCCTTGCAGACCGCACCTTCAAACGGATCTACGGCACGCTCCAGGGCGAGCGGAACGTGCGCCTGCCACCCGACTTCGCTCCACGCGCAGAGCGGTTCCCACTCCTCTACCACAAGCAGTTCTACTACTGGCGGGAGTACACCGATCCGAAGATCGCGCTGCGGCGCGACCTTCTCCGGTTCGTGATGCGCCACTACGAAGCAGGGCGTCCCGTGAACGCCTGGCTCACGAAGGCGATGTCTGCCCGCTGACCGATCAGCCTGCGGTCTTCTCCAAGAACAGCGTCTGCGTCGGGTAGGCGAACTCGATCCCCTCGGCTTCGAACCGCTCGTGGAGCTTCAGGTTGATCGCCTGCTGGATGTCCATGTAGAGGTTGTACGCCGGATCGAGCACGTAGTAGACCGTCTCGAAGTTGATCGAGAAATCGCCGTACTCGGCAAAATGGGACCGATCGAAGCGGGTCTTCTCCTGCGCTTCGACGGCCTCCCGGATGATCGTAGGGATGCGCTCGAGCTTTGACCGTGGCGTCTGATAGGTGACGCCCAGCTTTTGCACGACCCGCCGCTGGTACATGCGACCGTAGTTGCGGATGCGGCTCCCCAGGAGATCGGCGTTCGAGAAGATCAGCTGCTCGCCAGACAGGCTGCGCACGCGTGTGCTCTTGATGCCTACGTGCTCGACCGAGCCCATCAGGTCGCCCACGATCAGGAAGTCACCCACCACGAACGGCTTGTCGAGCAGGATGGAGAGAGACGCGAAGAGGTCGCCGAGGACGTTCTGCACGGCGAGTGCGATGGCCACGCCGCCGATCCCGAGGCCCGCGACCAGTGCGGTGACGTCGATGCCCAAATTGTCGAGGCCCAAGAGGACGACGATTGCCCAGACTGCGAGTCGGGCAACGAAGGCGAGCGCGCCAACGGCCGTCGCCTCGCCGCGGTCTGCCTCGGCGAGCTGCCGCTTGCGGTATCGATCGAGCGTCGCCGCGACGGCGGCCGCAGCCCAGATCCCTCCCTGGATCAGCAAAGCCAGAACGGTCGCGGTGTCGATGAAACTCCGCGTCCTCACCGGCAAGGTCAGTATGTGGGCGGCCGCGAACACCGCGAGGACGCCGAGCACGAGGAGCTTGGTCTGGCTCAACGTGTGGGCCAAAAGATCGTCCCAATCCGTCTTGGTCCGACCGGCGAGCGCGTGAAGCCGCCGGATCACGACACGCTCGAACAGGCGGAGGGCGATGACGATCGCCGTGGCTACCGCGAGCGCGATCATCCAGCGCTCGAGGCTGTTGCCGAACACCATGGTGTCGAGGAAACTCATCGCAGGTGGGGCTCCATTAGGAGGGTGCGGCGCAAGCTCAGCAAAGAGACGGGTGCACGCAAGCCCGGCCCGCTGGGGCGGGCTTCGCCCCCTAAACGCAGGGCGCCCCGGCCGCATGCCGGGGCGCTCTGGTAAGGGGTGAGGTCCGTGCGCTAGTTGAACAAGTACCTGATCCCGATCTGCATCTGCCAGCGCGAATCCAAGCTAGGATCGGGGACGAACGTGGTAATCGCTCGGCACCCCCCAACACATGGGTTGTAGTTCAACTGCGGCGATCCGTCGGGATTCGTCCCGACGACCGAGAGCGGGTTCGTCGCGAGAGGCGTGGCAGCTTTGCGAACGCCCCAGCTCGAGCTCAGCAGATTCGTGAAGTTCAGGATGTCGATGCTCGCCTGGAAGGTGTGCTGCCGTCCCGGCGCCCCGAACGCGAAGTCCTGGAGGATGCGGAGATCGACGTTGTGATACCACGGATTCACACCGCCCCCCCGCTCGGCGATCTGCCCGCGACGCGAGCTGAGATACGAGTCCTGCTCGATGAATGCACTGAAGGCGTTCCACTGCTCGTCGACGGTCACCACCACATTCCCGGTTACAGGATCACGAATGGGAACCAGTCCACTTTCACCTACATTCCGCGGGATGTAGATCAGGTCGTTGGCTCCCTGCCCATCTCCGTTGACGTCTCCGGAGTAGATGTATGAGTACCGGTTCCCACCCTGGCGCTGGGTTGTAAAGGTGTTCCCCTCGGCAGCCTGAAAGAAGACACCGAAGTGCGTCGGGAAGCGCTCCGACCAGCGCCAACTGTAGGTGGCCGACCCGATGATCCGGTGCCGCTGGCCGAACTGTGACGGCGAGAGGATCGGCCGGTTCGGGTTCCCCTGCACCGGTTGGTTCTGCCACAGCACGCTCGCGATCTCGGTCGACTGAATTTGGTTCTTCGCTTCGGTATAGCTGTAGGCCAGGGTGGCGTTCAGCCCGAAGTTGAAGAACTTTCGAAGCTGGGCCGTGATGTTCGCGTGCCAGCCGTCACTCGTGTTGTCGATCACGTAGATGCCGGCGCCGTCGGGGTTCAGTTCCCCGCTGTAAATGGGCCGGCCGTCGATCGGGTTGGTCCCCGGATTCCTGACGTCGACGTCGGCGTTCCGCATGAAGACCGAATTCAGGTCCTTGCCATACATGAACTCGAGCGTGCCGAGCATGTCCCACGGGAGCCGCTGATCGATCGCGACGTTGGTGGTCCATACCTGCGGCCACTTGAAGCTCGGATCCATGGCATTGAGGTCGAACGACTGCTGGAGAATCGCGTCCTTCCTGGTGGGAACCTCCGGCGCGTCCGGGAAGATATTCGGGTTGGCCCCGGGGTTGGAGAGCACGTTCCCCACCCATACGAACGGGACACGCCCGGTGAAGACGCCGGACCCACCGCGGATCTGCGTCGAGCGGGTGCCGCTGGCGTCCCAGTTGAAGCCAACCCTCGGCGAAAACAGCGGCTTCGCACTGGGGAAGCTGCTCTGATCGACGGTCTCAGGATTCCCGTCTGCGTCCAGCGCGGTCAAGCCGCGGGAATAGGGGTTGTCCACCGGATCGGTCAGGTACATCGGGAAGTCCACTCGGAGCCCCAGCGTCAGGTTGAACTGGGGCGTGGCGAGGAACTCGTCTTGCACGTAGAGCCCGAGCTGACCGACTTTGATCAGCTCGCCCTTGAACGGCCCGGACCCAATCATGGCCCGGAAGTCCTTCTGGCTGGGGTTCGCCGGATCGGTCGCCGTGAAGAAGTCGTCGAGCGACGAGAACGTGCTCCCGATCGGAATCGATCCGTCGAGGAAGAAGACGCCGTGCCGGAAGATGTTGAACGAGTTGAAGAAGGAGAAGAGCTCGAAGTTCGCGCCGAAGGTGAGCGCGTGGTTGCCCGTGAAGTAGCTCAGGTTGTTCTGAAACTGCCACACGTCCTGATCGAGAATGTTGTTGATCGAAAAGGGCTCGTGCCCGACGGTCGTGTAGGTCACGCCGGCGTCGCCGATCTCGATCGTCGGGAAGGGGTCGCTGAATGCCTCACGGAAGTCGCGGAAGCGGTTGTAGCTCGCGAAGAAGCGGTTTGCAAATCGGCCGCTCCCGCGTGAATTGAGCTCCAGCGCAAACGAGTTGAGCTCGTTGTTGATCGTGTACCCGGAATTCTGGAACGGTAGGCTCGACTCGTTCGGGCCACGGCCCGTGTTCGCGAAGCTCAGGACGAATGGGTGCGGCGGGAGATCGCGCAGCGCATTCAGGTAGTTGTAGCGCAGCGACAGGTTGTGCGACTCGTTGACGTTCCAATCGAGCTTGAGCAACAGCTTGTCGTTATTGGTCTGGTGCACGAAGCCCTCGTAGGCGCCCGGGTCGTAGTTGTAGGCCGAGATCATGCGATTCCGGATCGAGTCCATGATCTGCGCCTCGACCCGCGACTCGCCGAACACCGGCGAACCACCTGTGCTCGCCACGAAGTTCGTTCCCGGATCGTCGCGCCGCTCGAACTCCCCGTTGATGAAGAAGAACAGCTTGTCGCGCATGAGGGGGCCACCCAACGAGAAGCCCGTCTGGTTGAACGAGAGGCTGGGGTCTGCGATCACGCTCTGCCCCTCGACCTTGTTGCCGAGGAGTGCTTCGCTCCGGAAGAAGGTGTAGACCGAACCGCGAAGCTCGTTGGTGCCGCTTCGCGTCACCGTGTTGATGTTGGCGCCCGTGAACCCGCTCTGACGAACGTCGTACGGCGCCACCGAGACCTGCACCTGCTCCACCGCGTCGTAGGGAATGGGCTCGGAGGCGGTCTGGCCGCCGGGAGCCGGGTCGTCGAGGCCAAACGGATTGTTGAAGTACGACCCGTCGACCGAGACGTTGTTGTACAGCCAGTTCCGACCGGCGAAGCTGAAGTTGCCGTCGCTTCGCGGATCGAGCCGCGTCAGATCACGGGTGCTTCGCTTGATCGACGGGAGCGCCGTGACCTGTTCCCGACTGATGAACGTGGCTGCGCCCGTTCGGTCGGCGTTCAGGACCTCGTCTTCCTCGGCGGTGACCTCGAGCCCAGCCAGCGTGAGCGGCTGGGGGGCGAGTCGGAAATCGAGCCGCAACGTCTGCGCCAGACTGATCTGGACGTCCTCCTGCCGGCCCGGCTCGAAACCGATACGAGACACCGTCACGAGATACGGCCCGCCGATGCGCATGTTGGGTAGAGTGAACGCGCCGCCTGAGAGCGACGTGGCGCGGTAGCGGGTGCCGCTCGGGAGATGGACGGCTTCGACGATGGCGTCGGCGAGCGGATTCCCCGCCGTATCCGTGACGATCCCGTTGATCGCTCCGGTGGTGACGCCCTGAGCACTGAGGCCGCTCGCAGCCACGAACAGCACCGCCACGGCCAGGAGCCAACAAGGTTTCCTCATGGCACGCTCCTTCGTTGGATCAGCGTCGGCGGGGCCGCCCCCGGCGGCCCCCGGTGGGGCATGACGATACTGGCGGATCCGTATGGGCGCAATGCCAGCCCAGGCCGATTGAACGGTGCCCCACCTCACGAGCCGTTGGCCCGTCATATCTCATTGGGTTTCAAGCGGTTACCTTCATGTCTGGTGTCCAGCGAGACACGATCGAAGCTCAAATGGGGTCGATCGAGACCGTACCTGCTGTTCCCCAACTCGCCCGGATCGGGGGTTCCCATGGAGAAGATCAACCTGGCCGACAAGCTCGCCCAAATCGACGAGCAGTGGAGTCCGCGGATTGTTGCAGAATTGAACGGGCAACATGTGAAGCTCGCCAAGCTCCAGGGCGCCTTCGACTGGCATCACCACCCCAACGAGGACGAGTTGTTCTACGTGGTCCTCGGTCGGTTGCGCATCGAGCTGCCCGATGCTGTGGTCGAGCTCGAGCCGGGTGAGTGCGTCGTCGTTCCGCGCGGGGTGGAGCACCGTCCGGTGGCGGACGAGGAGGTGCACGTCCTCCTGTTCGAGCCCATCGGCACGCTCAATACGGGCAACCTCCGCAACGAGCGAACGGTCGACGCGCCCGAGCGCATCTAGGAAGAGATCAGGAGGGTGAGCGCTTCCGGCCCTTGGCCGGCTGGGACGCTTCGAGTCTGTGTGTCGCTCGGGCTCCGGTCGCCCGGACCCTCGCCGTGATCGTCTGCTCCCCGGGGGTGGCACCGAGCGTCCAGCGCGCGCTGGCGATCCCCCGCGCGTCGGTCATCACATGCACCGGTGACACCGCTCCCGCCTTCGTGCTGAACGAGACGCGGGCGTCGCTCACCGGGTTCCCGTAGGCGTCGGCTACCTGCACCTCCAGCGGCTTGGCCAGTGCCCGTCCCGTGATACCTGCTGACGGAGCGGTGACGAACGACACGTTGGCCGCCTCGAGTGGGTGGGCTCGGGCGACGATCTCGAGGGTCGAGTCGATGCCCGCCACGCGCACCGCGAGGCGCTGTTCTCCCGACTCGCGCCCCAGGGTCCAGCGCACGAGCACGCGCCCGAGGGAGTCGGTGACGAGGGCACTGTCTCCGACATTCCCCTCCCCCGCGAGTCTCACGGCCGCGCCCTGAACCGGATTCCCGAGCGCGTCGAGCACACGCACGACGACTGCCTTGCCGAGCGCGGCATTCACCGCGCCGCGCTGCCCGTTGCCGCTCGCAATGACGGCGACGGCGGAAGGTCCGGCACTCGCGGGCACACGGACGACGAACGCGGGGACGGAGCGGGCGTCGCCCACCTGGACTCGCAACCGCTGCTCCCCGGTTTTCGGACCGAGCGTCCAGCGGGCGCGAGCTTCGCCCAGCGAATCCGTGCGCGCGTCGAGCACGACGACCGATCCGCCATCTTGTGCGCTCCACGCCACCGGAACGTCGTGGACGGCCATCCCGAGGGAGTCGCTCACCCGAATGGCCACCGGCTCGAGGATAGTGTCGCCGACCACTCCGGCGAGCACATCGTCGGCCAGCGTGACGTCCGTGTTGGCGGCGACCGGATCCGCCTCGGCGGTCACCGTCAGGCCCGTATCGAGCCCGCCAACGGCCACGGCCAATCGTTGGCGGCCCGGCGTCGGGCCGAGCACCCATCGGGCGCGCGCCCGTCCGTCGCCGTCAGTCCACTCTGCCTCCTGCTCGACGCTGCCAAGTCCCTCGACGACCGGAGCGAAGCGAACCGGCACCCCAGCAGCAGGACGACCGCTCTGTGAGAAGACCTGTACCTCCACCGGGTGCGGGAGCGACCGGCCGACCGACGCGTGCTGATCGGCGCCGCCGAGCAGGGCGATGGCCGAGGGTCGCGGTACGACGTGGACGTCGAGATGGGCCCAGTGTCCATCGAATGAGGCGGTGAGTGTCGTGCGGCCCGGGGTGAGCCCCTCAACCCGCCCGACGCTGTCCACTCGCGCAATCACGGAATCGGCCGACTGCCAGCTCGGGACGGCGGTTCCGAACGGCCGGCCGCGGGCGTCGAGGGCGCGTGCGATGACGTTACGCACCTCACCCTCCGGCAACACGAACGGGGTGTCGACGACCATGCGGAGCTCTACGATTAGTGGGAGCACCGCGATCCGGACGCGCGCTGCGAGTGCTACGCCCGCCGAGGCACTTACGAAGGTGGTTCCAGCTCGACGGGCTACGACGAGACCCGCGCCGTCGATCGAGGCGACGTCGGGGTTGTCGCTCCGCCACGTCACGGCGCTGCCCACCAACACACCGCCATGCCGGTCGGTCACGGTGGCGGCAAGGTGGATGGTGTCACCGATCGCGTGCGCCGTATCCGCGGTGGGCGCGACGGTCACGCGGCGCGCGGCTTGGCCGGCGGCGAGCGCCCTTCCCTCGCGCACCAGCCCGAGCGTTCGACTGTGAACCATGATGGTGGCGAGGGCGGCGCTCGTCGTGATCATCGCGACGACCGACCGGCTCGCCTGGCGCGTCCAGGGCTCCATGTAGTCTTCCCGTTTCTTCTGGGTCGGACGCGAGCCCGGGCGCAGGGAGAGCATCCGCCAGTAAGCATCGGGTGGGAGGCGGTCGCGGCTCGGTGATGGAGATCACGAAGAGACAAGACGGTCGAAGACGGTAGAGGACGGTAGCTGCCTCCTCGTGGCCCCTACCGTCCCATTCCGCCCTGTACCGCCTCCTACCGTCCTCGTTCCCTACTCGATGCCGAACTCGAATCCCAGGATGAACGTCAAGCGCCGCCAGCGGACCTCCAGCGGTGGGAGGTTGTCCTCCGCTCCCGCGTCGGGGATCAGGTCCGCGCCGGTCTGGTTGGAATGGTTGCCGAATGCGTAAACGGCGCCGAACGTGAACGCCATGTTCTCGACGGTGAACTGTGCACCACCGGCCACGTGGAAGAGATCCCATGTGGCGACGGCGAGGTTGGCATCGCTTCCCGTGGGGACGGCGCTGAAGTCGGTGCGGAAGCTTGCGAATCCGTCGAAACGGGGAGAGAGCCGTTGCTCGACACCGATCCCGAAGTTGACTACCGAGCCGTACTCCGCAACGACGTCGGCGTCCCGTGGGCCCAGCGAGTCGCCGACCGGGACGGGCTCGGCGTCGAGTACGGTGAACCGCCCGAGCGCGTTGAACCACTCCGCGGTGACATGCACCCGCGTCGTTCCCTTCCTCGAGTACGCCCCGCCGACCGCGACGGAGAGAGGTGACCTCCAGGAGACGGAGAGCCCGTCTTGGAAGTTCGAAATCACGCTGGCAACGGAGCTTCCGTCGCCATCGAGGTCGGTGCTCACCACGGTCTCGTCGTAGCCGACGCTTCCGCTGCCGAAGAGCCCGATGCTCGGCGTGGTGACGGCAACACCGAGCCGCCATGGGTCGAATTGAGCCCCGAATCCGACCTTCCAGAGCAGCCGCCAGTGTTGATAGTCGAAGTCGTCGATCAAGAGGGCCACTCCGGCTGCGCTATCGGCGCGCGCCTGAACGAGCGAGCCGTCCCGCTTTCGGTGGCTGCGTACCGCCACGAACTGGGACACCCCAAGCCCCATTCTCTCACCAAGGGGTACTGCCCAGGTCAACCCACCCCAGTAGTCGCTGAGGCGTGACTCGAACCCCAAATTGACCGACAATTGGTCGAGGGCGGGCGGCAGCCCGAGCAGGGCGGGATCGAGATCACCCCGCGTCTCGAGGCGGATGTCGAGGTCGTGCCGGCCGAGGAACGAATACGCCAAGCGGTGGCGCCCGAGGAACCCGAGCCGTAACTCGCCGGCGAACAGCGAAGGCACGCCCCCCAGGCGCGTGGACGACAAGTTCTTTCCAATGCCGAGCGGGTCCTTGAGTGTGATCTTGGTGAGCCGCACGACGTTGCCGGCCAAGACGATCTCGCTCGCTTCGGAAAAGCCGAAGAGCCCCGGATTGTAGAACACCGCGGAGAGGTCGGTCACGCTTCCCACCACAGCACCGCCCAAGAGGCGAGCCTGGTTGCCGTGCTGGAGCGTCCAATACTGGCTGTCCTGCGCGACAGCTCGGGGCGCGGCGATGGCGAACACCAGCAGGGACAGCGCAATCGACGTTCGGCGGTACCTCAACATGGGCCCTCCTCGCAGCATGGTCGGCACTCCGGATGGTGAGGATGGCGAGTGAGAGAACGTCTGTCCAGAACGGTGCGTTGGGACGCCGACGCCGATCGAGCTTGGAAGCCCCTCGATCCCGTTCCCGGTTTGAGCGCCGAGCGCCGGCTTCAGCCGGCGTATAGGCGACAGGGGGTGCGGGGCCTCGCCGGAACCAATCCAGGAACCACAGCGTTCCTCACCGCGAGAGCCCCCAACCCGGAGCCCGGATGTCCCTTCGAGAACACATGTCCCCCGCACCAGTTCGGACGCGCCTACGGTCAACCGCCTCTCTCTCCGTCTTCGCCGCGCTGGTGTTCGTCCCCACCACAATGGTGGCGCAGGGAATCCCGTTCAGTCAGCGCGGAGCGGTGAGTCAGCGCGTGGGCTATACGGACGTCGCAATCACCTATAGCCGGCCCGTGGCCCGCGGCCGGACGCTCTTCGGCGACGGCGGTGTCGTCCGGTGGGGCCGGGTGTGGAATCCGGGCGCTGATTCCGCGACCACCATTGCGCTCTCCAAGGCCGTGGAGATCGACGGTCGGGAGCTTGCCGCCGGCCGGTACACACTCTGGACGATCCCGGATCCTACGACGTGGACGGTCATCTTCAGCCGTGCGGTCGATGTCCTTCACACGCCGTACCCGGGCGAGGAGCATGACGCGCTGCGAGTAGAGGTGACCCCCGAGCAGGCGAGCCACATGGAGGTCTTGGCATTCTATTTCCCGGTCGTCGCACCCGATTCCGCCGTGTTGAGACTGCACTGGGGCGAGACGGTCATCCCGATCACGATCCGCACGCAGCAATAGTCCCGCGCGGGGGCCCGGCGGACCCTCGCGCCGGGCACTCCGCCTAGTCGTCCTGCGCTTCGGCGAGCCCTCCGGAGACCGCTAGCGATGGTGACTGGCCAATCCGTGAGGCCAGGGTCCGGCGGGAGTGCCACCTCCAGAGAATCTCTGCGATCACGATGCCCACGATCGACGCCAGCAGCACGTCGCTCACGAAGTGGGCACGCGCGGCGACGCGCGAGAACCCGCAACCCGCCACCAGCGCATACCAGACGTACCGGGTGCGGGGGAACAGCCGTGCGAGGACGAAGCAGGCACCGGCAGCCACGAGCACGTGGCTGCTGGGAAGCGCCAGGCTCCCCGTATAGAGCGGGTCTTCGGTCCATGGCCGGAAGACGTAGGCTCCGTCATGAGCGAGAGGACGCTCGCGGCGAAGAAGGATCTTGAGCACTTCGGCAACGATGCCGCCGATCGTCGCCCCGCTGAAGACCAAGAGTCCCCGCCCCACGGCTGCGTAGAGACCTCCCTGCACGCGGTGTGGCCAGTCGTGCAGCACGAGGAGAAGCGCCGCGACCATCCAGAGCGGTAGGAATCCCTGCACCCGGAACATCCGGCCCAGATCAGAGTTGGCGAAGTCCGGGAACGTGAGAGAGGAGTAGGCCCACCCATCCGCCAGGTGCGCCACCAGCAGTGCGGCAGCCGCGGCCACGAGAAAGCGAGCGACACGGGATCGATCGAGCGGCATCGTGCCGGGACTGGTGGTCGGCATGCGATGGCGAAGGTAACCACGTCGAATCTGACTGTCACTGGCCGACTGGGTATGTTCGGAGCCATGCGGACATCGCCCAACCCTGCTCCACCCCTGCGGGAAGCGCACCTATGGCGTACGGCGTTGCTCCTGCTCGGCGCGGCGACGGTCATCCGACTCGCATTCGGTGCCTTGCTCCCACTGTTCGAAGACGAGGCATACTACTGGGAGTGGTCGCGCAGGCTCGCGCCGGGCTACTTCGATCATCCGCCTGCCATCGCGGTCCTGATCCGTGCAGGGACGGTCCTTCTCGGCGACACGCCGCTCGGCGTGCGTCTGCTCCCCATTCTCACGGGATCGCTCGCAGCGTTCGCCGCGCTCGTCCTCGCGAGCCGCCTCGCCGGTGCGCGGGCGTCCGTTCGCGCCGCTCTCGTGTTCGCCGTGATGCCGCTCGCGTCCGCTGGCCTCGTGATCGCGACCCCCGACCCCCCGTTGCTCGCCGCCAGTGCCTGGACACTCTACGCCGTCGTGCGGGCCCTCGACGCACCGGCACGCTCCGCCAGCACTCTCCGCTGGTGGCTGGTGGCAGGGGCCGTTCTCGGTTTCGGATTCCTCGCCAAATACACTGCAGTGCTCATTCCGGGCGCCGTTGCGTTCGCCGTCCTTCTCCACCCCGCGCTCCGGAGGCGAGCGCTCGAGCCGGGCC
The DNA here is from genome assembly GCA_039591795.1 of Gemmatimonadota bacterium. Taxonomy (GTDB): domain Bacteria; phylum Gemmatimonadota; class Gemmatimonadetes; order Gemmatimonadales; family GWC2-71-9; genus JBDHCY01. The sequence goes on along the minus strand of JBDHCY010000038.1, from coordinate 3,981 downwards.
CCTGGCTCGCGCTCGTCGTCGCCGCCGTCGTTTCCGCTCCCATGCTGGTCTGGAACGCGCAGCATGACTGGGTGTCCTTCGTGTTCCAGCTGCAGCATGGGCTGGGGTCGGATCCCGGCCGCGCGGTAGACGCCCTCCAGCGTGTGGGGGATCTCCTAGGTGGGCAGGCAGCACTCGCCTCTCCGATTCTCTTCGTGCTCATGGCCATCGCGGTCGGGCGGGCGCTGGGCCGGCGGACGCCGCCAATCCACTTTCTCCTCGGGGTTGCCTCGCTACTGCCGCTCGCTTTTTTCGCCTACAGCGCTACACGGCGGGCCGTGGAGGCGAACTGGCCCGCCATGATGTACATCCCGGCGGGCGTGCTCCTCGTGACGATGAACTGGGGCACGCGTTTCGAACGAGCGTTTCGTGCCGGGGTCGGGCTCGCAGCCGTGATGAGTGCGGTGATCTACCTGCACGCGATCGTGCCCGTGGTGCCGCTTCGTGCCGATCGCGATCCAGTGGCTGAAGCATTCGGGTGGGATCGCGTGGCGGAAGCGGCACTCGCGGCGGCACCCATGCCACCGTGTGCGAACGAGGGTCCAACGACATGGTTCGCCGGGAATCGCTATCAGGACGCTGCTGAGCTCGCCTTCCAGCTCAAGAGTCGTAACAGCGAAGGGTGCCCCGCTGTCCTTTCGCTCAACATCAACAGCCGAGCGAATCAATACGACCTGTGGCCGGGCCTGGCTTCATCACTGCGGCCGGGAGACCACATGGTGCTAGTACTGTCCGGAGCCCCTGCGGATTCAGCGATCGTGGCGGAGATGCGGCGCCAGTTTGGTGTGGCCCGCGCCGGTCGGGTCGTTCCCCTTCAGCGCCGCGGTGTCGAGCGCGGGCGTCGTCAGCTCTGGGTGTTGGAGGACTGGCGCGGCCCGGAGTGAATCCTGGTGTACGCGAGCCAGGCTCTGAGCCTGGCGCGCTACGTCGACCGGACCGAGCGGCAGGCTGTGGCTCGTCGACCATTTGACAGCCGGACACGGCCCACGACATCATTCTCCCCCGAGTAGGCGACGCACCTCTCACCCCTCGTGGAGCGACAGATGCTCGACTGGCTGATCCCCATCGCGCTGTTCTGGACCATGGCGGCGCTCTATCTCGGCGGCATGAACGTGGACGTAGAGGGCGGCTCTGGGCCGCGGCAGGTCCTCGGCCTCGTGCTCACATTCGTCCTATTCCTCGTCGTCTGGGGTGTGCTCCACACCGTGCTGGGTGGCATTGGAGCGGTGCTGTGGGGCGTGATCGTCCCAACTGCGCTCACCATTCTCGCGCTCCCGCTCATCGCGCGCATCGGGTTCCGCGTTGTGGGGGTGCGTCTGCGCCGGGTTGACGCACACTGAAAGATCTCGCCGACGGAGTAAATGAGCCCCGCCGGACTAGGGTCCGGCGGGGCTTGTTCATTGCCCCTGCGGTTTGGCGCCGAGGTCAGAACTTCACTTCGACGAGATTGGAGCAGCGATCCGGGTTGCCCGTCTCGCAGACGAAGTAGAGATACGAGCCCTTCGTCTTCTTCGGCATGACGTCGTCATAGAGCGTGCCCGCCACGCCGCTCACAATCATGCCTGGGAACAGATCGCCCACCCGGGCTCGCCAGACGTCGACCGTTTCGGCCGGTGTCCATTCGAGCCGTGCCATCTTCGATCCCCTGTAGCGTCGCATTCGCCCGGTCAGAACCAGTTCGTTCGGATCAGCCACGGTGACGGTCTGCGTGGCCGGCGTACTCATCGCGCCCCGCTCGTCGGATACGGTGAGGGAGACCGTGTAGGAGCCAGAACCGGAGTAGGTGTAACTCGGGTTCTGCGCGCTCGATCCGTTGCCGTCACCGAAGTCCCACGTGTAGCTCACGATGTCGTCGCCGTCGGGATCCCAGCTGGCGTCGGTGAAGCTGCACGTGAGCCCGGTGCAGGAGAAGGTGAAGCTCGCCACCGGTGACTGGTTGTCTGGGGGTGGTGGTGGTGGCGGTGGCGCCGCGCCGAACCGGCTGTGGAGGAGATGGTTGTTCGCAGTGAGCTGCGACGGAACAGCGTTCTTGGTCGTCGCGTCGTAGAGAGCCGCGTGCACCTGAGCCGGAGACGCCGACGGTGCCCCTTCCAGGTACAGAGCAGCCACGCCAGCCGTATACGGGGACGACACCGAGGTCCCGCTCTGCGTAGAGATGGCGCCGTCCCAGTTGTGCCACGCCGAGGTGATGTCCACTCCTGGTGCGTACCAATCGACACACTCACCTGTGTTGGTGAACGAAGCTTCCCGATCATTGACGTCGCTCGCCGCGATCGTCATCGCGTCGACAACGCGCGCAGGTGTGAAGAAGCAGGCGTCGATGCTTTCGTTCGAGGCCGCAACCGCGTAGCTGACGCCGGACGCGATCGAGTTCTCGACCGCCAGATCGATCCCGAGAGCGGCCCCAAAGAAGTCCAACGCGGAGAGCGACATGTTGGCAACGGATGGACCCGAATGGTTTGCCGTGACCCAATCGACGCCCGCAACGACGCCACTCAGGAGTCCACTGCCATCACATCCAAGCACTCGAACGGAGACGAGCGCGACGTCCTTCGCCACGCCGTACGTGGCGCCACCGACGATCGCGCCCACGTACGTGCCGTGACCGCTGCAGTCGATCCCGTTCTGGCCGTCACCAACGGCGTCGAACCCCACTCGTGCTCGGCCACCAAACTCCTGGTGCGTAATGCGGAGGCCGGTGTCGATGATGTAGACCGTCACTCCCTCCCCAGAAGCGTCCCAACCGTAGGTGCCGTCGAGGGGGAGCTGCCGCTGGTCGATGCGGTCGAGCCCCCAGTTTCCGGCAGCGGCTAGGCCCGAGCCCACGGCCCGCACGACGATGTCGGCCTCCACCCGCATCACGTTGGGGTTCTTGCGCAGTGCATCCACGGCCTTGGCCGGCAGTGTGGCGGCGAAGCCCTTGAGTGCCGCGTTGTAAACGAAATGCACTCGGCCACCGTGCATCGCGGCCGTGCGACGCGCGAGCGGCTCTGGGTCGGAGACGTCGTCACTCAGGATCACGACATACCGATCGGGAATGATCTCAGGTCCCTGCCGTTCGGGGCGCAGCGCGACGCCAGCGGTTGGTGCCACGGGTGGCTCCGACGCGTCGTGACACGCGGCGAGCCCGGCGATGACGAGAACGAACACAACGCGCTTCATCGGGGCCTCCTGCAGATTGCGAATGCGGAGTGACTCGAGATGAAACGCCGCAAGTTCGAGACCGGTTAGGGCCTGGTCGTCGCCTCGTTGCGGCCAGGCAACAACGCGGTGTGCTTCTGTCCTCTCAGAGGGGCGCACGGACACCTGAAACGATCTGACAGGCTGCATGAGGGAACGAAAACGAGCGAGCCGGCTCGTGGCGCTGCGCGTGTAGTTGGATCGTCGCGACACGAAGGTTCGCAGAACACCGGTCGAGCAGTCGATCCACCGCCACGGAGCTGTCGCCCGGTCACCTCCTCAGCGACCCACTAGTCGAGAGAGCGGCTGTGCTAGCGATGGCGGGCTACGCGTCTTCGAAGAGCGAGACGGGCGCGAATCGCTCCACGTCCACCAACCCTTGATCGGTGAGCTTGAGACTCGGGATGACTTCGAGTGCCAGAAAGCTCATCGCCATGAAGGGATCGTGCAGCGGCGTGCCCAACCCTCTTGCGGCATCGAGGAGATCGACCATGTGATCGCGGACTTCCTCGATGGCGAAGTCCGACATGAGTCCTGCAATCGGTAGCGCGAGAAGTCCGAGAACCTCGTCACCCACGGCCGCGCACTGGCCACCGCCCGTGGCCGCGATCGCGCGCGCGGCCGTGTGCATCGAGCGGTCGTCGGCACCAATCACGACCAGGTTGTGGTGGTCATGAGCCACGGTGCTTGCGATCGCCCCGCGGGTGAGCCCCAGGCCGTGGACGAAACCGAGCCCGACCGTTCCGCTTCGGCCATGCCGTT
>JBDHCY010000037.1:0-21522 GCA_039591795.1 Gemmatimonadota bacterium | reverse complement strand
CGAGCGCCCGAGACTCTCGAGCGCGTCGATCTGCTCGGTAACGCGCATCGTGCCCAACTCGGCCGCGTACCGCGCGCCGATCCGGCCTGCCAGAATCAAGCCCGTCAAGACCGGGCCTAGTTCGAGGACGATCGATTGCACGACGATACCGCCCACCACATAGAGCGGAACGTTCCCCGTGAACTGGTAGCCGGTCTGGATCGAGATCACGCCGCCGGCAAACGCCGCGACGAGGATGACGATGAACAGCGACCCGTAGCCCACCTGCTGCGCCTGCTCGAAGGCCCGCGGCACCCAGATCTTCCACTCGGCGGCGGCGCGCACAAGCTCCACGAATAGCAGGCTCACGCGCCCCATATGGCCGAGCGCGGAGAGCGTCCACCGACCCGCGAGCCGCCGAATGTCGAGCGTCATCTCAGACACGCAACCCCTCCCTGGGCCGTGTATCTTTGCCAGCCGTGCGCTCCACGTCTACCCCCCGTCGTCCGGCCCACGCTCTGGCCTTCACTCGCCGTCTGCTCGCCTGGTTTCGCCGCGAGGGCCGGCAACTTCCCTGGCGGGCGACGCGCGATCCGTACGGCATCCTGGTCTCGGAATTCATGCTGCAGCAGACTCAGGTCGCACGTGTCGTCGCCTACTGGGCGCGGTTTGTCGATCGGTATCCAACGGTACACGATCTGGCACAGGCACCGGCCGCACAGGTCCGAGAGGCGTGGGAGGGGCTGGGCTACTACCGCCGGGCTGACAATCTCCACCGCCTGGCGGGCATCGTCGTCCGCGATCACGGTGGCACGGTCCCGGGCGACCCGAAGACCCTCGTGACATTCCCCGGCGTGGGCCGTTACACGGCAGGGGCCGTGGCGAGCTTCGCCTACGAACACCGCACGCCAGCCGTGGACACCAACGTGGCACGGGTGCTCCGCCGCGCCTTCACACCACGTGCGGGCCGCAACACCGCTGCCGAACGCCGGCTCTGGGACCTCGCCCGCCGTCTCCTCCCCACACGCCGCCGCACGGCCTGGGAGTTCAATCAGGCCTTGATGGACCTTGGTGCGCGAATCTGCACCGCGCGGGCGCCGCGTTGCCCAGTCTGCCCGGTCCGCCCAGCGTGCACGACCGGGCGCCGCATATCGTCCAAAACGCGTCGCCAGCCAACTACTGCCAAACTCAGCCGAACACCGAGGCAACGAGCGCAATCACCCCAAGAGTCCCCCCCACGCTCGAACCCACGACGACCCGCTTCCTGAGTGCATTGAACGCAGGCGGCAGGTCGTCCGCATCCACTTGGGCCGCCACGCGCGCCAGTCGCCCTGCCGCAGGTAGCACAACGAAAAGCACGATGAGTGCACCGACGAGACCAGTGACCTGCATGATCATGAGCCCCGGTGAACCCATCGCCCCGCCGCCACGAGCGAGCCGCATCGTGAGGATCACGCCCGTCACGGCGGTGAGCATCGCTCCAGGACCGATAAGCGTTCCATAGACGGGAGCGAGGAACCGGGCGAGCAGCGCTCGCGACGCCGGTGGCTCGCGTCGCGCACGGATGTTCATGAACATTCCCGCGATGCCCGGGCCGAGCCAGAGGATCAGCCCGATCCAGTGCACCAAGAGCCACCACCTCATGGCTCCACCCTCGCCGGCACGGGTTGCCGCCCGGCGTACCCCGAATCCACCTCGTGCCAGTGCACGACCTCGGGCTCGCCTAACTTCCAACACCAAAAGACCTCGCGCCCTTCGAACCACCCAGGGAAGTCGACCAAGCCGTCCTCGAACCCCTTCAGCACGCACCCGACCTGGTCTAGCTCGGCTACACAGGCTGTAACACGCCGCGCCACACGGTCGATCGCCTCACGCAGGCCGATCTGCTCTTCCGACTCACCCTCCTCAGCAGTCGCACCCCCAGCTACGACCTCGTACCGGCGCACCAGCTCTCGCCACTCGCGGTACTCGAGTGCGATGTCAGCCACGATGCGCCTGACGAGCGGCAGCGTGCGATTGGCCTCGTCGAGGGAAAAGTGTCGGGTGGTCGGTTCGGTCATGGCGGTCACTCAGAGACGGTGGTCAGGGTCTGGAAGGTAACGCCGAGCGGGCCGTGTGGCCCCTCGGGGCGGACTTGGTGCTCGAAGGCCGTGATTCGAGCATGGTACGGCTCCCGACGTATTACGTCAGCGCCCTTCTCGTGGCCCGATATCCCTCACTCACATAGCGCGCCATGTGCCCGAGCGCAAACGTGGCCTCCCGCTCCCGAACCGGCCGCACCAACACGAATCTCGTCCCCCCACCCCTCCGCTGCTCCCACCGTGCGAGCGCGCACTCGGTGAGGCGTGCGAGGGCGATGCGTCCCATGGCCCCGTGAGCGCGTAGCAAAGGGGGCGGTGTCGACCCACCCTCCGCGGGGACCGAGTCGAGCGAGGGACCCACGTCCACTGCGACAACGAGGTCTGCCTCGTTGGGGTCGATCGCGTCGAGCGGCAGCGGCGAATGGAGGCCGCCGTCGGCCAGCCGGCGGCCTCTGAACCCGAGCGGAGGGTAGTAGATGGGGAGCGCGCAAGAGGCGTAGAGTGCATCAACGAGCGAGATATCGGTCCGCCCGCCGGACCCGAACCGCACCGGCCGGCCGGTGTCGAGGTCCACACAGACGATCGTGAGCGCAATCTCGAGTTCGTCGAATCGACGCGCGGGAATGAGGCGTGCGATCGTTTCGCGAAGCCGTTGACCCTTCAGCACACTCGGTGCCAACAGGCCGGCGAACACAGCGAGTGGTGAGAACGCTGCCACGTCGCGCCGTTTGATTCGGGTCGTCCAACTCACGATGTCTTCGTAACGCATCCCGGACGCGAAGCAGGCGCCGACCACGGCGCCGAGTGAGGTGGCCACGATCCGTTGAGGACGGTGCTGCAACTCTTCGAGTGCCACCCACGCACCTGCATGTGCAAGGGCTTTCGCTCCGCCGCCACTCAGGACGAGCGATACCCGCTCCGGCCTCACTGCCCTCGCGCCTCGAGCCGACGCTGCCGTCTTCGCTCCGCCGCCCGGTGCCGGCGGCGTTCCACGGCCGTCTCCGGAACGACCGGCGCAACGCGCACCGGCTGACCCCTTTCGTCGATTGCGACGAACGTGAGATAGCTCGAGTTGGTGTGCCGCTTCACACCCGTAATGAGGTTCTCCGCCTCGATCCGAACACCCACTTCCATCGACGTCTTGCCGACATAGTTCACCGACGCGTAAGCCGTCACCATCTCCCCCACGTGAATCGGCTCACGAAAAGTGAGGCTATCCACGGCAACCGTCACCACAGATTGACGGGCGTGCCTCAGCGCCGCCACTGCACCGACCCGGTCCATGAGCGACATGATGACACCACCGAACACGTTTCCGAGGGTGTTGGCGTGTTGCGGCATCATCAACTCGGTCATCGTGGCGTGCGATTCCCGCACCAGCCGCCCACGACCGCCTCCGACTGCTTCCGACTGCTTCCGACTGCCCTTTGATCGCCCCTTCGCCCCCATCAGTAGTCCACGGGCCGCAGGTAGTACTCGCCGATTGCGGTTTGCGAGATCATCGCAACCGTAGGGAGCCGTCGCTTCCAGTGGGTAGATTCGAGGCGCTGCCGAACGACGCCGACTTCGTCCGGCTGGAATCCTCTCGCCGCTACTTCGGCTGGTGTGAGACCGCGCAGGAGCCACGCAAGAATGCGATCGGCCTTCGGATACGAGATGCCCAGGTCGCGTTCGTCCGTCTGGCCGATGATGAGGTCGGCGGTCGCTGGCTTGTCGACGATTTCACGAGGCACACCCACGTGCCTGGCGAGCGCCCACACCTGCACTTTAAAGAGGTCTCCTAACGGATTGACCGGTGGTGAATCATCAGCGTGCCAGGTGAAATAGCCCAGGAGACGCTCAGACTTGTTGCCGGTTCCGAGCGGCAGTGCCCCGAGCTTCGCCGAGAGATCGAAGAGAACGATCATTCGCTGGCGCGCCATCACGTTCCCTCGGCGGGTCGGATCGGCGTCGGGCTCTCCCACGAGGTAGGCGTCCACGGCTTCGCTGATGTCCACCGTCAGACAGTCGATTCCCAGGCTCTCTGCCACGAGTGCCGCGTGTTCGGCCGACTCGGTGCTCGAAGTGCGATACGGCAGTCGCACGCCGAGGACGTTCTCGCGCCCGAGCGCCTCGACCGCCAGGTACGCCGTCAGCGAGCTGTCCACACCACCGGAGAGTCCGACGAGACCCTTGGCGAACCCTCGCCGGGCGACGACTTCATCGCGGAGAAACTCCACGAGCCAGCGATGGACCAGCTCGCAATCCATCGCGAGCGGGTCGCTGGGCAGCGTGGCCGTCACGACCCGCGCCGTGTGCGCCTCGACCTCGCCCGCTGCTGCTCGGGACTCGCCCAGATCGTAGTCGGGCCCGCCGCGCTCGGCCCGACCATCGCCAGGCATACCGGGCCGCGCCAGTTCCTGCGCACGACGGAGGAGGCTCGGCCATGCCGACTCCAGGTCAGCGAGGAGTGGCTGATCGGCTCGCGCCCGAGTGACGTCTCGCTCCCGGAGATTCGCCACGAGGAGTGTCTCCTCGAACAGCGGCGCCTCTACCACGATCTCGCCATGCGGGCTCGCGAGCGCCGACCCGCCTGCAAATGCCTTTCCTCCCTCGAAACCGATGAGCTGCACCAACGCGACGTAGATCCCGTGCTCTTCTGCCACGTCACGAATGATCCGTTCCCAGCGTTCCACATTGATCGGCCGCGCCGGCCGGTCGTCGCAATCGCGAGAGGGCGACGGTCCACGCGCGGGTGAGGCACTGGGCACAATCAGGAGCTGGGCACCATCGAGTGCCGTGAGGGTAGGGACGATGGAATGCCAAGCGTCCTCACAGATCGCAAAGGCCGCACGCCCACCCCATCCCGTGTCGAAGGCCTGCACGTCGTGTCCACGTTCGACGAAACGCTCCTCGTCGAAAACACCGTACGTCGGGAGGAACACCTTGCGGTGGACGTGGCGCACACCGGCCGCCGGCCCGCCAAGCGTTGCATAGAGCGCCGAGTTGTAGAAGCGGTTTCGCCACTCCTCGTAGAATCCAACTGCCACATCGAGAGGCGGGCAGCCACTCGCGTCGTGTTGCGCGGCCAGGTCTGCGTAGAGTGTGCCTGCCGAGACGGCTACGTCCCGCACACCACCCTCGACGAAATAGCCGGAGGTGAACGTCTCGGGGGTGACGACGAGCTCGGGAACCGGGTCGAGGGCAGCGATACGAACGAGGACACTGCCCAACCGTCGCAGGTTCTCGGGATAGTCGCCCTTCTTCGGGCGAATCTGGGCGAGCGCGATCCGTGTCATCGCGGTTGGAAGATAACGCCCGCGATGGTCACAGCGCCCCACTCATCACGAGCGCGATTCCCGTCGTCGCACCAGCGAGGGCGAAAGCCAGAATTGAGAGAATGCCGCGGCGGTAGCCGGGGCTGCCCAGCCACATCGCGTATCCCGCCTTGGCGATGGTGTTGGCGATCGCGCCCACCGCAATGCCGGCTGCCGCAGCGGTCTCGGTCAAGCGCTCCTTGGCCAGTGAAGACAGACTGAGCGTGATCGCATCGACATCGGTGAGTCCCGCAACGGCCGAAGCGGTGTAGACCGCCGCTGGCCCGAGGAAGCGGCGCGCAGCCTCAACTGCAACGAGCACAGCCGCATAGAGCACGGTGAACCGGATCGCCTGACGGAGATCGAACGGGTTCGCGAGTCTCGGCGCGGCGTCACCTTCGACCGGCTCACGCCGGGCCACCAGGAGAACGCCGAGCGCTCCCCCGGCCAGCATGAGTCCCAGAATGGGTGCGAGTTGGACGAGCACTGCGGCGTTCACCACGAGTGCGAGGATGGCTATGCGGACGAGCATCACGAGCGATGCCAGGCCGCTGCCCACCGCGAGGCGCCTCGATTCCTCGGGCGCCTCGCGCGAATGTGTGGCGAACGACACCGTCACCACGGTACTCGAAACCAACCCGCCCAACACTCCGCTCAGCGCGAACCCGAGCCGGCTCCCCCACACTCGCATGGCAACCCACGCGGCGAAGGAAAGCCCGCAGACGAGCACCACGAGCATCCACAGCCGCTGCGGGTTCCACACTCCCCAGGGACCGTACGGACGATTCGGGAGGATCGGAAGAATGATGACCGCGAGGACGGCGAACACGAGCGCCGCTCGCATCTCGTCACGCGTCACCGCGCGCGGGAACTCCTCGAGTCGCTCCTTCGCCGCCAGGAGGATCGCCACGGCGACCCCGAGTGAGCCGGCAAGGGCGAGCTCCCCTACCCCGGCGATCACCCCGATCCAGTACGTGGTGAGTGCCGCCGTCTCGGTCGTCGTGCCGAGGTGACCCTGCGCGCTCGAGCGAAAGTACGAGACGACGACGAGAGCAGTCAGCCCACCGAACCCTGCGATCACCACCGCCCCCACCCCACCCGAGACGAGACTCAGCGTCGCGCCCAGTAGCGCGAACAGCGGAAACGTCCGAATGCCGGCGAACATGTGCTCGTCGGAGAGCGCGCGCTGCTCGCGTTCGATACCAACGAACCCGCCAAGGAGCGCAGCAACCAGCAATCGGAGAAGCGCGACGTTCAGGGCTGTTGATTCCATACCTCAGCCGCCTCCCGCGGAGCACACGAGCATCACCGCTGCGCCGGGACGACCGCGTTTGGCACGAACAGTGCCCGTCCGTACCGCTCCACACCGAAGTCGCGTATCAGACGCTGTCCCTCCGCGCTCACGAGGAAGTCCGCAAACGCCTTCCCTCCCGCCGCGTTCACTCGTGGCGCGTTGGTCGGACTGACCTCCATGACGTGATACTGATTGAACAGGGCCGTGTCACCCTCCACCAGGATGTCGAGGTCGTCTCGTCCCCGCCAGGCGAGGTAGGTGCCCCGGTCGGCGAGCGTATAGGCGCGCCGCTCCTGGGCAATCGTCAGCGTGGCCCCCATGCCCTGACCGGTCTCGCGGTACCAATCGCCTGCTGGCTCGATCCCGGCCCGCCGCCACAGGCGACGTTCCAGTGCATGAGTGCCGGATTCGTCGCCCCGCGAGAAGAAGGGAGCGCCCCGACGAAAGACCGCCTGCAGCGCTCTCACGGCTTCTGGCATCCCTCTGATGGCGGCGGGGTCAGCACGCGGACCGACGATGACGAAGTCGTTGTACATGACCCGCCGGCGGTTCCGGACGAGCCCCGCAGCCTCCAACTGACGCTCTGCGTCGGGAGAATGTGCCAGGACGACGTCTGCGTCCCCTCGCCGCGCCATTCGGAGCGCCTGCCCGCTCCCCACGGCAACAGTGAGCACTCGATAGCGGCTAGCACGTTCGAACGCCGGCCCGAGGACGTCGAGCAACCCAGCGTCTCGGGTCGAAGTGGTCGTCGCGAGAACGACCTCTCTCGTGCCGAGTTGCGCTCGCGATGGAGTCACCGTGACGACCGACGCAAGCGCCAGCAAGATCGCGCCCGAATGGAAGACCCGTCGGCTGAACGAGGTGCCGAGACACCCTCGCAGTCCTACCCGGCGAACCGTCCGCCCGGCACATCGGCTAGCTGCCGATCTGTCGCTCAAGGGATCCATCTCCCTCAGTTTCCACGGTGCGCCACCAGTACTGCGAGGTAGGCCAGCACAAGGGCGAGAGCGCCGTTCGCCCGGCCGAGGTGGGCTGCAATACGACGGGCGTGCTCGCTCGTGCGCGCGTCAGGTCCGAACTTGAAATCGTGGAGTGCCGAGAGTATCAGCATCGTCGCCACCACGCTCCACTTGAGGATCAGCGAACGCCCGAACGCGGTGGCCCAAAACGACGCCGGCGCAGAAAAAACGCCGAGCCGCCAGATCATGACGAGACCGGTGGCCACGAGCACACCGATCGCAACCCAGCCAACCGCTCGGAACCTCTCGCCCAGTGCCTGGAACAGTTGGGCGCGAAGCGGGCGATCCAGGCCTCGAAGGACGGGTGCACCAACGATGCCGAGGAAGAGAAGCCCCCCGAGCCAGATCAGCGCTGCGAGGAGGTGCAGGGTGGCAAGGGCCGTATACAAACTCGGACCTGTTACGGCACGCTGGTTTCGCGGTTGCCGGAGAACCGGTGCCAGTACATCCGCATCTCCGAGATCTTACCGTCCGCTGTCTCGCAGAACATTGCACCGCGCGCGTCCACCGGTTCCCCGGTGCGGCGGCGGCGGAAGGTGCACCGGAACTCCGCGGCGAACCACGGGCCCGCAACGTAGATTTCACCGCATCGAAAGGAGACATCGGCGTGGTTGAGGCGCACGCCCTCCCACGATTTGCGAATCGCCGTCACCCCACGATCAGGCGCGGCGAACGGCGTTTCCACGTAGACCGCCTCCGGCGTGAAGACCGAGATGAGGACGTCGAGGTCGCCTTCCTGCCAGCCGCGACCGAATGTCTCAACGAGCTCCCGATATCGTTCGGTGTCGCTCAAGCGTCACCACCCGCTTTGGCCCATGCGCAGGGGAATATAAGGGACCGACCGACGTCGGTATCCGTCGTCGGCTACATTGCCTCGGAGCCCTGAAAATGGTACCGTGTTCGCGGCCGTGCACACCGATCGCATGATCCCGCTCGTGATCGACGCCGACCCCGGCATCGACGACGCACTGGCCATCTGGCTGGCCGTACGGTCGCCGGAATTTGGGTTGGCGGCCATCAGCACTTCGTTTGGCAACACCACTCTCGACAATGCAACCCGGAACGCTCGCGAGGTGCTTCGTCGCGTCGGTGGCCTACCGCTTCCGATCTTCCCGGGTGCCGACCGGCCCTGGTCGCGATCGGTGGCAACCGCAACGGAGTCGCACGGGGCCTCGGGGCTTGGCTACGCGGAGGTTCCCCCTGCCCCCAAGATGCAGAGCGACCCGGCTGCGTTGCTCAGAGCGTTGGAGACAGCCGGCGAGGATGTGACGCTGGTGACGCTCGGGCCACTCACCAACCTCGCCCTCGCCCTTGCGATGCATCCAAGTGAAGTGAAAGCACGCGTCACGCGGCACGTTGCGATGGCGGGCAATCTCTCGACGCGGGGCAATGTTACGGTGCAAAGCGAGTTCAACGCCTGGTCCGATCCCGAAGCTCTGTGGCGAGTGCTCGAGGCCGAGCTCCCAACGACGCTGGTCCCGCTCGACGCGACTCGCGCGCTGACGTTGTCTGCTGAGGACATCGCTGCCGTCGAGTCGGGCGGGCCGCCGCACGGGCCCTGGCTCGGTAGGGCACTTCGCTGCTACCTCGAATCCCATCGACGGCACGAGGGGTTCGATGGCTGCATTCTCCATGACCCCCTGGCCATGGTGGCGGCGCTCGATTCAACCGTTTTGACGGTACAGCAGGTTCCCCTGGCCGTCTCGCTCGCTCCAGGGGAGCAACAGGGCCAAACACGCATCGTCGGCGCCGGCCGTAGCGTCTCGGTGGCTGTCGGAGCCGATGGCGAGCGCGGGCGTGCACTCCTTCGGGAGCGCGTTCTTCCCTGGATCCCAGAGGCGACGTGACCACGCCACCGCTCGAGATCCCCCGGGTTGCCGTCGTTGGTGCCGGCGAGACGGGGCGGGGCTGGGCTGCGCTTGCGGCCGCCGCCGGCTGGCAGGTCGGGGTCTTCGACATCGACCCGCGCGCCCGCACTGAAGCCGTCGACGCGATCGCGGTTCGAGCCCGCACGCTCGTTCAACTGCGGCGCTTGCCTGCCGCCGTCGTCGAGCACGGGGTGAAAGACCTCGAGTTCGGCAAGAGCCTCCTCCAAACAGTGGGGCCGGCGGACTGGATCATTGAAGCGATCACCGAAGATCTGGGGGCGAAGCAACGCGTCGTTGAGGCGATCGACGACGTCGCCAAGCCCGAGGCGGTCATCAGCAGCTCTTCGAGCGGCCTCACTCCAGCGGACATCGCGGCGCGAGCAATTCGGCGCTATCGGGTCCTCATTTCTCACCCGCTGAATCCGCCCGAGATCATTCCGCTCGTCGAAGTGATCCGTGGCCCGGAGACCTCGGAGCAGTCATTCGACACACTGCGTGGATGGCTCCGTGCGCTCGGTCGGTTCCCCGTGACGCTCAAGAAGCAGATCCGGGGCAACGTGGCGACGCGAATCGCCGCCGCGGTATGGCGCGAAGCAATCCACCTCGTGCTTCAGGGCGTGATCGATGTGGAGGAGCTCGATACCGTGATCTCGCTCGGACCGGCGCTCGGCTGGACCGCCGCGGGACCGCACTTGAGTTCCCAGCTTGCCGCCGGAGACCGGAGCGTGCGCGTCGTGCTCCAGCACCTCCTGGCCACATTCGAGCAGGTGTGGGACGATCTCGCGGACTGGCAGCACCTCAGCCCGGAGGAGCAGCGCACACTGGAGGCCGCGGTAGCGCGCGCCTACGAAGGACGCCTCGAGGAGATGCGCCCCCAGCGCGATCGCCGAATCGCTGCCATCCTACAGGCGATCGAGAATCTGCCTTCCACCTGATTCAGACCGCGACGAGCAACCCGGTCCCATACATCAACAGCATTCCGCCCATCACTCCAGCCGCGTTCAGGGGCTGCCAGAGCGGCCCGTCCACTTCACGACGCACGACGCGGTAGAGCACGCCCACGACTTGGAGGATCGCGCCGGCTCCGACGGAAAAGGCGAGTGTGGCGAGGACGGGGGAAAATGCCACACCTCCTACCCAAGAGCCGAGTACCGTCGGAAGCCCGGCGATGGCGCCGAGCGCCGCAAGCGTGCCGAGTGAGGGGCGGTCGCGCGCTACGGGAGCCACGATGCCGAGGCCCTCCGTCACATTGTGCAGCATGAACCCGATCACGAGGAATGCACCGAGCGTCGCCTCGCCCACTGCATACGCCGCTCCGATGGCGAGCCCTTCACCCAGATTGTGCAGACCGATCCCGAGGGCAACCAGGAACGCCACACTGCGGCGTGCGGCTGGCCCTTCGCTCGCCACCCGGCGGCTGCCACCCAGGCCCTCGAGGAGCAAGACCGTGAGTATCACGCCGAGCACGACGAGGGGAACACCTTGAAGGCTGCCCGCCACGCGCGATGCGCTCGCCAGCGCCTCTTCGAGCGAGTCGACGGCGAGGAAGAGCAAGAGACCGCCTGTCAGCGCCAGCGCGAAATGTGTCCAACGCCGACTCAGACTCCTCAAGAACGGGTACCATAACAGGCCGATGGCCACCGGAATCACCCCGACATACAAGCCAATCAGCCCGAAGACACCGAAGTAGCGCAGCCCGGGTTCGGGGGTTGCCACGGCGACGGCCACTTCGTGCGTGAAGGTGAGGCCCGTCGCGGTGAGTAGCGTCAGTGCGACCGGCTCACCCACCACCCATTCATACGGAATCACGATGGTGGCCCGTCCGAGGCGTGGTACGGTGCGTCCGGGCCTCATCGTGTGCGCCCAGTAGGCCTCGTCAACCATCACCTGGGCGACCGTAACCGGGCTCGGCCCCCCGTTGACGACCGTCGCTTCGATTTTCCCTGGACGGAGCTTTACGCGCTCAAAGGCAAGCTCCTCGACCGCAGGTGCGCCGCTCGCCAGCCAGCGAAGCGCGCCGCCGCGGGTCACGACCAACACCAAGCCACCAAGCAGGACGATCGGGAGGACGAACCGAAGGAACCTCACGCCAGCGTCTCCACCACCTCGAGGACTCCCGTCCACCCGAGCTCGGCAAACTCGGACTGGTGCGCATGAAACATGAACCGACCCTCATGCTCGTAGGTGAACTCGATAACGTGACGCTCACCCTGGCACATCATCAGCGTGTCCGTGAAATCGCTCGGATCGCGGCGTGTGCCGGTTCGGTAGACCTCGAAGAAGTTCCCATGCAGATGAAACGAATTCACGAGGTCGAACTCGAGGACGTTGACCAGGTAGATTCGCTGTCGCTCGCCGCGGCGGATCTGGATTGGACGCTGCTGGTAGGCAAAGGGCACCGTGTTCACAGCGTAAATCTCGTTCTCTCCGTCGAAGTTGACGTCGAACCCGTTCATTACCATCACCATCTCGTTGGCCGGCGGCCGCGGCACTTTCGGATCTACCAAGAAGACCCCGTAAAGCCCTTTCGCAACGTGCCGGCGTAATGGCATGGTGTGACAATGGTAGAGATGAAGCCCCGATGGGGCGGCCGTGAATTCGTAGACGAAGTCTCCCCCAGGTGGCACCTGCTCGAACACGCCATCCATGTTGGCGGCATGGAAGCCGTGGAAGTGAATGGTGTGATGGTGCTGGCCAGCATTGTGAAAGTTGACGCGGACGACATCCCCTTCCGTGGCACGAATTGTCGGACCCGGTACGCGCCCGTCGTACGTCCACGCCGGGAAGAACACCCCGGGGGCCACTTCCAGCTCTCGCTCGCTCGCCACGACGGTGTATTGGCGCAGCGTTCGTCCGTCGTCGAGAACACTCACATCGCCGTAGTCGAAATCGGTGAGGTACGCGTGGGGATCGATCCCCGCCGCGAGTGCCTCCCCCACCGTTCTATTCGAGTGGAGCCCCATGTCCGGAAGTGCCGCCCGCTCCGTTGCCGAAAGGACCTTTCCGGTGGCGACCAGGCCGGCGGCGCCCGCCACACCCCGCTTGATGGCAGCTCGTCGAGTCATTGGTGGTCGGGTCATGATGGGCTCTCCTCGGCGGAGCACAGCAGACCCTGCGCTAGCTCGCGCCCAATGGTGTGTTCACGACCAGTATCCGGCGTCGTTCCCGCACCACGAATGAGCCGAACCGTCGTGGGCCCGTTGAACGGCTGCCGCTCCAAAACAGTCATCAGCGTCCCGGGACGGAGCCCGAGACTGTCGAGGTACCGCAAGCGCTCGGGGTCGGCGTCGGCCACCTGCCTGAGCCGAACCGACTCTCCCACTTGAGCGTCATCGAGCGAGGCCCAGATCGTTTCCTCGATCTGACCGTCAGCAGTGGGGATTGGCTCGCCGTGAGGATCGTAGCGTGGATCTCCAAGCGCCTCGGCCATCCGGTTTATCAGGGTATCGGAGACGGCGTGCTCGAGGCGCTCAGCCTCCTCGTGCACCGTGGCCCAGTCGTAGCCGAGCTTTGCGATGAGATAGGTCTCCACGATTCGATGTCGCCGGATCGTCCTGAGCGCCGCTCGTTTCCCGCCATCAGTGAGCTTCACGCCGTGGTACGGCTGCCGAACCAAGAGGCCGGCCTCGGAGAGGCGCTTCACCATTCCGGTCACTGAGGCTGGGGCCACTCCGAGCCCGGAAGCGATCTCGCTGGTCGACGCAGAGCCCGACCTCGCAGCCAAGTGGTAGATGGCTTTGAGGTAGTCCTCCACGGAGCGGGTCAGACGCGAGGACGCTTCAGTCAGAGAGCGTGCCACCGTTGCTCCATGGCGCTGAAGTACATACCTAACGAAATTATTAGGTGAGACTAAACTAAGAGATCTGGTCTTCGCCCACAAGGCCCAGGAGCCACGACAGGATTCGCTCGGTGAGGCCCCAAACTACATGTGAACCAACGACATAGGACGGAAAGCGACGCCACTCGCCTTGGACGAATATGTCTGTCTCCTGCCGCGTGGCTGGGGCACGGAGCACATCCAGCGGCACCCATACACTGTCCGCGACCTCGGGGCCATGGGCAGTCGGGGGAGGGTCGACGAGGTGAAAGACGAACGGGCGAACACCGATCCGGGGAAGCAGCCGCGAGCCCGGCCTCTGATCGTCGAGCTGCCCGATGAGCTCCGCCGCTGCGAGATCGAGCCCGACCTCCTCGCGGGTTTCGCGCATCGCGGTGGCGAGGAGTGTCGAGTCCTCCGGGCTCCACTTGCCACCCGGCAACGCCATGTGTCCCGACCAGACATCCCCGGGTCGCTCGGCGCGTTGGATGAGCAGCAGTTCCAGCCCGCGTGCGCGATGCGCGAGAATGACGGCCACGGCGGCCTGCGTAATCCCGCGCTCGTTCCATT
This sequence comes from Gemmatimonadota bacterium, assembly GCA_039591795.1. Classification (GTDB taxonomy): domain Bacteria; phylum Gemmatimonadota; class Gemmatimonadetes; order Gemmatimonadales; family GWC2-71-9; genus JBDHCY01. The sequence continues at coordinate 7,598 of JBDHCY010000037.1, read as the reverse complement.
CGACGGCGCGACGGTGACGCAGCGCTAGTCGCAGTCGTTTGAGAAGCATCTGGCTCATTGACCGAGTGATTAGATTACGGTTTGCGTGCCGTCGGTTCTCATCTCCGCAGGGAGGTCCTTATTCGCCGCTTCAGTGTTGGGCTCATCGCGTTCGCCGCCGTCGCTGCGGCAGGGTGGCTGATTCGCGTCCGCCGCGCTAGCTCGAGTGCCACGCGGCTCGTAGAGCGACCACAGGTAGACGACCTCTACGCAGCGGGACTGTAGCAACTGCCGGGCCGGGTCGAACCGATCCGGCCCGACTCCTCACAGACTCAGATGCCGTGAAAGCCACAGTATAGTCGCACCAACCACTTCCTCGAGGTGGGCCGTCGGCCCGTGCCAAGGGTGACGTGCCCCGAAGGTGTGCCCCGCCCCTTCGATCAGCAGGAGCTCTCGATCTCCGCTGCGGCTCGATGCCGCGAGCAGACGCCCCTCGGCCGCTGAGACCGTCTCGTCCTCCGTGCCGTGAATCACCAGCCAGGGAATCTCGACCCGCGCCGCAGCGGCCTCGATGTCGAGCCCCGATTCCTGACGGTCGAGGTCGTCGAGCATATCGGTGTAGAGTGGGAGGACCTGCCCGGTACGTTGGTTGACGACGTGGAGCACGCCTTGCTCTCGCCATGACCGCACTGTGGCGTCATCCCACCGCTTCACGCTGGCAATCGACGCCCAGGTAACTAGTGTCTTGACGCGTGGGTCGCGCGCAGCTTGAAGGGCCGCGAGTCCGCCTCCCCTCGAATGGCCCACGATCCCGATGTCATCGGCTCCCGTCCAGTCGATGACTGAAGCGAGGTCGGCGAGCGCCCGACTGAAGGTGTCGTGTGCGAAGCGCTCTGGCTCGTCGAACTCTTCGCCCTCGCTCACCCCGGCACCAGACAAGTTGAATCGAACGGCCGTGAAGCCGGCGGTCGCCAGCCGGTCGGCGAGCGCCGGGAAGAAGCCCCAGTCTTTGAACCCCTTGAAGCCGTGGCAGATCACCACGGTAGGGCGTCGTTCTCCGGGTCGAGCGGCTGTGTGTACGTTGCCGTGCATCGGCAGGCCGTCGGCACCTGCAACCTCGAAGCTCGTCACGGATTTCGTCGCCATCGCCCTTCCCCGCACGCGTGGTTACCTGCCCACCGGCCCTCGGCTACATTAGGCTGCAGCCTCCGCAGATGGAACGCTCTCAGCGCACGTCCGGTCCCGGCGCCGCCGCGGCGATTCGGCACGCCATCGAGGCACGGCGCGACGACATGGTTGCGCAGTGGCTTGCGTGGATGGAACGGCGTGGAGCCACCGCCCCAGCTATTCAGCGCCCGACCGTCCGCCGTCAGCTCGGACTGATTCTCGACGTGCTCGCGCTCATGGCCGGGCCTCTCCGCCGAGAGGCAAACGGCCTCTGGTTCGACGTGAACGAGCTCTACGGTCGCACGGCGCTCATTCGCGGCCTGGCCGCCGGTGAGGTCGTGGAGGAGGTACAGCACCTTCGCGAGCTCCTCATTCGGTCGCTCGCGGATGACTTGGTCAGCCTTCCGCCACGGCAGCTGATGGCTGCGGTGCTTCGCCTCAATCGCGTGCTGGACAAGGCAATCGCCGATGCCGTAGTGGGGTACACCGACTCGCTTAGCGTCATGCTATTCGCGCAACGCGGCGTGCCGGTGCCCGTCGCCGAGCACGAGAACGACGAGACCACTCAGCAGCTGGAGGCGCTCGAGGCGGAGTACCGTGGGCTCGCCGCGCGCCTCTAGCCCGTGATCTCCTCCCCCCCGTCCACGTTGATCACGTTGCCCGTGATCCAGTCGGCACCCGGGTGGCACAGCGCGAGGATCGCACCAGCAACATCCGCGGGGGTCGTTAGACGGCCGCTCGGGTTGCGGCGCGTGGCGGTCTCGAGCAAGCGGTCGTGACCCGGAATCTTCCGCAGCGCTGGGGTGTCTGTGATCCCGGCGCGAAGAGCGTTCACCGCAATCCGGTGCGCCGCCAGCTCGCTCGCGAGCTGGCGTGTGTGGCTCTCGAGCGCGCACTTGGCCGCGGACACGGCACCATACGCCGGAATGACTCGCGTCGACCCGGAAGAGGTCATCGAGAACACCCGACCGCCGCTCCCGAGGAGCCCACGCCGGACGAGCCCCTGTGTCCAATAGACCAGCGAGTGTGCCATCACGTCGAGTGTCATCTCCATCTGCTTCTGGTCGATCATCTCGGCACCCGTGTACGGCTTGAGAGCTCCGAACGCGAGCGAGTGAAGCAGAACCGCTACACCACCGCCCTGCTCGGCCGCATCCGCTGCCAGGGCGTCGAGCACCTCGTCTCGCTTCGCCGCGTCGGCTGCGTTCACATTGAAGAAGAGCACCCGCCGGCCCAGCGCGGTGATGTCCGCCTTGATCTCTCCGACGTGAGCGATCCCCGCCTTGCGGTCGAGATGGACACCGGCAATGTCGTAGCCCGCGCCTGCCAATACCTTCGCCACGCCCTCGCCAAATCCGCTCGACGCACCGAGGATCAAAGCCCACCGCGGCGTCGTCGTCTGCGCATGCGTCACTGTCTGCCCCCCGCTGCGACGTTGGGGAAGATAGCCGCGACCCCGTGAACCGGCACGCGGCAATCCTCGTGGGCCTCGCCGGAGGCCTCATTCTCGGCGTCCTTGCCTGGGCCACCGAGGCTCGACTGCTTGTTTTCGCCGTCCAGGTGCTTGCCCCGGTTGGTGAGATCTTCGTGAACCTCCTGCGGATGGCGGTGATCCCCTTGGTGGCAAGCGCGCTCTACGCCGGTGTAGCGCGCCTCGGCGATCCGCGGCGGCTGGGGAGGTTGGCCGTTCGCGCCCTCGCGTTCTTCTGGATCACTACCCTCATCGCCATCGCCATCGGGTTCGGCGCGGCACGCATCATTCTCCCGCTCGCACCGATTCCTGACGATCGCCGCGCCGAGCTCCAGGCCGTCCCGGTAGACGAGAGCCTCACCGCGGCCAGTGGTCGCGCCACCCGGAGAGGCATGGACTTCCTCATCGATATGGTACCGCGCAACCCGGTGGCCGCAGCAACGCGCGGTGATCTCCTCCCGCTCGTTGTGTTCTCGCTCATCGCCGCCCTGGCCACCGCCGCCCTTCCCCAGGCGAAGCGTCGAGTGCTCGTCGACCTGGCCGATAGTATCACCGCAGCCCTCATCCGAGTCGTCTATTGGGCGCTTGCGCTTGCCCCATTGGGGGTCGCCGGCCTAATCGCGCCCCTCGCTATGCAGCTCGGCTGGACGATGCTAGGCGTGATCGGTGCGTTCGTGGCCGCGGTCCTCGCGGGTCTCGCCGTATTCACCGCAGCTGTATACGTACCCATCATGCTTCTTCGGAAGGGCACCGATCTCGGCGAAGTGCTCCGCGAAGGTGCGCCGGCGATCGCCATGGGATTCTCTTCCACCTCGTCGCTCGCCGCCCTACCCCTTCTCCTCGAGGCAGCCGAGGACCGGCTCCACTACCCGCGCGCGGTGTCCGGTTTGGTCATTCCACTCGGCGTCTCGCTCAATCGCTCGGGAAGTGCCCTCTACCAGGGCGTCGCGCTGCTCTTTCTCCCAGATCTCTATGGTGTGGCCATTTCAGCAGGGGGATACGTCGCGGCGCTCGCCGCCGTCTTCCTCGCGTCTCTCACCATTGCCGCGGTGCCGTCGGCCAGCGTGCTTTCCCTCGCGCCCGCCCTGACCGCCACCGGCGTTCCACTCGCGGGTCTCGGGATTCTCATCGGAGTCGATCGTATCCCTGACATGTTCCGCACGGCGGTCAACGTCGGAGGTACGTTGTTCGGTACAGCGTTCGTGGCTGTGGACGAGGCTGGAGACGCGCCGTCCGGCGCTCCACCATGAGCTATCGCCTGCTGGCCGACCTCGTCGTCGGCTTCCACTTCGCGTTTGTCGTGTTCGTGGTGGCGGGTGGTCTGCTCGTCGTACGGTGGCCGCGCGTGGCTTGGATCCATCTTCCGGCTGCCGCCTGGGGGGTGCTCGTCGAGTTCGTCGGGTGGGTCTGCCCCTTGACCCCTCTCGAAATCGCGCTGCGAGCGCGTGCCGGCCAGGCCGGGTACGAAGGCGGCTTCATCGAGCACTATCTCTTGCCGGTTCTCTATCCCGGGCTCGACCGCCGGTCGCAGTTCGTGCTCGGCGGCGCCGCGCTTGCCGTCAACGTCGTCGTGTATTGGCTCGTGCTTCGCACGCTCGCGAGGAGGCGGCGGAGCCGCTGAGTGCTATTCGCAGAGCGCCGTATATTCAGCTCACTTCTGTGGGAGCGGACGAGTGATCTTCAAGGACGACCTTCTGGCGGGGAAAGTGGCAATCGTGACCGGCGGGGGCACCGGCATCGGATTCGGCATCGCAACGGAGTTGGCCCGCGTCGGTGCTGACGTCGTGATCGCCAGTAGGAAGCCCGAGCACCTGCAGCCGGCTGTCGAAAAGCTCGAGGCCTTTGGCCATCGGGCCGTGGCCATTCCGGTCAACGTGCGCGAACCCGACTCCGTGCGCACGATGATCGATCGGGCTGCCGAGACGTGTGGCGGCATCGACATTCTCGTGAACAACGCCGCAGGCAATTTCTACCGACCGTCGGCCGATCTGAGCGCCAACGCGTGGCGCGCAGTGATCGAGACCGACCTCTACGGTACCTTCTTCTGCTCGCAAGCCGTCTACCCACATCTCAAGGAACGTGGCGGCGGGCGGATCATCTCGATATCGATGACGTTGCACTATCGCGGCTGGCCCAAGATGGCGCACGCCACGGCGGCGAAAGCGGGCATCGACGCACTGACGCGCACGCTGGCACTCGAGTGGGCACCCGATGGCATCAGAGTCAATGCCATCGCGCCGGGCCCCGTGCCCACCGAAGGTGTCCTCCGAGCCTTCACGCCCCGTGGCAAGAGCGGGTCGGAGGCACCGCAACTCGACGAGGACATGCGGAGTCACATTCCGCTTGGCCGGTGGGGCACGGTAGAGGACATCGCCTATATGGCGACCTATATGGCGGGCCCGGCCGGCGCTTGGATCACCGGCGCGATCTTCGTGGTCGACGGCGGGAGCTGGATGGCGCGGACTTAGGGCGATCACCGTCAGAGGTCGTTGGCGAGACTCACGAACTTGAAGCCGCTGTCTCGACCCACGATCCCCCCTACCGCTCGGACAATCGTTCCCGCACTTGCAATCGTTTGGGCGGCACTGCGGCAGAGAGGTCACACCGATGCGTCGCGCTGGCTCAATACTCGGGAATGCCGCCCGATCCAAACGCCAGCAGCGTCGCTTCGCTCGATGATCTGACCGACCTGTTTGCCTCGCTCGGGTACGACGGCCAACTCGAGCACGTCCTCGCTCCCCCTCAGGGCACCGTGAGGGCAGCGCTGGTGGCGCGCCACAGCGCGTTCCGGGTCACCGGAATCGAGGTGCGTGGAGATCCTCACGCCGCCGCCACGCGCTTTGTCGAGACAATGGCTAGCGAGACCGAGCGTGGCATGGTCGCAGCGCTCTCGCCGGCGCGCGCGCGGCTTGCAATCGGAACGTGGAACGCCGAGCGGCAGCCCGTGGTCAGGCCTCTCGGCCTGCGTGCCCCAGACGCGCGCTCGCTCGATCTCCTCGAGCGGCTGCGGCCACGCCCCTCCGAATCCGCGCTCGCACTGCACCTGCGGGTTGCGGCCGTCCTCGGCACCGAAGGCGTCGGCGACCGCTTTGTCCGAGCGCTGCGTCGCGTGCTCGATCGCTTCACCGCCGAGTGCCCTCTCGCTATGCCACGCGCCGACGCGAGGGTCATCGCATTCAGTGCACTCACCCGCGTGTTGTTCCTCTACTTCGTGCAGGCGAAGGGATGGCTCGCGGGAGAGCGAGACTACCTCCGGCAGCGTCTCGACCAGGCACTCAGCGACCGACGACCGTTCCATCGCGACGTGCTCCAACCCCTCATGTTCGGCGCATTGTGCACACCGGCCGCTCGCCGCTCCAGACAAGACGCCCTGGGCCCGGTGCCCTTCCTGAACGGAGGTCTCTTCGACCCAACCGCCCTCGAAGAGCGTCGGGGAACGCCGCAATGGCCGAACGCTGTTTGGCGAGCGGCGTTCGACGACCTGTTCGATCGCTTTCAATTCTCCGTGCGAGAAACGGGTCGAGATGTCGCGGTCGAGCCAGACATGCTCGGGCGGGTCTTCGAAGGCGTGATGGAGGCTCCGAGGCGACGCGCCTCTGGCACCTTCTACACACCACACGCGCTCGTGGCCGACCTGCTCGACCGCGCACTCGTTCCGCTCCTCGCAGGGCGGGCGGACGTCAAGCGCCACGCAGTGCGCGAGGCGCTCGCCGGATGCAAGCCGACGGAGCCTGAAGCAGCGGCGCTGCTCGAGGCGGTGCGGCATCTCACCCTTCTGGACCCCGCCGCGGGGTCGGGCGCCTTCCTTCTTGGCGCACTCGAGCGTCTGGAGACGCTCCACCAAACCCTCCTCGGCCCCCACGCCCCTCCGCCGCATCGCCTCCGCCGTCGCCTGCTCAGGTACAACCTCTTCGGAGTTGACTCCGACCTCGTGGCGGTGCGGCTCGCCGAGCTCCGGCTCTGGCTCGCCGTGATCGCCGACGACCCCGTCGCCGACCCGGCGGCCGTCGCTCCGCTGCCGAACCTCGACGGCGTCGTTCGCCATGGTGATTCTCTCGTCGACCCGGTGACGCTGGCCACAGCCGGTGCAGGGCCTGCCACAGCGCGTGATGTGCGTCGACAGGTGGCGCGAGTCGCCGAGGCACGGATCGCTCTGTTCGCAACCGTGGGCCCCGCCAAGCGACGAGTCGCCCAGACGCTGCGCCAATCTGAGCTCGCTCTAGCGCGCGGCGTCCTCCAGAACGTCATCGATCGCACCGATCGGGGCATCGAGACACTCCTCTCGGATGCTCGCCGCCCCACACTGTTCGGGACGCGCGCCGGACTCGAGGCCGACGGGCGCCGCCTCTTGCGCAGCCTCCGCCAGCGGCGACGGGCAGCCCGGGCCGCTCATCGGCAGCTCCGTGACGCCAACGCCGTTCCGTTCTTTGCCTTCGAGTGTCACTGGCCCGACGTGCTCGCCGCTGGCGGTTTCGATCTCGTCGTGGGCAATCCACCGTGGGTGCGCGGTGAGCGGGTCCCACCAGCAGTCCGGCATGTGCTGAGATCCCGCTATCGGACATATCGCGCATCGGGCCGTGGCTTCGCACACGCGCCCGATTTGTGCCAAGCGTTCGTCGAGCGCGCGCTGGAGCTCACCGCGCCCAATGGAGCGGTGGCGTTTCTCGTGCCGTCAAAGCTCGCCACGGCGGGCTACGCCGGCCCGCTGAGAGCCCTGCTGGCCCGCGAGACGACCGTCGAGTGCGTCCGCCCCCTGGGCGACACGAACACGTTCCGCGCCGCCGTCTATCCGACTGCGTTGATCGTGATGAAGACTCCACCGTCAGCGGCCCAGCGGGAGCGCCTCGCGACCGGGCCGTGGGTCCAGCTCCGGCGAGGCGAGCAGGCGCTGAAAGACGCGCTTCGCGGAACGGGGCGGTGCGTCGCCGAGCTCTCACCGCCTCGACTCGGCCTCAAAACCGGCTTGAACGAAGTCTTCCTT
>JBDHCY010000036.1:0-21536 GCA_039591795.1 Gemmatimonadota bacterium | reverse complement strand
AGGGGATGCCGTGCGCCACGGAAGCGTCGTCCGACAGTCCGTTGCCGCCCTGAAGTGTGTCGCTCTGCCACTGCTGTTCGTGGGTCTTCTCGCCTGGGCGGGATGCACGCCACCTTTCGAAGGATACACCACCCGTGGTGACCGGATCGTCGATCGGGCCACAGGAGAGCCCGTCCACCTGATCGGTTTCGGACTCGGCGGCTGGTTGCTGCCCGAGGGTTACATGTGGGACATCCGCACGCTGGATCGGCCGTGGCAGTTCGAGGAGGCGATCGAGGAGCTGATCGGGCCGTCCGACGCTGCCGAGTTCTGGCGACGTTACCACGACAACTACGTGACCGAGCAGGACTTCCGGGCCATGGCGGCCATGGGGGTGAATTCCATTCGTCCGGCGCTGCTCGCCTCCAAGCTGATGCCGAGGGAGCAGCCCGAATCCGAACCCTTCACCTTTTCTGACGAGGGCTTCCGCTTCCTGGATTCCGTCGTCACGTGGGGCTCGCGTCATGGGATGGGCATCATCTGGGACATGCACGGTGCACCAGGCGCACAGAACGCCGAGAACATCTCCGACAGCGACGGCGAAGCGCGGCTCTGGACCGAACCAGACATCTACTGGCCACGCCTCGGTGCCCTGTGGCGCCGGATCGCCCAGCGGTATGCCGGCAATCCGTACATCGTCGGGTATGACCTGCTCAACGAACCGCTCCTGCGACGGTACGAGGGCATAGACGAGGCGGATCTTCGCACGCTGTACGTGCAGCTGACTGAAATCATCCGGGAGGTCGATCCGAACGGGATCATCTTCGTCGAGGGCGATGACTGGGCGCAGAACTTCAGGATGCTCGAGCCGATCGACTGGGATCCACACCTGGTGCTGGCCTTTCATACCTATCCACCCACGGCGTCCGCCAGTGGCCTCGCGCGTTGGGATAGCCTGCGAACCCGCTACGATGTGCCGCTCTGGCATGGGGAGACGGGCGAAGTGGGGGCGCCATTCGATCGCAACCGGGAGTCGACCACGTTCCTGCGATCGGCGAACGTGGGGTGGAGCTGGTGGACCCACAAGAAGATCGCCCGCGAGACGCAGCCCTGGCACTGTCCACCTACGCAGGGCTTCCAGCGCATTCTGGATTACTGGCAGGGGAGAGCCGAGCGGCCGACGGCCGAGCAGGCACGCGAATGGCTGTTCGATCAGGCCGAGAAGGTGCACACCCGGTACTGTGACTTCCTCCCCGACATGGTCGCATCGCTCGACGGGCTCGATCCCGATGCTTGGCTCTCCATCCGCGAGCCGGAGCCCCCCGCCATCTACGTGCAGCCGGCCGACACGGACGTCGAGGTGGGTGGCGCGACCGTGCTCCGCGTGCGGGCCACCGGGTACCCGGTTGAGTACACTTGGCGGCGTGACGCGCAGGTGGTCGAGGCGGGGGCCGGCCCAACGATGGCCATCGCCCCGAAGTCGGAAGCCGAAGGAGGCGTCTGGCAGGTCGTCGCCTCGAACGCGCTCGGCGCGGACACGAGCCAACCCGCTCGGGTCGAGGTCCGTCCGTTCGCGGGGATGGAGGTGCCACGCTCGACCGAATTCGGCGCATTCATTTCCCTCCAGCGCCTCGTCACCGGACCGGCGATGCCGGCTCCGAACGACCTGTCTGCGCGGTGGGCGCTGCGCTGGGACGACGACGGGTTGCATGGTCGCATCGAGGTGACCGACCCCGTGCGGCGGAACCAAGACGGCCGTCCGCATCACAACGACGGGGTGGAGATCTACCTGGACCTCGACAACGCCAAAGCACTCCGATACCAGGCAGACGACCTGCAGATTCGAATCATCCGCGGTGGATCCGTCGCTCTCGAACGCGGCACGATGCCGGAGGGGTTTTCAGGCACTCAGCGGGAAGTCGCCGGCGGATACGTCGTCGACTTCACGTTGCCCCTCACCGAGGCAAAGGCCTCCGGAGCGTTCATCGGCATCGACGTCCACGTCATCGACAACGATCGCGACCGGCGAGAGCACAAAATCGGGTGGGCCGCGAAGGACGACAATGCCTACCGCTCGCCTGCCTCGATGGGAACGGTGCGGTTGGGAGGGTAGCGGCTCCTCGTCCTCCGAGCCGGGTTCTTGACTCAGAGCGTTCCAGAAAGCGTGTGAACGAACTGGTGCGACGTCGTCGAGGGAGTAACTTCCCACTCTCTGTCCATTGCTCAGCGGGAGCATGGAGACCGCCCACCTTGCTCATCTGTGGCCCGTCCGGCGAATCGGTCATGGTTCACTCGGAGACAGGAGATCCCGTTAGATGGCCATGCGTTCGAGAACACACGCCGTGTCCGTCCTGATCCTGTTCCAGCTACCTCTGCTTGCAGCGCTGCTGCTCATACCCATGTCCTCTGCCACTGCACAGCATCCTCCTCGACTCGGGGAGAACACCATCGCCGAAGTCATGGATGCCATGACCGTCACCGAGAAGGTCCGACTCCTCATCGGGATGGGATTCCATATGGACCTGCCTTTCCTCCCGGAGATGGACCCGGAAGACGCCAAGGTGCCGGAGAGGGTTCCGGGAGCGGCCGGGCGGACGCACGCCATTCCGAGGCTCGGCATCCCGTCGCTGACCCTGGCCGACGGTCCGGCCGGCGTGCGCATAGCCCCGGAGCGGGAAGACAGTCCTGGCCGGTCGTATCACGCGACCGCCTTCCCGGTGGCGACGCTCACGGCCTCGTCGTGGGACACCTCCCTCATGCGAGCGGTCGGCAAGGCGTTCGGCCGAGAGGTCCGCGAGTACGGAGTGGACGTCCTCCTCGCTCCCGGGATGAACATCCACCGCAACCCGCTCGGCGGCCGCAACTTCGAGTACTACTCGGAGGACCCGCTGCTCTCCGGGAGTCTCGCTGCTGCATTCGTGGACGGCGTGCAGTCGGAGGGCGTGGGGACCTCTCCCAAGCACTTCGCGGCGAACAACCAGGAGTTCAACCGGATGCAGTCGAACACCCTGGTCAGCGAGCGGGCGCTGCGAGAGATCTACCTCAGGGGATTCGAGATCGCAGTCAGAGCCTCACAGCCGTGGACGGTGATGACGTCCTACAACCTGATCAACGGCACCTACGCGTCCGAAAGCCGCGAGCTCCTGACGACGATCCTCCGTGACGAGTGGGGCTTTGCCGGGTTCGTGATGACGGACTGGTTCGGTGGCAGCGATCCCGTGGCGCAGATGAAGGCCGGCAACGACGTCATCATGCCGGGACACCTGCAGCAGACGAAGGACATCGTCGCAGCGATTGAGACCGGCGCGCTGAGTGAGGCACAGCTGGACGAGAACGTCGAACGGGTGCTCCGCGTCGTCGTGCAGACGCCGTCGTTCAAGGGATACACGTACTCGGACCGGCCGGACCTCGAGGGCCACGCCCGGATCGCGCGCCGCGCGGCGGCCGAGTCCATGGTGCTTCTCAAGAACGACGGCCACACGCTGCCCCTCCCACCGTCAGGGACGCTTGCCCTGTTCGGAAACGCTGCGTACGACCTCATCGTAGGCGGGACCGGCAGCGGTGAGGTCAACGAAGCATACGTCGTCTCGCTCGACGCCGGACTGGCGGAAGCGGGATACGCCGTGGAAGCCTCGCTCCAAGACGAGTACCACGGCTACATCGCCGAGGCGAAAGCGGCCCGCCCGCCGCCGCCAATGCCGTTCTTCCCGGTTCCACCCATTCCCGAGCTGGCGCTCACGGGCAACCGCATCATGCAGCTCGCCCGAGCGTCGGACGTGGCCGTCATCACCCTTGGGCGCAACTCGGGTGAAATGAGCGATCGAAAAACGGACGACTTCACCCTTTCAGACACGGAGCACGCCCTAATCCGCGACGTCTCCTCGGCATTCCGCGCCGCGGGCAAGAAGGTCGTGGTCGTCATGAACGTGGCCGGTGTGATCGAGGTAGCGAGCTGGCGCGACCACGCGGATGCGATCTTGCTGGCGTGGCAGCCCGGGCAGGAAGGCGGCAACGCGATCGCCGACGTCTTGCGTGGCGAGGTGAACCCCTCGGGCAGACTGCCGATGACATTTCCGATGACCTATGCCGACGTGCCGTCCGCCGACAACTTCCCCGGCACGGTACTCCCGGGCCAGGGCGATGCGGGCACCCCATCGCTCTTCGGCGTGCCGACCGAAGTCACCTACGACGAAGGCATCTACGTCGGCTACCGCTACTACAGCACGTTCGGCGTCGAGCCCGCATACGCCTTCGGATACGGCCTGTCGTACACGGAGTTCGACCACAGCAACCTCAGGCTGAGTGCGACCGAGTTCACCGACGAGATCACGGCGACCGTCACCGTGCGCAACGCTGGCGACACGCCGGGGCGCGATGTCGTCCAGCTCTACGTACGCGCTCCCGGAGAGGCACTGCACAAGCCGGAGAGCGAGCTTCGGGCGTTCGCCAAGACGGCTCTGCTCCAGCCGGGCGCGTCGGAAACCGTCACCTTCACGATGACCGCCAGAGATCTGGCCTCTTTCCACACCGACCGCGCCGCGTGGATCGCCGAGGCCGGAACGTACGTCGCGACGATCAGGGCGTCGGCTCACGACACGAGGCTCGAGGCGTCGTTCCAGGTCGCGGAGGAGCTACTGGTCGAGCAGGCGCACAACGTGGTCGTGCCTCAGGTGCCGATCGACGAACGGACGAGCCGGGGTAGGTAAGGCATCCAGCTCATGCGTCATCCAGAATCCGAGGCGTCGCGGGAAGCAGCCGCTTGCGCGGTGTCTAGTGTCCACCGGCGGCACCGTCGACGAACGACCGATCCAGCTTGCTGATCGATCCGCACCCGACCAGACTGAGCGTGCGCTCCATGTCGGCGCGTAGGATGTCGAGCGCCCGCGCAACACCCGCGGCGCCTGCGGCTGCGAGGCCGTACGCATAGGCACGCCCCACCAGCACCGCGCCCGCCCCCAAACAGATGGCCTTGATAATGTCGCTGCCGCGACGGATGCCACCGTCCATCAACACCTCGGCCTGGCCGCGAACGGCGGCCACGACCTCGGGAAGCACCTTCAGGGAGGCAGGAACGCCGTCGAGTTGACGTCCCCCGTGATTGGAGACGACGACCGCGGCTGCGCCGGCGTCGACAGCGCGCCGGGCGTCATCCGCCGTGAGCACGCCCTTGATGACCACCGGGCCACGCCACGCCTCGCGCATCCAACGCAGGTCATCCCACGCCACCGCCGCCTCAGCCAACGCGGTGGGGACGTCGGTGAGCGGCATCGGCCCCTGGCCGGGGATGACCACGTTGGGCAGTCTGGGGATCCCGCCGTCGAGCAGGAACGCGGTGAGCCATCCTGGGCGCACCAACAACTGCGGCAGGAAGGGGATCTTGGCTAACAGGCGGCCGATCAGCAGCTCGGTCATCCCGTTGCGGACATCGCGCTCGCGCATGCCCGCCACCGCCGTGTCGATAGTCACGACGAGGGCGGAGAACCCTGCGCCACGAGCGCGTTCGATGGCCGCCTCGGCGGCGTCGCGGCCACCGACCAGATAGAGCTGATACCAGACCGGGCCGGACGAGGATGCCTTGACGTCCTCGAGGCGGTGACCGGAAATCGTGGACATGATGTACGCACAGCCGGCTGCACCGGCCGCTCGAGCAACAGCAGGCTCGCCGTCGGGGTGCATCACGCGACTGTAGCCGACGGGCGCGAGGAGGACGGGAAGAGCCAGCTCCGTCCCCAATACGGTCGTGCGCAACTCACCGTCAGGTAACCCCATGGCATGACGTGGCCGGAAGGTCACGGCGTCAAACGCATGACGGTTTGCCCGCAGAGTGGTCTCGCCCTCGGCTCCCCCGTCGAGATAGTCGAAGACCACCCTGGGAAGACGACGCCGGGCAAGGTTCCTCAGGTCCTCGATGTTGACGACACGAGGCGATGCGACGGTGCGGGCGAGTCTGGTCATCGCAGCCAAAGCTGCATCCACAGCCAGGCCGCGGCAACGGCGCTGCCCGGCCCGTACGCTCGGAGCTCGTGTCCAGGCACGGCGCATCGCGCGCCTTCCCGTGCCCATCTAGCCTCCCCTCGACCGGCCCGTACCTTATGCTGTGCGTGAGCCGAGGGCCGTCCATGGCCGGCCGACCGGACCGCCTCAAGACCGCTCTGTCCGACTGCCAGAGGAGCAAGCCATGACATCGCGACGCCACTTCGTGCGTGACTCCAGCATCGTACTCGGAGCAACGATGTTCCCCGGTGTCCTGCGGGCCCGGGCCGGGAGGATCGCTCCCAGCGACCAAGTCCGCGTCGGGGTGATCGGCTGCAACGGGATGGGGTTCTCCAATCTGAGCTCCATCCTCAAGATCGCCGAGGTCGAGTGCGGGGCGCTCTGCGACGTCGACGCCTCGGTGCTGAACCGGCGCGCGGACGAGGTCGAGAGCCGGACGCGGGTGAAACCGGTCCTCTACTCCGACTTCCGCCGCTTGCTCGAAGACCAGGACATCGATGCGGTCATCATCGGGACTCCGGATCACTGGCACTGCCTCATGATGGTCATGGCATGCCAGGCGGGGAAGGACGTGTACGTCGAAAAGCCCCTTGCCAATTCGATTGGCGAGTGCGGTCTGATGGTGGCTGCTGCGCAGCGATACGGTACGGTGGTTCAGACCGGGCAATGGCAGCGGAGCGGATCGCATTGGAGCGACGCGGCCGCGTACGCGCAGTCGGGAGAGATCGGCCGCATCCGCCTCGTCAAAGCATGGGCGTACCAGGGGTGGATGAAAGCGATACCGGTCAAGCCGGACGGTCCGGCCCCGGACGGGGTGGACTACGACATGTGGCTCGGGCCGGCCCCAGCCCGCCCGTTCAACCCGAACCGATTCCACTTCAACTTCCGCTGGTTCTGGGACTACGCAGGCGGGCTCATGACCGACTGGGGCGTGCACATGATCGACATGGTGCACTACGGCATGGGCGACGGGGGCGCCAAACGAGTGGCGGCGAACGGCGGGAAGTTCGCCTACCCGGACGATGCGTCCGAGACACCGGACACGCTGCAGGCCACCTTCGAATTCGACGACTATTCGATGCTGTGGGAGCACGCGACCGGGATCGATCTCGGGCCGTACGAGCGCAACCACGGCGTCGCGTTCATCGGGAATCGAGGAACGGTCATCGTGGACCGTCAGAGGTGGGAGGTGCTCCCCGAGACTGAGGACATCGACGGCAAACCCTCGTACCTGACCACGCCGATGCCCGTCCAGCGGCGACGTGATGACGGCGGGCTCGATGCCCACATGGTGAACTTCGTCGAGTGCATCAAGACAAGGGAGCAGCCGAAATGCAACGCCGCGGTCGCCGCGCGTGCGGCGGTGACTGCCCACCTCGGCAACATCGCGTTCAAGACGGGACGCCGGCTGACCTGGGACGATGCCGCGCAGTCGTTCCCCGATGATGCGGAAGCAGACGCACTGCTCTGGCCCGAGTATCGTTCACCCTGGAACCTCCCGTCGGTATGAAGACGAGAAGCGCCGCCCTCCCGATCCTCCTCGCCGTCCTTCCGGCGATCGGCGGCGGCTGCAGCAGGTCGCCGGATGCAGCTGACACCTCGGCGGAGACGCCTGCAGTCGATGCGAATGTTGCATCGCAGTCGCAGCGCCCCGAGGACACCGAGGTCTGGGAACCGGTGCCTCCGGTGGTCGCGCCCGGCCAGTCCGGTACTCCTCCCTCGGACGCCATCGTCCTCTTCGACGGCGGCGATCTCTCGGAGTGGAGCGCGGAGGACGGAAGTGACGCCGGATGGCTGGTTGAGGGTGGCACCATGACGGTCGTGCCCGGCACCGGCAACATCCGTTCGCGCCGGAGCTTTGGCGACGTTCAGCTCCACATCGAGTGGCGCACGCCGGCGGAGGTCTCGGGCGAGGGCCAAGGCCGCGGCAATAGCGGTGTCTTCCTCATGGAGCGCTACGAGCTTCAGGTCCTCGATTCGTACGACAACCGCACCTACCCCAATGGGCAAGCGGGTTCGATCTACAAGCAACACATCCCGATGGTGAACGCGTCCCGAGGGCCTGGCGAGTGGCAGAGCTACGACGTGGTCTTCACCGCCCCGCGCTTCGGCGCGGATGGAGCGCTGGTGAGCCCCGCCTCCATGACGGTCTTCCACAACGGCGTGCTGATCCAGAACCACGTTGAGCTCCGCGGCCCCACGAGGTACATCGGCGAACCAGAGTACGAGGCGCACGCCGACCGGCTTCCTCTGCTACTGCAGGACCACGACAATCTGGTCAGCTACCGCAACATCTGGGTGCGGGAGATCTCGGGAGCTCCCTGAACCGGCGACCTGAGCGGGGTGCCGGGCTGCGGCGCCCGACTGCTCGAGATCCCGGCGAGCGAGAGAGGAGTTGGATTTCCGAGCGCGTTCGGGTTCCCGCGGTGCCGTCGTGAGGGTCGACGCGCTCAACGATGCCAGAATGACGTAGATCGAAGCAGATCTTGCTGCAAGACGCCAGGGTTGACAGCCGATGCTTCCGTCCCTCCCCCTCGCACGAACGTGCACCGTGGTGCTGCTGGTGCAGATCATGCTCGTTCCCCTTGCCTGGGCTCAGGGATCGGGGCGCCTCGTCTTGCCTCGTCTCGGCGGCCCGATCCGGCTCGACGGTGTGAGCGACGAACCGGCCTGGCACGCCGTCCAGCCCTGGCGGCCCATGCAGTACGAACCGGACAACGGCGCGCCGCCGACCGAGCGCACCGAGTTCCTCGTGGCCTACGACGACGATTACATCTACTTCGCGTTGCGAGCGTACGATCAGGATAGCACCGGCATTCGCTCGAACACCCTGTATCGTGACCGGCTCAGCGGAGACGACCACTTCGAGATCCTCCTCGACACCTTCAACGACAATGAGACGGGTGTCCTCTTCACGACCACGCCGGCGGGGATCCGCACAGATGCAGCCATCTCCAACGATGCCAGTGGCGGGGGCATCGCCTCGGGCGCGTGGATCAACGGGGATTTCAACACCTACTGGGATGTCGCGACGGCGGTGAATCACGAAGGTTGGTTTGCCGAGATCCGCGTACCGTTCACCAGTCTTCGTTTTCAAGATGACAACGGGCAGGTAGTGATGGGCATCACCTTGCAGCGCAAGGTGGCGCGGAAGACGGAGCGCCTGGTCTTTCCGCCCGTGCAGCCCATCGCCGACTGGGCGTTTCTGAAGCCCTCACTCGCTCAGAAGATCGTGCTCGAAGGCATTCGCCCCCGCCGGCCTCTCTACGTGACGCCGTACGGCCTGACTGGCCTCGAGCAGTCCGCCCGGCTGAACGAGGTTGGGACCGGGTATCCTCGCGAAGACGACCTCAAAGCCGAGGTCGGCGGGGACCTCAAGTACGGCATCAGCAACAACCTGACGCTGGATCTGACGGTCAACACCGACTTCGCTCAGGTGGAGGCCGACGATCAACAGGTCAACCTGACGCGTTTCTCGCTCTTCTATCCCGAAAAGCGGCAGTTCTTCCAGGAACGGGCGAGCATTTTCGAATTCAGGACCAGCGGGTTGAGCCGCCTCTTCCACAGCCGCCGCATCGGCCTGACCGACGACGGTCAGCCAGTCCGAATAATTGGCGGCGCACGTCTCGTGGGCCGCTGGGGTGGCTGGGACGTCGGATTCCTCGACATGCAGACCACCGAGAGCGATACGCTCCCGTCCGAGAACTTCGGCGTGCTTCGCCTGCGGCGTCAGGTCCTCAACGCCTATTCGTATGCCGGCGCCATGGTCACCACCCGCATCGGCACGGATGGCAGTTACAACCTGGCCTATGGACTCGACGGCGTCGTTCGCGTGGCCGGGGATGATTACCTGACCATCCAATTGGCACAATCCTTCGACCACGAGCAGATCGACGCCGGCAACCTCGATCTCTTCAACAGCGGGCGATTCACGGCCGAACTCGTGCGACGCAGACGGGCCGGATGGGGCTATGACGCTGTCGTGGCCTGGGCCGGGCCTGCGTACGATCCCGGCATCGGCTTCACCCAGCGCAACGATTTCACGCTGCTCGACCCCGCGGTTTCCTACACCTGGCTACCCAGCCAATCGTCGCCGGTGATCTGGCATACGCTCGGCCTAGCCGGGTTTGCCTTCCTGCGCAACCCGGATCGATCCGTCGAGTCGGCCGAGGTGGGGCCGGAGTGGGAGTTCGCCGCCAAGTCGGGCGCGGGCGGCAGCCTGGAAACCAAGCTGGTGTTCGAGAACTTGCTCGTTCCCTTCGTGCTTTCTCCAGAGGCGTTCGTTCCGCCTGGGAGCTACACGTCTTTCCGGGTCGGGGCCTCGTACCACATCTCGCACACGCGCTTGTTTCAAGTGAACCCGCGCGTTGAGGCCGGCACGTTCTACGACGGGTGGCAGGCCACGGCTGAGCTCTCTCCGATATGGTACGTCTCACCGCACCTGGAACTGTCGGGTCTCTACCAGTTTACCCGGATCCGCTTCCCGGCTCGGGATCAGCTCTTCGACGCGCATCTGGCCCGTCTCCGCATCGGCACGGCACTCAACACGAAGGTGTCCACCAACGCGTTCGTCCAGTTCAACAGCACGACCCACACGGTGTCGGCCAACGTTCGGTTTCGCTACAACTTTCGCGAAGGCAACGATTTCTGGATCGTCTACAACGAGGGCATGAACACCGACCGATATCGTCTCACACCGACGCTGCCCTTCACCGACGCCCGGACCGTTCTGGTCAAGTACACGTACACGTTCCGCTGGTGACGCTGCATGGCGTCCTCGACGTGGAAGGCGTCGATCCGAGGGACGTTGCCTATGCCAATGCGCCCTACCAGAAAGCCTGGCGCGAGAGCGACTGCGCTGTCTCCCCAGCTCGGTACGGTCGCAGCCGGACGGCGTACGCGTACGGCTGAGGGAACGTCCGGTACGCCGTCAGCACCGAAACCGCCGTACCGCCGACGCCGCTCATGCGGTGATCGAGGTTCAGCGTCACCCCCTGCTGCGGCTCGAGCTGGAAGGGATACCACGCCTTCGACAGGTTGTCGGTGCTGAAGTGCTGCGCGCTCACGTTGAGGAGCTGCTCGCCCGACGCGAGCAGGCCGACGCCTTGCGCATTCGCGAGGCTGACCCAGCGCACATCGGACTTGCTCCCATAGTCCTGGGGTACGAGGTAGGGCACGTACTGCTCCTCGACCGTGCTTTGGAAAACACCGATTCGCGCTCCGGTCCGGCGGTCGGGGTAGGTCTCGAACGGCCCCCGGCCGCTCCACACGAGGTTGTCGAACTCCCCACGCAGCACCATCTGCAACCCCACCTTCGGCAACCAGTCCGGCTGGCTCCCCTGCGGTACGATCGAGTGGTCGAGGAGGATGTCCCCGCTCGCCAGCACCCGGTAGACGTAGGTCAGGTCGAACCCGGTCGAGAACGAGCCCGGAAGCAGTTCCCGTGGAGCGGCGTAGGCGTCGATCTCGACGACGACTTGGCGGTCGTCTCTGAAGAACGCCTTGAAGCTCTCCACGGTGTGCTCCAGGCGGTCCAGCCCGACGGCGCGCCACCCATTCGCGATGTCGTTTCCCATGCCGTCCCGGTGCGTCGACAACTTGCCTCGGTAGAGTCCCCAGGCATCCCGTTCGTTCGCCAGCGGGGCCCGCCAAACATTCGCCCTTGGGCCTTGCCGGAGCAGCTCCACCTCATCGACCTTGATCGAGGACAGCGTCCCCGAGGCCTCGTCGAAGGTGTAGGTGAAGCCCTCTCCCCGGACGATCACCTGCCGCCCGATCCCGTCCATCTCCAGCGGTGCGAAGCGGTCGAGGGGCCCGACCGGCGCCGACGGCACGCCAGGTAGGAGGAACTGCTCCCAAGCCACCTCGTGCCCCCGCGGCGCCCAGACACCATCCCGAGGGAGGGTGAACCGGACCTCCAGCCAATGCTCCACTCCCGGAGCTGCCGCGGGGTGTTCGACGGGAAGCCTGACCGTCGTGCTCTCGGCGGGAGGCAGGGCGAGTTCGAACGTCCCGTCCTCGAGCACCTGTCCCTCCGTCGTCACCCGCCAGCTCGCGTCGAGCTCCGAGAGATCGGTGAAGTGGTGCCGGTTAACGATGCGGACCAGCCCCTGCGCGATTTCGACCGCCTCGATCCCGACGGGCTGGGCGGACTTCTTGAGCTGCCACAGCTCCGGTTGCGGGACACGGTCTGGCCAGACGACGCCGTACGAGCGGCCCCCGATGCCGAGGCTGTAGAACTCCCCCTTCTGCTCGACGGTCTCGAAGTCGAGCCAGAGTCGGGCCTCCTGTCGCAGCTCCGGCGTGTCGGCGTCGAGCTCGCTCTCGTCGAGCGCCCGAGCGAAGAGGTGAACGTCGTCGATGATGGCGTTGGACAGTTCCCCGGGGTGCTCCATCCCGTGCAGGGCCGCGTTGCGGCCGACGTTGACCGGGAGCGGACTGTGATCGATCTCGCCGGAGTGCGCCCTGGCGCTGACGACCGCGCCGTCGATGAGAAGTCGGATCTCCACTCCATCATAGACGCCGGCCAGGTGGTGCCAGCGACCCTCCCATCCGGCCGGCGTGGGCACCGTGACCGAGATCCGCTCCCCGTCGTGGATGAAGAACTCGAGGGTGTCGGCCGCGGACTGCAGGATGCCGTACTGGTGGTCGCCCTTGGTGAGGAGGGGACCGTGCCCGTTCCAGCGCCGGGGAAAGACCCACATTGTCAGCGTCAACGCATCACCGATGACGTCGAGGCTGGGGTCGCGGTACAGCTCCACCCATTCGTCGTGGCCGCTGAGCGCGAGCGCCCGCCCATCGGCACGACCATCAACGAGCCGTGCACGACCCATGAGGGCCCCGTGGTTCCCGTGGGGCGACGCATCGGGGGTGACACGCCACGGCCACCGGATGCCCGGGCTGACCCAATCCCAGACGGCCCCACCGATCGTGCGCGGGTACGCGCGTATGACCCTCCAGTACTCATCCATCCCGCCCAGGCCATTTCCCGTCGCCGCGGCGTACTCGTCCATGAACGAAGGGCGCGGGGCGACGGAGGCCGGCACCTGTCCGAACGCAGTTTTCAGCTCGAAGGGCATCGGGTAACGGGGCCCGACGATGTCCTCGCAGTCGAGGGGGGCGTTCGAGGGGAAGTAGTCGTTGTTTCCGCCGTAGAGCCAAGGGCGGGTAGGGTCGAGCCGTTTTCCCTCGGCGATGATCGCGCAGATGTTTTCACCCGAGCCGCTCTCGTTGCCCGCGCTCCAGATCACGACGCTCGGGTGATTGCGGTCGCGGTGGACCATCTTGCGGCCCCGGTCCACGTAGGCCTCCCGCCACTCGGGGCGCTCGGAGAGCCAGGTCGTCGCGTGGGCCTCGTCTCCCGTCTCGTCGATCACGTACACGCCCAGCACGTCCGCCAGGTCTAAGTACTCCGGGTTCGGTGGGTAGTGGGACGTGCGCACCGCATTGATGTTGAATTGCTTCATGAGAACGAGGTCCTGCCGCATGGTGGCGACGTCCATCGTCCGTCCGGTGCGGGGGTGGTGCACGTGGCTGTTGACGGCGTTGAGCTTGACGGGTCGTCCGTTGACGAGGAAGGCCTGGTCACGAATCTCCGTTTCGCGAAAGCCCACGACCGAGCCGAGGACCTCGACCACGTCACCGCCCGGACCCACCAGCTCCAGGACGAGTCGGTAGAGATGAGGTTGCTCGGCTGACCAGAGACGCGGAGACGCGACGATCACGGCGAGGCTGGCCGTCACGGCCCCACTGGTGGGGATCGACAGGGTCCGGCTCTCGAGGGACTCCACGACCGGCGCGGTGTCATCGCTCGGGAAGAGGGTCGCGCGGATCCGGTATCCGTCGGCTGGCTCCTCCCCGTAGTTGCTCACCGCAGCTGCGATGCGGAGCTCCGCGTCCCGGTAGTCCGCGTCGAGGTCGGTCGTCACGAAGAAGTCGCGCACGTGGACCGGCGGTGTGGCCATCAGGTACACGTCGCGGTAGATGCCCGACAGGCGCCACATGTCCTGGTCTTCCAGGTACGTCCCGTCCGAGAAGCGGTAGACCTGCACCGCGATCGTATTGGAGCCCGGCTGGAGATGCTCGGTCACGTCGTATTCGGCCGGCTCCATCCCGCCCTCGTTGTAGCCGACCTCCTGTCCGTTGATCCAGACATAGGAGGCAGACTTAACGCCCTCGAAATGGAGGAAGACACGACGATCCGCCCAGCTGCTTGGTAGCTCGAAGGACCGTCGGTACGACCCCACGGGGCTGTAATCGGCGGGGACGGCGGGCGGTGTCGGTGGGAAGGGGTGCTCGATGTTGCGGAAGACCGGGTGGCCGAAGCCCTCCATCTGCCAGTTGCTCGGAACCTCCATGTCGTGCCAGCCGGAGGCATCGAAGCCCGGTTGGAAGAACGTCGTCGGCGCCTCCGCCGGCACCGGGACCCAGTGGAACTTCCAGACTCCGCTGAGCTGCAGGCACCAGGGCGATGCCTTTCGATCACCCAGGAGAGCGGCCTCGATGCTCTCGAACGGCATGAGCGTCGCGTGGGGTGCCACCTGGCCCCGCTCAAATACGGCCGGGTTCTCCCAATCCGGCACCTCCTGGGCGGCAGCGACGGCGTTGAGAGACAACAGGGCCGAGAGGCAGGGTAGGACCAAGCGGGTCGGCGTCATCGACCGCCTCGTCTTCATGGAATCAAGGCCTCATGCAGTGCGTTCCAGCGCCCGTCCGTGTAGGCACCGAAGCCGGCATCGAATTCCCAATAGGCCCAGGAGAACCCGCGTCGTTCCGCTTCGCTCCGCACGAACGCAGTCCAGGCTATGCGGTCGTTCATCGCGGCGCGCGAATAGGCGCCGAATTCTCCCATGAACACCGGGACGTTGCGTTCTGAAGCCCATGCGGCGACGGCATCGAAGTCAGTCCGCACGGCCGCGCTATCCCGACCTGCACCCCAGGTCGTGCCCACCCAGGCGTCGGAACCAGAGACCCACTCGGCGCCCTGATGCGTGAACTCGAACGGCTGGTAGTAGTGGAAGGTAAAGATGACACGATCGTCATCCGGTAGTCGCAGGTGGTTCATGGCACCGATGCCACCCCATTCCGCGGTGCCGAGCATGACGTAGCGATTCGGGTTGCTCTGGCGAATCACGGCGACGGCGTCTGCCAGGAAATCGTTCCACAGCTCCGGCGTGAGGTTGGTGTTCGGCTCGTTCAGCACCTCGAAGACGACGCTCTCCGGATAGTCGCGAAACTGCATGGCGATCTGTTGCCACAAGGCCAGAAACCGATCTCGCTGTTCGTGAGGATCGTCGAAGATCTCTCCGTAGTGATGGATGTTCAGCACCACCCTCAATCCGGCGGACAGTGCCCGGTCGATGACCCAGGTCACGCGATCCAAAAAGGCCGGGTCGATCGCGTACGGGGGCGATGCGGCGGCATGGGCGCTCCAGCGGGTCGGAATCCGCACGGTGGCAAATCCCCCCTGCCGGATGGTGGTGAGCATCCAGGCCTCGACGGGCGCACCCCATTCGCCTTCCGAGGGCGCCTCCAGCTTGTTGCCCAGATTGATGCCGCGCCCCAGGTGGGACTGCGGTGCCATGACGGTCCCGGCGGGCACGGGACTGGAACCACACACCATCGTGAGGATCGTCAGCGCGCCGAGCACGGCAAGTGCAGGCCGCTTCACCGAATTCGCGATGCCATGAGGCAGCGCGTTCGATCGAGCGTTCGTCGACGCGTGGACGGTGCTAACGGCTCTCAATCGATACAGCAGCATTATGGATGTAGTCCGTGTTGTCCCATTCCTCCCTCCGTGCCTCCTGGAGTTGTCCGAGTCGGTCCATCATGCCGGACGGAAGGTCTTCTATTCCCAGGCTGGAGATGGTATTCAGGGCCCGGAGCACGACGAACAGGCGATCGTCGCGGAGTGCCTGTTCCAACATGTCGAGAGCGTTCGCCCGATCGCCGTATCGGTACAGTGCCTCGGCGACGACCGTACGAACGGCGGGGCAGGGATCGTCCCTATGATCGAGGAGTTTCGCCTGCAGCTCAGCCAGCCGCGATTCGGCCACGGAGAAGCCGGTGGCCGCCCAGAAGCGGACGGCACAGTCAGGATGGTCCAGTCGCTCCGCGAGCACGCTGAGGTTCTCGCTCGCGTTTCGGGTGGCGAGCTCCGCCGTGCCGATGATGTCCTCTGCCGCGAAGGACGAGGCCACCTCGAATAGTGATCGCTCACCGCGCCGCTCGTCGATCGTTTCTTCCGGAATGAATCCCAGATCGTTCACGGCCCGCAACCAGTCGGCGCCGGCCCGCCGGAGTCGCTGTAGGGGGTCCCGGTGAGCCGGATCGCCGGCCAGGTTGTTCACGTTGTGAGGATCGGAGGCGACGTGATACAGCTCTTCGGCCGGCTTCGTCTCGAAGAAGCGCCTTTGGGTCGCGTTCAGCTCCCCGGACCGGAACGCCTCGTGCCAGCTTCGCATCGACGGAGCGCGCCACAGGTACGCCAGATGCTGACCGTAGATGCGATGCGGCATGAAGTTGCGAACGTACAGATACTCCTTGTCTCGTACGGCCCGGACCAGATCGAACCGCTCGTCCATCCGGCCACGGTAGCCATAGACGTAATCTCTGGGTGGTTCCTCATATACCCCGAGGAACGCTTTGCCCTGCATGTAGTCGGGGGGCTCGATGCCCGCCAGGCTCAACACGGTCTTGGGCAAATCGACGAAGGACACCAGCCGATCGGTCCGGGGAGTGCCCGGAGCGAGATGCCGGTACTTCGGTGGCACGTACACGATCAGGGGTACGTGCAAGCCCGATTCGAACATGAACCGCTTGGATCGACCGAGCACCCCACCGTGATCGCTGAAGTAGAAGATGATGGTGTTGTCGCTCTCTCCCACCGCCTCCAGTTCATCCAGCAGCTCCCCAACCATTGCATCCAGCTTGGTGACCTGGTCGTAGTAGTGCGCCCAGTCGGCCCTGATGGCGTCGGTTGTGGGGTGGTACGGCGGGATGGGCATTCCGTCGGGATCGTGGATCAGTGTGTCGATCGGATCGTGCAGGCTGCTTTCGTGCGTGATGGTGAAGTTCCGGACGTGAAAGAACGGTTGCCCCGGAGCCCTGGTTCGGTACGAGGCGTCTGCACTCGACTCCACCCACGCTTCGGGACGGTCGACCGTGTTGTAGTCCTTCTTGCGGTTGTTCGTCGTGTGATAGCCGGCAGCGCGCAGGTACTCTGGGAAGAAGCGGATGGACGCCGGAATGGGAAAGGTGCTGCGCATGTGCTCGGTGCCAGCGGCATTGGCATAGACTCCCGTGATCAACGTGAAGCGGGCGGGAGCGCAGACCGGCGTCGTGGCAAAGGCGTTCTCATAGACAGTGCCGCGCTCCGCCAGACGGTCCAGGTTGGGCGTGTCGGCCAGCGAATCGCCGTACGCACCCAGGAATGGGCCGTTGTCCTCGCTCGTGATCCACAGGATGTTGGGCCGCTCGCCCGGGTGGCCGGGTGCACCGCCGCACCCTGCCAGGAGCGTTGCCGTGGCGACGGCCACGCCGATGCGCCGCCGGATCACGCCCCGATCTCCACGACGCGTATGCCACGCGATGGATGGAATCCCGCGTGCGGCGAGGCGAGACCACCAAAGCCTAGTTGCCAAACCACGCCATCCACAGGATCGCGCCCGCCGTGCCGTCCATCGTGGGCTCGTTCGTCGCATAGTCTCCGATGTCGTCGTGGTAGACGACGTAATCGTTCTGGAACTCGGCGAACTCATCGGGAGAGTAGAGCGTTATGCCCCGCAAGCTGGAGTAGATCGATTCGAGAACCGGACCATCGACCAACCCGCCCGGGACGTCCCGCTTCGTCAGTGCCCAAACAGACGTATGGACGTCCACCGGATGCTCCCCGTCGCGCGGGACCCCCGTAAACATCGACGTGCCCCAGGGGTTCACGCCCAACAGCCAGTCGCGTTGCCGCAGCATGAAGTCGTGATATCGTCGATCGTCCGTCATCGTCTCGTACAAGAGGATTTGGGTGATCAATGCCGTTGTCAGGTTGTTCGAGCACCAGAGGAAGGGCACTCCGATACCGTACGGGTTCGTTCGGCCCCGTGCCATCGTCCGCTCGATGCCGTCGCGGTAATAGCCGGCGAGCGTATCCTGAAATGCCGCATCGACGAGCGGATACAACGCGAAATGTCCGACGTTGACGAACGGGTAGTACTCGTAGTGTTCCGCCGTGTCTCGTTGCATCCACGACGTGGGCCCGGCCATGCGTGCGTAGCGAATGGCGTCTGCGAGATAGACGGACTCACCCGTGGCCTTGAACAACTCCGCGGCGCCCCACTCCATGTCGTCGGCCCAGGTCCGTTCGCTGTATCGGTAGGGCGCGCCGTAGGAGTTGCCCTGCTGGTACCCTTCCTGGCGCTTGCCCATGGCGTACACCTCGCGCCCGGCCTGGAGGCTCTTGCGCGCGAAAGCCGAGTCGCCCGCATCGGCCATCCAGATGCGATAGGCCATCGCCATGGCTGCGGCGAACCGGCCCGCCAGATTCGCGATGCCCGTCGCTTCGCTCTGATGGGCCGCTAGTCCCTGGGGACGCCCGGTCGCGAAATACGCTGCGCGGTAGCTGTTCGGACCCCAGCCATAGTCGGAGGAATCTTGGTTGGGCATCTTCCATCCCACGTGATCACGATCGTCGGCGACCTGATGAATGAGTTGGCTCGGGGCCGGATGCATCTTGTGCAGCCAATCGATGCCCCACTTCGCCTCGTCCAGCACGTCAGGCATCCCGTTCGGCCTGGGTCGGCCGAGCTGGTTCGTGGCGTCGCCAAACCGATCGCCGGCGAGCTCATACGCCAGCAGCATTCGCGCGGTGGCGTTGCTGCCCGTGATCAAGTACTTGAGCTGATCCCCGGCATCGTGCCAGCCACCCGACACGTCGACGAAGGTGGAGTCCGGCATGGGACCGTAGAAGCTCCGACCATCGCGCTGGTGGCAGACGACATCGAGGAACGGATTGTATCCGCACCGCTGCTGTCGCATGAATCCGAGCAACTCCTCGTGCGCCTTGCCGTAGCCATCCCGGCCGATCGTGAACGTCGGTGTCCGGTGGTTACGCACGCGCAGGTAATAGCGGCCCGGCACCTCGAGGGTCGAGAAGTCCGCTTCGTAGTAGTGCACGAACCTACCCCAGCCCTCGGCGGCCGCTGGTTCGAGCGCGCCGGTGAAGACCACGTCCTCCGTCGTGCCATCCACGAGGTCAAACTCGGCCCCGACCGGACGGTGTGAGAACACCACGCCGACCTTGCTGTCAGTCTCGAGGTAGCCGAGCAGATTGACGCGAAGGTGAATCGCACTCGAGTCGACCGGGCCGGCCACTACCTGTTGCGTGCTCCGCACTGGCACTCCCGAACGGCATCCGAGTGAAGTCATCGCCGCCAGGCCGATGATGATGAGCCACTGAAGAGGGATCTTCCGAGCCGTGGGAGTCATCACCCAGATGATATGGCTGCGCTGGACAGGCGTCCATCGTAGGCGAGCGCCGCCCTTCTGCGCGGGGGCTGGCCGCCGTACATTCACTGCACGATCCTCTAGCCGGTGGGGTCAGCCATGCCAGCTCCGTTCCGCCTCGCCGCGGTCCCCACCGCCATGTTGGTCCTCGGACTCCAAGTCTGCTCCAGCGAATCTGCCCGTCCCGCAGGAGATACAGCTGAGTGGATCGATCTCTTCAACGGGCGTGACCTCGACGGCTGGGTGCCGAAGATCGCCGGCTACGAATTGGGTGAGAACTTCGCGAACACGTTCCGCGTGCAGGACGGCCTCCTGCAGGTGCGATATGACGGTTACGAGCAGTTCGATGAGCAATTCGGCCACCTGTTCTTCGAGACACCGTTCTCGCACTACCGACTCGTCGTCGAATACCGGTTCGTGGGGGAGCAAGCGACGGGTGGACAGGGGTGGGCGCGGCGGAACAGCGGGGTCATGCTCCACGCGCAGGATCCCGCGACCATGGCCCGCGATCAGGACTTCCCCATTTCCGTCGAGGTTCAATTCCTCGGCGGTCTCGGCGAGGGATCCCGGCCTACGGGGAACGTGTGCACGCCGGGTACGGAGATCATCCTCGACGGTGAAATGGCTCGCGACCACTGCATCGAATCGACCTCGCCGACGTTCGACGGTGACCAGTGGGTCCGTTCGGAGACGATCGTGCGGGGAGACTCACTGTTCGTGCATCTGGTCAACGGCGACACCGTGCTGCAGTACACCGGGCCAACCGTTGGAGGCGGTGTCGTCAATCGCTACGATCCCGCCGCCAAAGTCGACGGGACGCCGCTCACCTCCGGCTTCATCGCGCTCCAGAGCGAGAGTCATCCCATCGATTTTCGACTCGTGAGACTGCTCGATCTCACCGGCCGCTGACACGCTGGATAGGGCCGTGACGAGTCATGAACCGCGCGGGAGCCTGCGCTCCAAAGAGAGTGGAACGGTGAAGAAGATCCTGAAGGTACTCCTGTACACGGTCCTCACCATCGTCGGACTCGTGTTTCTCGGATTTGCGTATTTCCATGTTTCCCACGCGATTGCGAATGCCAGGGCCAAATCCAATCTAGTTGAGAAGCCGATATTGGAGGACAATGGCTTTCGTTATCGGGATTTGAACGATAATGGTGAGCTCGACATCTACGAAGACAGTCGCCAAGGAATCGACGCACGGATCGATGATGTACTCGCTCAGATGACGCTCGAGGAGAAAGTCGGTCTCATGTGGCATCCGCCGATTGGAGTGGGCAAGGGGGGCGAAATCCTCGGCAAGCCATCACCAACGAACTTCTTCTTCGGCTCGACCTACGACTATCTGATCAACAAGAAGCTTCGGACGTTCAATCTGTTTCGGGTGCCCGAAACACGGTATCTGGCCCAGTGGTACAACGACATTCAGAAGATCGCAGAGCAGGACCGCTTGGGTATCCCGATCACGATCTCGTCAGATCCAAGGCATGGCGTGAACCACTTCATGGGAGCCGATCTGCTTGGCGGGGACTGGTCGGAATGGCCCCAGCCGATAGGACTTGCAGCTACGAATGATTCGCTCCTCGTCGTCGAGTTTGGGCGAATCGCACGAAAGGAACTCCGATCCACTGGTATCAGCGTCGCCCTTCATCCGATGGCCGACCTTGCAACAGAGCCACGCTGGGCTCGCATCAATGGCACGTTCGGCGAGGATGCGGACTTATCGGCAAAGATCACCGCAGCCTACGTTCACGGATTTCAGGGCGAACAACTCGATCAGAACAGTGTTGCCACCATGGTCAAACACTGGCCAGGAGGCGGTCCTCAGAAGGATGGTTGGGATGCCCACTTCAGGTACGGCGCTGACCAAGCGTATCCAGGGGACAACTTCGACTATCATCTGAAGCCGTTCGAAGCGGCGTTCGAGGCTGGCACGGCGATGGTGATGCCCTATTACGGGGTTCCGTTGGACCAAACATCCGAGGACGTCGCTATGTCCTTCAATACGGAGATCATTCAAGGACTCCTTCGCGAGCAGTACGGATATGATGGTCTGGTGTGTACGG